>NZ_JBFUMR010000002.1:0-215199 GCF_054049275.1 Nocardioides sp. P5_E3
GTCCTCGCGGCCGGTGCGCCGCAACGCGGCGGCCAGCATCGCGTGGGCGGCCGGGCTGAGCAGCGACCCGGGCATGCTCGCCTCGAGCGCCGCGACCGCGTCGGCGTGGCGCCCCTCGCGGATCAGGACGTCGGCATGCTTGCGCACCCGCAGCTCCGGGTCGAACCCGGGGGCGGCGCGCACGGCGTCGCGCAGGGGCTCGAGCGTCTCGGCGCTCGGGTCGGCGAGGTGGGCGTCGACCAGGTCGGCGTACGTCGTCACGGGTGTCATTGCTGTCCTTCCTCGAGGAGCCGCTCGAGCTCTTCCTCGGTCATGTCCTCGAGCTCCTGCTTGCCGGTGCGACGTGCGTCGACCTCGACCGGTTGCTCGAAGTACTCCTCGTAGGTGTCACCGTTGGACGTGGACTTGTAGTCGTCGAAGTTCTCGTCCCACTCCTCGGCCTGCTCCTCGGTGATCCCGTCATCCTGGTGCATGTCGAACGGGTCGTCCTGCCACGGCCAGCGCCACGCGTCCTGGTCGTCGATGGCCTCGAACTGGCGGGCGTGCCGCATCTCGTGGGCGGCGGTGTTGAGGATGAACGGGTCGTCGAGGATGCCCTCGTTGAGCGCGATCTCCGACCCTCCGCCGCGCGCCTGGCCCCAGAGGTCCCACGTCTCGGGCTCCCACGTGATGGTCGGGGTCGGGATGCCGGCCTCGGCCGCCTGCTCCTCGATCATCTCCTCCACCACCGCGCGCCGCTCGTCGTCGGTCATCGAGGCCCACCGCTCGGCGACCTCCGGGTCGGCGACGCCGTAGTCGTCGACGGAGTCCACGTGGCCCGGTGGTACGCCGCCCGCGATGGTCGCGTCGGCGGCGGCCGCCCGGCCGAGGATGGTGGAGACGTCGTCGGCCAGCTCCTGTGCGGTCTGCTGGCGGATGCGGGACCACTCGTCGGCCTCGTAGCGGTTCGGGAAGGTCGGCGGGTCGCTGACGTCGCTGACCGTGCCGTCGGAGCTGATCGAGAAGTCCTTGGCGCGGGCCTCCCCCTCGACCTCGGTGACCAGGCGCTCGACCTCCGCGACGATGGTCTCGGCGTCGTAGAGGGCGCGCTGCATCTGGCGCTTGCCGTCGATGTGGCGGTCGAGCCACTTGACCAGCAGTGTGCGGCGCGCGACGGCGAACGTCACGGCCAGCCCGGTCCACGACTCGGGCACGCCCTGCGTCTCGAGCTGGTCGCGGGCGCCCTCGAGGGCGTCGAGGTCCTTCTTGAGGCTGTCGCCGGCGGTGCCGAGCGGCTCGGACTGCCAGCGCTTTGCGTCGCCGTAGGTGACCGTCATCAGCCACCGCCCAGCAGGCCGCCGAACAGGCCACCCGTGGTCTGGTCGACCGAGCGGTAGTCCTCGCCGGCGGCAGCGAGGTCGGCGCCGAAGTCGTCGGCCGCCGTCACCCACGCGGCGACCTCGTCGTCCCAGCTCGTGCCGAGCTCACGCAGGTGGCCGACCGAGGAGGCACCCGGGATCCCGCCTCCTGCCCAGGTCAGCGCGTCGGCGGACCCGTGTCCCTTGGCGTCGGCCGCCGCGCCCTGCGCGGCGTTGGCGGCGTCCTGCAACGCGGCGAAGCCGACCTGCAGCTGCGACATGTGTCCCCCCGGTGCTCAGCGTGTCAGTGACCCACGTCTACCCCGGGTGGCGGCTGCGAAACACCTCAGGCGTCGACCTTGTCCGCACCCCGGCGCCAGCGGATGCCGGCCTCCATGAAGTCGTCGAGGTCGCCGTCGAAGACGGCGCTGGGGTTGCCGGACTCGTGGCCGGTGCGCAGGTCCTTGACGACCTGGTAGGGGTTGAGGACGTAGTTGCGCATCTGGTCGCCCCAGCTGGCCTGGACATCGCCCTTGAGGTCCTTCTTGAGCGCGGCCTCCTCGGCCTTCTTCCTGGCGAGCAGCTTGGCCTTGAGGACGACCATTGCCGAGGCCTTGTTCTGCAGCTGCGACTTCTCGTTCTGGCAGGACACGACGATGCCGGTCGGGATGTGGGTCAGGCGCACCGCGGAGTCCGTCGTGTTGACCGACTGACCGCCGGGACCGCCGGACCGGAAGACGTCGGTGCGGATCTCGTTCTCGTCGACCTCGATCTCGTCGGTCTGCTCGAGCATCGGCACCACCTCGACGGCAGCGAAGGAGGTCTGGCGGCGGCCCTGGTTGTCGAAGGGGCTGATCCGCACCAGGCGGTGGGTCCCGGCCTCGACCGAGAGCGTGCCGTAGGCGTAGGGCGCGTGGATGGCGAACTCGGCGGACTTGATGCCCGCCTCCTCGGCGTAGGACACCTCATAGACCTCGACGCCGTACTTGTGCTGCTCGGCCCAGCGCGTGTACATCCGCATCAGCATCTCGGCGAAGTCGGCGGCGTCGACGCCACCGGCGCCCGAGCGGATCGTCACGATGGCCTCGCGCTCGTCGTACTCACCTGCGAGCAGCGTGCGGATCTCGAGCGACTCGACGGACTTCTTGATCCGTCCGAGCTCCCGCTCCGAGTCGGCGAGCGTGTCGGCGTCGCCCTCCTCCTGGGCCATCTCGACCATGAGGGCGAGGTCCTCGATGCGGGTCTCGAGGCTGGTGAAGCGGTCCATCTCGCCCTGCAGGGCGGAGAGCCGACCGGTGATGCGGGTCGCGCTCCCGACGTCGTCCCACAGGTCGGGGGCTGCCACCTGCTCGCCCAGGTCCGCGATCTCCCCACGCATGCGGTCGAGGTTGAGGACCTGGCCGACGGTCTTCATGGTCGCCCGGAGCTGCTTGATCTCTACGTCGAAGTCGATGCCTGCCACAAGGAGCAACAGTACGGCGCACGCGGGAAGGGTGTCGAAAGCACCGGTCGGACAAGCAGCAGCGGCGAGCACTCCCGGCCTGTGATTCCGGTCGTGCCCGCCGCTGCGGATCGGGTGCGCGTCAGCGCGTGCAGAGCACCTCGGGCGTCGCGACGGCGGCGACGGCGGCGTCGGTCGGCGTGACCGTGTTGGTGATCAGGTCGACCTTGAGGCGGAAGACGTCCGAGACGTCGAGGACCTCGTCGGCGACGACCGTGCCGATGGCCAGCGGGTGCGCGGCCAGGACCTTGTCGTCGGCGCTGACCGTCACTGAGCCGGTGGCGCCGGTGGTCGAGCTGTCGGTGAGGGCATAGGTCGCCCGAAGGTCGGTGCACTTGCGACCCAGGGTGTACTCGACCGACGACGGCGTGCGGGCGTTGGTGGTCGCCAGGCTCTGGCCGAAGTACTCGGCGCCGATCAGGACGCCGGTGGGCTCGACGTTGACGCGGGGGCCGCTGGGCCGGTAGACCAGCTTCTCCCACTTGTAGACCTCGACGGCCAGGGCCTTGCTGTAGCCCTTCTTGAGGCCCTTCGAGGCCGGCTTGAGGACGCGGTACTCGCGCGGGCCCTGGGTCGAGGGCTTGTCCTTGAGGACGTAGGTGCCGTTCTTCTTGATCTTGGCGTCGCCCGTGGACTTCCACGACTTCTTGTTGCCCACGCGCTGCTGCAGGACGACCTTCTCGCCGGCGGCCTTGGGCGTCACGCGCCCCTTGACCTTGACGGTGTCCTCCTTGGCGACGGCGACCTCGAGGTTGGCCTTGGCGGTGATCTTGTAGGCCTGGGCCTTGGCAGGCGCGGCCTGCGTCGGCGCGGTGAGCGCCAGCGAGCCGGCGGCGAGGGCCACGGTGGCGGCCAGTGCGGTCAAGCGGTTCATGGTTCTATCCCCGTCGTGTGGGCCCGGGAACGGGCCGTTCAACGAGGGAGACGCCGCCGGTCAGGAGAAAGTTGTGATCGGTCCGAGAAGAGTTCCGGCGTGCGCCGGCACCGACAGCACCCCGTCGCGTACGTCGACCCCGGCAGGGGTCTCGAAGAGGACCTCGCGCTCCCCGACCCGGGTCGTCGCGGTCGTGTCGCCGGCGTTGACGACGACGAGCAGGTCGCCGCGGCGCATGGTGAACAGCCGGCCCTCGACGGTGCACGAGACCGAGCCGAATGCCGGGTCGGTCAGCTGCGGCAGCTCGCGGCGCAGCCGGCCGAGTCGCCGGTAGCACTCCAGCACCACCGCATGGCGACCTCCGGACAGCTCGTCCCAGTCCAGCTTCGAGCGGCGGAACGTCTCGGGGTCCTGGGGATCGAGGACCTCGTCGGGGTCCCAGCCCATCCTCTCGAACTCGGCGATGCGGCCGTCCGCCGTCGCCTTCCCGAGCTCGGGCTCGGGGTGGGAGGTGAAGAACGCGAACGGCGTCGAGGCCGCCCACTCCTCCCCCATGAACAGCATCGGGGTGAACGGCCCGGCGAGCGTCAGCAGGGCGGCGCAGGCGAGCTGGTCGTCGTCGAGGTGCTCGGCGAGCCGGTCGCCGCGGGCGCGGTTGCCGATCTGGTCGTGGTTCTGGTTGGCCACCACGAGCCGCCAGGTCGGCATGTGCTCGGTGTCGACGGCCGTGCCGTGGTCGCGCTCGCGGAACGACGAGAACGTCCCGTCGTGGAAGAACCCCTTCTCGCACACCTTGGCCAGCGCCTCGAGCGGCTCGAAGTCGGCGTAGTAGCCGGAGGTCTCGCCGCTCAGCGCGACGTGGACGGCGTGGTGGAAGTCGTCGCTCCACTGCGCGTCGAGGCCGTAGCCGCCGGCCTCCCGCGGGCGTACGAGGAGCGTGTCGTTGAGGTCGGACTCGGCGATCAGGGTGAGCGGGCGCCGCAGGTGGGCCGACAGCGCGGCGGTCTCGACCGCCATCTCCTCGAGGAGGTGGACCTGCGAGGTGTCCTGCAGCGCGTGCACGGCGTCGAGCCGCAGGGCGTCGACGTGGTAGTCCTCGAACCACATCCGGACGTTGTCGAGGATGTAGCGGCGCACCTCCGCCGAGTCCTCGCCGTCGAGGTTGACCAGGTCGCCCCACGTGTTGCGCCCGGCCTTGAGGTAGGGGCCGAACAGCGGGAGGTAGTTGCCCGAGGGGCCGAAGTGGTTGTGCACCACGTCCTGGACCACCCCGAGGCCCCTCGCGTGGCAGGCGTCGACGAAGCGGCGGTAGGCGTCGGGGCCGCCGTACTGCTCGTGGACGGCGAACCAGCCGACGCCGTCGTAGCCCCAGTTGTGGGTGCCGTTGAAGGAGTTGACCGGGAGCAGCTCGACGAGGTCGACGCCGAGGTCGACGAGGTGGTCGAGCCGCTCGACGGCGGAGTCGAGGGTGCCGTCCGGGGTGAAGGTGCCGATGTGCAGCTCGTAGACGACCGACCCCGCCAGCTGGCGGCCGGTCCAGGCGGCGTCGCCCCACTCGTACGTCGTCCGGTCCCGCCGCGAGAGCTCGTGCACGCCGCCGGGCTGCCGGCGCGAGCGCGGGTCGGGACGCGGGTCGGGGTCGTCGTCGACGAGGTAGCCGTAGTCGACCGACTCGTCCGTCGGCACCGGTCCTGCCGGCGCCCACCAACCGTCGGCGTCGCGGGTCATCTCCACGACGCTCTGCCCATCGGGGGCGGCCATGCTCAGCCGCACCCGCCGCGGGCGCGGTGCCCAGACGTCAAAGGGTCCCCGAGAGGGCGTGGTCATGTCAGTCCTTCCTCAGTCCTTCTTGACCAGCAGGGCGACGGGGTGGACGGCGAGCAGGGTCGCGAGCCGGCCGTCGGTGTCGAGGCCGGTGAGCACGTCGTGCCACCGACCCTCGGGCAGGTCGAGGGCGGTGTCGTTCCAGCCGCCGGCCGCGGCCAGCCCCACGGGGAGGCGGGTGGCGACGGCGATCGCGCCACCGCGGTCGAAGGCGACCGCGTGCGCCGCGGCGGACCCGGAGGCGGTGACCGGCGTGTAGCCGGTGAACAGCTCCGGCCGCTCGCGCCGCAGGGTCAGGGCGGTGCAGGTGACGTGCAGCTTGGTCGCGGCGTCGTCCTCGGCGGTGCCGGCGAGCACCGCGGCGCGGTGGTCGAAGTCGACGGGGCGGCGGTTGTCCGGGTCGACCAGCGAGGTCTCCCAGAGCTCGCTGCCCTGGTAGACGTCGGGCACGCCCGGCATCGTGATCGCGAGCAGCTTGGCCACGAGCGAGTTGGCCTGGGCGGGCTCGTCGATGCGCGCGGCGAGGTCGACCAGCACGGCGCGCACGCCGCCTGCGTCGAAGACCGCGTCGACCGCGGCGTGCACCTGCGACTCGTACGCCTCGTCGGGCTCGGTCCACGTCGTCCGGTCGCCGGCCTCCCGCATCGCCTTCTCGGCATAGCCGTGCAGCCGGTCGCGGAGGTCGGGCAGGTGGTCGGGCGTCCAGGCGCCGAGCACGGCCTGCCACAGCAGCGAGCCGAAGCCCTCGTCGGGGACGGGTGCGAGGCGGAGCAGCTCGTCGAGCGCCCGCTCCCAGTGGCCGGGCTCCTCGGCGAGCACGGTGATCCGGGCGCGGACGTCCTCGCCGCGCTTGGTGTCGTGCGTGGAGAGGGTGACCATCGCGTCGGGCCAGTCGCGCTGGCGCGCGGCCATCGCCTCGTGCCAGTCGTCGACGTCGATCGCGAAGATCGACGGGTCGCCGCCGACCTCGTTGAGCGACGTCAGCCGCGACCAGCGGTAGAACGAGCAGTCCTCGACGCCCTTGGCCATGACCATGCCCGAGGTCTGCTGGAGGCGCCGGGCCGGCTGGCTCCACTCGTCGTGCAGCAGGGGCTCGAGGACGTCGTACGTCGCTGAGAGGTCCGGGCGGTGCGTGCGCGCGGCGGCGAAGGCCTGGTCGAGGTGGTCGCGGCCCTCGGGGAGGTAGGAGCGGTAGACGGGGAAGCAGGCCAGCAGCTCGCCGATGGCGTCGGCGACGGCGTCCTCGTCGGCGCTCTCCTCCCGCGAGTCCAGGACCCGCTCGACCTCACGCGTGATGCGGAGGACCTCGGAGTGCAGGATGCCGTCGGCGACGGCGCGCTTGTTGTCGTGGACCATCTGCTCCCAGTCGACCGACGCGCCGCGGAGCCGGTCCTCCAGCGCGGTGAGCGGGGCCTCCCCGGCCGGATCGGTGAGCAGCCGGTCGATGAGCGCGAGCGCGTCGTAGCCGGTGGTGCCGTCGGTCGCCCACTCCCCGGGCAGGTGCTCGCCGGGCTCGAGGATCTTCTCGACGAGCACGTAGGCGCCGCCGGTGAGGGCGGCGAGGTCGTCGAGGTAGCGCTTGGGGTCGCGCAGGCCGTCGGGGTGGTCGACCCGCAGCCCGTCGACGAGGCCCTCGTCGAACCACCGCTTGATCTCGACGTGGGTCTCGGCGAAGACCTCGGGGTCCTCGACGCGCACGGCGGCCAGGGTGTTGACGGCGAAGAAGCGGCGATAGTTGAGGTCCTCGTCGGCCGCGCGCCAGTTGACCAGCTCGTAGTGCTGCTCCTCCAGCGTCGAGGTGTCGGGAGCCAGCGGGAAGCGCTGGTCGTGGTAGCGGACCTCGTCCTTCCCGACCTCGATGGCGCCCTCGTCGTCGTCGCCGATGACCGGGATGACGATGCGGCCGTCGCCGGCCGCCCAGTCGACGTCGAAGGCCGACGCGTGCTCCGACTCGCGGCCGAGCTTGAGCACGTCCCACCACCACGGGTCCTCCGAGGGGGTGGCGACGCCGACGTGGTTGGGCACGATGTCGACCAGCACGCCCATCCCGAGGCGCCTCGCCTCGGCCGACAGCGCGGCCAGGCCCTCCTCGCCGCCCCGCTCGGGGTCGACGTGGTCGAAGGCGACGACGTCGTAGCCGTGGGTGCTGCCGGGCTCGGAGGCCAGGAGCGGCGAGAGGTAGACCCAGTCCACGCCGAGGTCGTGCAGGTAGGGCAGCACCTGCGCGGCGTCGTACAACGTGAAGTCGGGGCTGACCTGCAGGCGATAGGTGCTGTGCGGCGTACGACGCTCGGGCCGGGCGGGCGGGTGTGCGTCGCTCACGTGAGGTCCGTGCCCGAGCGGGCCGCGAGTGATGCCGCCACCGAGTGGTCCGGGCTGGCCTCGGGCTCGGAGTGCTCGCGGAGCACGACGAGGCTGTGCGTGTTGAGGTCGAACGTTTCCCCGGCCTCGTGCGTCGGGCCGGCGTCGGCGTTGCCGCCGGTGTCGATCACCACGTCCCACGCGGCGGCGTACTCCTCCGCCGGCAGGGTCACCGTCGCCGGGCCGTCGGCGTTGAAGTAGAGCAGGAAGTGGTCGTCGGTGATGGTGGCTCCGCGGGCGTCCTTGCCGGCGATGCCGTTGCCATTGAGGTACATGCCGATCGCCTTGCTGCCCTCCCAGTCGCCGTCCTCCATCGGCTCCCCGTCGAGGCCGAGCCAGACGATGTCGTTGAGGCGCTCGCCGTCGCCGGTGCGCACCGTGCTGCCGGTGAAGAACCGCTTGCGGTGGAAGGTCGGGTGGTCGGCGCGCAGCTTGGCGACCGCCGCGGTGAACTCGATGAGCGGCTTGTCGGCGTCGTCCCAGTGCAGCCAGCTGATCTCGCTGTCCTGGGCGTACGTGTTGTTGTTGCCGTCCTGGGTGCGGCTCAGCTCGTCGCCGTGCAGGAGCATCGGCACCCCCTGGCTGAGCAGCAGCGTGGCGATGAAGTTGCGCTGCTCGCGGGCCCGCGCCTCGAGGATCTCGGCGTCGTCGGTCGGGCCCTCGACGCCGTGGTTCCACGAGCGGTTGTGGCTCTCGCCGTCGTTGTTGTCCTCGCCGTTGGCCTCGTTGTGCTTCTCGTTGTAGGAGACGAGGTCGCGCAGCGTGAAGCCGTCGTGGGCGGTGACGAAGTTGATGCTGGCGAAGGGCCGGCGACCGGAGTGCTCGTAGAGGTCGGAGGAGCCGGACAGCCGGGAGGCGAACTCGCCCAGCGACGGCTCGCCGCGCCAGAAGTCGCGCACGGTGTCGCGGTAGGCGCCGTTCCACTCGGTCCACTGCGGCGGGAAGCCGCCGACCTGGTAGCCGCCGGGGCCGATGTCCCACGGCTCGGCGATCAGCTTGACCTGGCTGACGACCGGGTCCTGCTGCACCATCTCGAAGAAGGTGGAGAGCTTGTCGACGTCGTAGAACTCGCGGGCCAGGGTGGCGGCGAGGTCGAAGCGGAAGCCGTCGACGTGCATCTCGGTGACCCAGTAGCGCAGCGAGTCCATGATCAGCTGCACCGAGTGGGGGTGGCGCACGTTGAGGGTGTTGCCGGTGCCGGTGTAGTCCATGTAGTAGCGCTGGTCGTCCTCGACGAGGCGGTAGTAGGCCGCGTTGTCGATGCCCTTGAAGCTCAGCGTCGGGCCGAGGTGGTTGCCCTCGGCGGTGTGGTTGTAGACCACGTCGAGGATGACCTCGATGCCGGCGGCGTGCATCGCCTTGACCATCGCCTTGAACTCCTGGACCTGCTGGCCCTGCTGGCTCGAGGCGTAGTCGGCGTGCGGAGCGAGGAAGGCGAGGGTGTTGTAGCCCCAGTAGTTGCGCAGGCCCTGGTCCAACAGGGTCGAGTCCTGCACGAACTGGTGGACCGGCATCAGCTCGATCGCCGTGACGCCGAGCTTCTTGAGGTGGGCGGTGACCGAGGGGTGCGCCAGCCCGGCGTACGTCCCACGCTGCTCCTCCGGCACGTCGGGGTGCAGCTGGGTGAGGCCCTTGACGTGCGCCTCGTAGATGAAGGACTCGTTGTAGGGGATGGAGAGGCGGCGGTCACCCTCCCAGTCGAAGAACGGGTTGATGACCACGCCGTGCGTCATGTGCGCCGCGGAGTCGTCGTCGTTGCGCGAGTCCTCGTCACCGAAGTTGTAGGCGAACAGCGACTGGTCCCAGTCGATGTCGCCGGCCGTGGCCTTGGCGTAGGGGTCGAGGAGCAGCTTGTTGGGGTTGCAGCGCTGGCCCTGGGTGGGGTCCCACGGGCCGTGGACGCGATAGCCGTAGCGCTGACCGGGCTGCACGGTCGGGATGTAGCAGTGCCAGACGTAGGCGTCGACCTCGGTGACCTCGAGCCGCGTCTCGGTGAAGGAGCCGAGGTTGTCGGGGTCGGGGTCGAACAGGCACAGCTCGACGCGCTCGGCGACCTCGCTGAACAGGGCGAAGTTCGTGCCGGTGCCGTCGAAGGTGGCACCCAGGGGGTAGGCAGTGCCGGGCCAGGTCTCGGTCATGCCTTGAAACTACCGGCGACCCGCCGCGAGTCCCGCCACGGACCATCTGATGGGGTGGGCAGCGTGACGGCCGTTACGCGGACCTCGGTCACGGCACCACCGTCACCGCTGCGGTGCTGCTCGCGCCGACCGTCGGGCTGCTCGGTGAGCCGGGGATGGTGAGCGGCAGGTCGAGCGGCGCGCTCAGCCGGACCGTGACGGAGCGGCCGACCGGGTCGACGCGTACGCCGACGTCGATGCCGGGGTACGTCGAGCCGGCGTCGGCGCGGGCGAGGTAGTCGCGCACCGCGGCCTCGACCGCGGCCTCCTGCTGGGTGAGGCGCTCGCCGTCGAGGCCCTGCTCGTAGATGCCGGCGGACCCGAGGTCGGCGCCGTAGAGCGCCGCACCGTCGGCGAGGTTGTCGAGGCCCTGCCGCTGGAGGTAGGCGGCCGACGCGTCGATCACGACCACGATGGCCATCAGCAGGATGCTCGCGAACCCGATGATCAGCAGCGTCACCTGTCCCTCCTCGTCGCGGCACCTCATCGCTCGTCGTCCTGGCCGTCGTCGGACCCGCTCTCGACGTACTGCCCGATCGGGACCGTGTGGGTCGCGTCGAGCGAGAAGACCGCGGCGCCCTTGCCGAGGATCGCCGGGAAGAACGGCAGCTCCACCCCGGAGTCGACGCGGACGGTGATGACCGACGTGCCGACGTGGCAGTTGCCTGCGGGGGCGTCGCACGTGACGGTCACCCGGGCGCGCTGGCCGGGGGTGCCCTGGTCGGCCAGCACCTGGCGTACGACGGCGTCGACGCGGGCCGCTCCCGTGGCGTCGTCCGGCGCCAGGGCGTAGGCCCGCCCGGCAGCGCGGGCGGCGGCGCTGGTGGCGAACGCCCCCTGCTGCACCTCGAAGACCGAGATGACGATCCAGACGAGCGGGACCAGCAGGATGATCGCGAGCCAGGTGAGCTCGACGAGGGCGGAGCCCTGCTCGTCTCGCCGCGCGTTCAGTCGCGTCCGGGTCACGGTGGTGCCACCTCGGCGATGGCGTGTCCCGAGACGCGGACGGGCACGCCTGCCCCTCCGAAGCCGAGCAGGCCCACGTCGGCGGTCACGACGGCCTCGTAGCCCGGAGCTCCCCCGACGAGGGCCGGGCGGACGGTCACCGTGCGGACGAAGTCCGCGGACAGGGCACCGCTGACCAGCTCCTGCACCTTGGCCCGGCCGGCGGGGGCCGACGAGCCGGCGACCGCTGCGTGGCGGGCGCCCTCCGCTGCGGCGGAGGCGAGGGTGTTGCGCACGTGGAGCACCAGCGCGAGCTGCAGGATGCCGATGACCAGCGGGAGGAGGACGAGCAGGACGAGGACGAAGTCGACGACCGCAGCCCCGCGCTCGCTGGTGCGGGCGCGGCGAGGCACCGGGCCCCTAGCCGCTGACCATCGCGAAGGCCCGAGCCAGCAGGGCGCGCAGCTCGTCGCTGACGAACGGCGTCAGCGCGGCGACGACGATGGCGGTCATCAGCGTGACCATCACCCAGCCGGGCACATCGCCACGGTCGTCACGAGCGTCAGGAGGTCGTGTCGTGAGGTGGAGGAGGAGTCCCGAGACGGACGGATGCATGGCGTGTCCTTTCGTTGGAAGGCGTCATGGCGTGGTGAGCCGCAGGCCCAGCACCCCGGGGTAGAAGGCGAACAGGATCGTCACCGGCAGCACGAAGAACACGACGGGCGCCATCATCGCGATCTCCTTGCGGGCGGCGGTCTCGATGAGCAGGCGCCGACCTGCTTCTCGTACGTCGGCGGCCTGGGCGTGGAGGACGTCGGCCAGCGGGGTGCCGCGCTCCATCGCCACGGTGATGCCGGTGGCGAACCGGGCCACGATCGGCAGCCCGGTGGAGCGGGCGAGCGACTCGAAGGCGGCCCCGACGGGCTCGCCCGTGCGGATCCGGGCGAGCACCTGCGCGAGGTCGTCGGAGAGCGCGCCGTGGCTGCGGCGTACGACGCGGTCGAGCGCCGACACCGGGCTCTCACCGGCGGCGACCGACAGGGCCAGCAGCTCGGCGACCGTCGGGAACTCGACGAGGACCTGTCGCTCGCGGTTCTTGACCTGGGTGCTGAGCCGGTTGTCGCGGAGGAAGACGCCGCACACGAAGCCGAGCACGCAGAAGACCGCGCCGGTGCCGACGCTCCCGACGCCACCGAGCGCCCGCAGCAGGACGACGGCGGCCGCGGCCGCGAAGCCCACCAGCCCCCAGACGACCTGCTCGATCCGGAAGTCCTGGACGGTGCGGTCGAGGCCGGCGCGCTGGAGCCGACGGCGTACGGACGCKGTGCCGCCGAGCACCCGCTCGACCAGGTCGGCGGCCCGGCGCAGCGGCGGGCCGAAGATCCCCGCGACGGCCGAGGTGGGCGCGGGCGTCAGCGGTCGCAGCAGCCCGCCCTCGTCGAGGCGGGGCACGTCGCGGAGGTAGGGCAGCACGCGGACCGACAGCTGCGGCCGGCGCAGCACCGCGATCCGCAGGCCGAGGAGGAGCAGGCCCGCGCCGGCGACGGCACCGAGGAGCGCACCCCACACCGTGGTGCTCACGACAGGATCCGCTTCTCGGTCGGCAGCCGGCCGATGCGCATCATCGCCCAGTAGGCGAGCACGCAGACGCCGAACCCGATGCCCAGCACGAGGACGCCACCCGGCGAGGCGTACTGCCGGATCGCCGTGGTCTGGAACGACATCAGCAGCAGGACGATCCACGGCGCGGCGACGGCCAGCCGAGCGCCGTTGACGGTCCAGGCCTGCCGTGACTCGAGCTCGGACCGCGTGCGCGCGTCGTCGCGGAGGAAACCGGAGAGGTTGCGCAGCAGGCGGCCGAGATCGCCGCCGCCGACCTCGCGCGCCAGCCGCAGCCCCTCGATCACGCGGTCGCCGACGGGGTCGGCGAGCCGGTCCTTGAGCCGGTCGAGGCACTCGCCGAACCGGCCGGTGACCTGGTAGTCGAGGGCGAACTGGGCGAAGTCGGCGCGCAGGGCCTCGGGCCCGTTGGTGCCGAGCGCGGCGACGGCGTCGGGGAGGGAGAGCCCGGCGCGCACGGCGCTCGCGAGGTTGTCGACCGCCTCGGGCCACACCTCGGCGAAGTCACGCAGCCGGCGGGCCGCCCGCTGGCGCAGCACGGCGATCGGGAGGTAGGCGGCCATGGCGGCGAACACGACCGCCACCGGAACGGTCCTCGACACCGCCTGCACGAGCGCAAAGGCCACGGCGAACAGGACGAGGCACAACGTCAGCACGCTCGCCGGCGTGACGTCCGCAAGGCCGGCGCGGCCGAGGAGGCGACCCAGCGCCGTCGAGGTCGGTGTCGTAGACCGCGGCTTGCGCGGCAGGGCGAAGGCGGACCAGATCAGCAGCAGGCCGATGCCCACCCCCAGCCCGACGAGCGCACCCATCAGCGAGCGACCTCCTCGGAGGCGAGCAGCTGGTGGACGTCGATGCCGACCCGCTCGTAGCGCTCGACGCGCGCGGGCACTCCCCCGCTGCGCCGAAGCTCGGCTCCGTGCCGGACGAAGATCGGCTCAACCTCGATGACGTCGGCCTCCACCCGCCCCGGAACGGAGACGATCTCGTTGACGCGGCGTACGCCGTCGGCGCCGAGGCCGAGGTGCACCACGAGGTCGACGCTGGTGGCGACCGTGGGCACCACGAAGCGCGCCGAGATGTTGTCACCGGCCAGCAGCGGCAGGGTGCACATCTTGACCAACGCCTCGCGGGCGCTGTTGGCGTGGAGGGTGGCCATGCCCGGCAGGCCGGAGTTGAGGGCGAGCAGGAGGTCGAGGCACTCGGCCGCGCGGACCTCGCCGACCAGGATCCGGCTCGGTCGCATCCGGAGCGCCTCCTTCACGAGGTCGCGCAGCACGATCTCGCCGGTCTGCTCGAGCCCGGCCTGCCGGGTCTGCATCGCGACCCAGTCGGGGTGGGAGAAGCGCAGCTCGAAGACCTCCTCCGCGCTCACCACGCGCTCACCACCGGGCACCGCGGCCGCGAGGCAGTTGAGCATCGTCGTCTTGCCGGCCTGGGTGCCGCCCGCGACGAGGATGTTGAGGCCGGCGCGCACCGATGCCTCGAGGAAGCGCGCCGCCTCGGGCGTCAGGCTGCCCAGCGACACCAGGTCGGACAGTCGGTGGGCGCGGAGCAGGAACTTGCGGATGTTGACCGCGGTGAAGCCGCGGGTGATGCCTTCGAGCACGACGTGGAGGCGGTGCCCCTCGGGCAGCATCGCGTCGACGAACGGGGTTGAGATGTCGATCCGGCGTCCGCTCGACTTCAGCATCCGCTCGACGAGCTCGTTGACCTGCGCCGCGTCGAGCCGGAGGTTGGTCAGCTCGTGGCGCCCGCGGCGAGCGATGAAGACCCGGCTGGGGTCGTTGATCCAGACCTCCTCGACCTCCGGGTCGTCGAGGAAGGGCTGCAGCGGCCCGAAGCCCGACACGCGGGCGACGAGCTCACCCACCATCGCGCTGTCGTCGGCGACGGGCGCGACCGCTCCGGTGAGGCTGAGGTCGTCGTGGTCGCGGACGACGTCCTCGGCGATGCGGCGTACGACGAGGGCCTCGCGCTGCGGGTCGACGCCCTCGCGTCGCACGCGCTCGCGCACCTGCAGGTCGAGGCGCTCGACGAGGTCGTCGGCGTGCGGTCGCGTGACGCGATCAACGGCCATCGTGCGGCACCTGCTTCCCCGAGAACGTGCACCGTCACGCTACCCAGCGCGAGCCGTGCAGAAACAGGGGCAAGGCAAAGGTTGTGGAGAACCTCGTCGGACGCGGCCGAGGCCGACCGTCGCGGTCGACCTCGACGAGTATGAGTCGGTGGCGTGGCCACCGAACGCCGACGACGGCGTCCTCCATGTGACCTACCCCTTCACCGACAGTGTCTTCTTGCTCGTCTCGCTCGTCTTGGCATAGCCGGCGAGCGTCGCACTGACGGTCACCGTGATGCGCTTGCCCTTGGCAGCAGCAGGGATCACCAGGGTCTTCTTCGTGGCGCCCTTGAGCTTCTTCCCGTCCGCCTTCCACTGGTACGTCAGCGTGACTCCCGCCGGCTGCCAGGCCCCGGGTACCGCCTTCAGCTTCTGGCCGACCTTGGGCGTGCCCTTGATCTTCGGCGTGGAGCCGTCGATCTCGCCGAGCACGACGGCCGCGGTCTGGGCGCTCGTGACCGTGGCGGACGTGAAGCCGGGCTGGGACCCGGTGACACGCACCGAGAACCTCTTGCCCACAGCGCCGGGCGCCACGTAGATCACCGAGGTGGTGGCACCTGGGAGGACGGTTCCGTTGACCAGCCACTGGTAGGTGAACTGGGCTCCCGCGGGAGCCCAGACGCCCGGGACAGCCGTGAGCTTCTCCCCCACCTGCGCGATGCCGCTCACCTGCGGCACCGGTGTCGAGCTGAAGGTCGAGACGGCCGTCGCCACGGTCTGCGTGGGTGCACTCGTGGCCGACGACGGGTCGAACCCCTTCTTCGTGCCGGTCACCCTGACGGAGACTGTCGCACCCGCGTCGCCGGCACCCAGGACGTACGTCACCCCTGTGGCGCCGGAGATGGCAGACCCGTTGCGCAGCCACTGGTAGGTCAGGTCCACGGCGCCGGGCCCCCACGCGCCCGGGGCCGCGGTCAGGGTCTCGCCCACCTTCGCCGTACCGGACACCGACGGAGTGCCCGCCGACAACGTGCCCGGCGCGACCGCCGCCGTCTCCCCCGAGACGACCGTCTCGGCGGCATAACCGGTCTTCGTACCCGTCACCGCGACGGAGATCTTCTTCCCGACCATGCCGGCCGTCACCGCGAGGGACGATGACGTCGCGCCGCCGATCGCCGCTCCGTCCGCCCGCCACTGGTAGGCAAGGTCGACCGGAGAGGGACCCCACGTGCCCGGGGCCGCGGTCAGCGTCTCGCCCACCTTCGCCGTTCCCGACACCGTCGGCGTGCCGGGGGTCAGGGCAGGCAGCGCACTCGGCGCGACCGCAGCAGTCTCACCCGAGACCACCGTCTCTGCGGCATACCCGGTCTTCGTACCCGTCACCGCGACCGACAGCTTCTTGTCGACCATGCCGGCCGTCACCGCGAGGGACGATGACGTCGCGCCGCCGATCGCCGCTCCGTCCGCCCGCCACTGGTAGGCCAAGTCGACCGGAGAAGGCCCCCACGTGCCCGGGGCCGCGGTCAGGGTCTCCCCCACCTTCGCCGTACCGGACACCGACGGAGTGCCCGCCGACAACGTGCCCGGCGCGACCGCGGCCGTCTCCCCCGAGACGACCGTCGCTGCGGCATACCCGGTCTTCGTACCCGTCACCGCGACGGAGATCTTCTTCCCGACCATGCCGGCCGTCACCGCGAGGGACGATGACGTCGCGCCGCCGATCGCCGCTCCGTCCGCCCGCCACTGGTAGGCCAGGTTCACCGGGTCCGGACCCCACGTGCCCGGGGCCGCGGTCAGGGTCTCCCCCACCTTCGGCGTTCCGCTCACAGAAGGCGTGCCGGTGGAGAGCGCTCCAAGAGTGACTGCAGCCGTCGGACTCGAGACCACCGTGGCTGCGGCATAGCCGGTCTTCGTGCCCGTCACGGCGACCGAGATCACCTTCCCGACCGCATCGGCCGGTACGGCGAACGACGCCGTGGTCGCACCCGCGACCGGTGTCCCGTCCGCACGCCACTGGTAGGCCAGGTTCACCGGGACCGGGCCCCACGTGCCGGGGGTCGCGGTGAGCGTTTCACCCACCTTCGGCGTTCCCGACACCGTCGGGGTGCCGGTCGAGAGCACACCCGCCCCCACGACGGTGCCCGCGCTGGTTGCCGCCGCAGTCGCGTAGCCGGTCCTGGTGCCGGTGATGGACACCGTCAAGGTCTTGCCCAGGTCGCCTGGGTCGGGCAGGTAGGTCGAGTCGGTGGCGCCCGAGACCGGCACGCCGTCGATCCGCCACTGGTAGGAGAACTCTTCCGGCACCGGTGACCAGGTTCCCGTGGAGGCCGTGACGGGCTGGCCCACCCGCACTGGCGCGGACAGGGTCGGCGTAGCGGTCGTGAGGGTGCCCGCCGCGACGTCTGCGGTGGGGTCACTCGTGCGGGTGCTGCTGGCATAGCCGTCCGTGGCTCCGGTCACCGAGACCGTGATCGCCTTGCCGACCTGGTTGGGGCCCGGCACGAAGGTGACACCGCTGGCACCGGCAACCGCAAGCCCGTCAGCCTTCCACACGTAGCTGAGTGTGACGCCGGACGGCTGCCATTCGCCGGGGACCGCAGTGAGCGTGCTGCCGAGTGCCGGGGTGCCGGTGATGGTCGGCTTCGGTCCCGTCACGGCGGGGCCGTCCGGGATGTCGATGCCAGCGCTGGTGTGGGACACCGACTGGTAGCCGGGCTTGCTACCGGTCAGCTTGACCGTGATGGTCGTGCCGACGTGGTCGCGGGTCACCGAGAACGTGGGGCCGGTGGCTCCTGGCACGTCGATGCCGTCGACCGCCCACTGGTACGCCAGGTCGACCGGGTCAGGCGCCCAGCTGCCCGGCTCCGCGGTGAGGGTGGCACCGACTGCGTTGCCGCCCGAGATGACGGGAGTCGGGCCGCTGATCGGGACGACCGGGTCCACCGACGACGAGCACTGTCCCCCGGAGCCGAACCTGAAGGAGTCGATGAAGACCGCCGAGTCGTACGCGCTGTCCCCGATGTCCTGGACCGACAGCACGACGGGGGTCGATTGGCCGACTGCGACCGGGACCGAAGCGACGAGGAGCGGGGTCGCTCCGTCCAACACGGTGCCCGGCTTCGAGGCCAGGCCGATGACGGTGTTGATCGACACCATGTTGCCCGCGCTGTCCACCGCCACGTTGTTCGGCGCGGAGATGGCGCCGTTCACCTTCGTCACGCTGTACGACGGCGTCTCCACGGTGAAGACATCGTTGAAGGAGGACCCGACATACTCGGGGAACTCCTCGGAGGCGAAGACGAAGTCGAAGAGCAGGCAGGTCGACCCCGCAGGAGGCGTCACCTGCAGCACCAGCTGCGTCAGGTCGTTACCGTCCGCTCCGGCCGAGCCTTCCAGGTTGGTGCTGATGAACGTCCCCGGGTCGCCCACCGCGGCTGCTTCGTTCGCGTCGCCGCTGGAGATCACCACGTGATCGGCGCCGCTGCGCGGGAACCCGAGCACCGGAGTGGAGGAGATCGCCACACCAGAGGGATCAGCATTGACCTGGCTGACCGTGACCGTGCCGGCGGGAGCGCTCAGGGCAGGTGGGATGTCACTCGCCTTCCACGACGGAATCGTGAGCGGGTTGCTGGTCTGCGGGATCTGCGGGAAGCCGGCCTTCACGCCGTACACCGTCACGGTCACCTTCTGTCCCTTGGCCGACGCGGGCACCGTGAACGTCGACGTCGTTGCGCCCGCGACGTCAGCACCGCCGACGGCCCACTGGTAGTGGAACGACGTGGGGGCCGGGGACCACGTGCCGGGCACGGCGGTCAGCACCGCTCCCACCTCGGCCAGGCCAGTGATGGTGGGGGTCGAGATCTCCTCCCAGTCAGAACCGGGAACGGAGAGATAGGCATCGATCCCGGTGAGGTGTGAGCCGGGCTGGATGCCGACCTGGCTCGCGCCGAGCGCCGTCTGTGAGCCGTAGTACCACTGCGTCGCGTACGTCGCCGCGCTGAACTTCACCAGGTAGTTGCCGGCGGGCAGGTCCACGAAGGAGTACGACCCGTTCGGTGCCGTGGTGGTCGTCGCGACGGGCGTGACGGTGTCACCCGGCGAGTAGACGCTCACCGTGGCCTCGTTCACCGGGTTGTCGGGGGCGCCGTGGTTGACCGTTCCAGCCAGCGAGGTCGAGGTATCGCTCAGGTAGGCGTCCACCCACGTGAGGTGTGTTCCGGCCGTCACCTCGAGCTCGCTGCTGTTCTCGGCGGTCGAGCTACCGCCGTACCAGACGGAGCCGTAGTCGGAGGCGGCCGGCGGGACGAACTGGACCTTGTAGGAGCCGGCGGCCAGACCGGCGAACTGGTAGCTGCCGTTGCCACCGGTCGTGGTCGTGGCCGTCGGAGGCCCACCCGTGGCTGCCGCGGGGAACACCTTCACAGTCACGCCCGAGAGCGTGGTCTGCTCGCCTGAGGGATAGGCGGTCGCGTAGACAGTGCCGCCCAGCGAGGTGCTCGCGTCGTCAAGGGCGAGGTCCACCTGGAGATGGTCGCCCGCGGCCAGCACGAACTGCGTTGCCTCAGCCGCGGACGTCGCGTAGTAGGCCCATCGCGTCACGTAGCCGGGGGCACTGGCGCGGATGAGGTAGGTCCCGGCGTCGATACCGGCGAAGGCGTAGCTTCCGCCCGCGCCGGCGGCGACAGTTGCAAGCGGAACGCTGGTGTTGGCCTGCGTGAACAGGGCGACCTGGGCACCCGGCAGCGCGACACCCTCGGACGCATCGAACGGCCACCCGGTGATCGTGCCGCTGATACCGATGCTCGCGTCGGCCAGCCAGACACTGATCCCGGTGTAGTGGACGCCGGGCGAGACCGCGATCGGCGTGGCCTGGCCTGCTGTGGTGCCGTAGTAGTACCACTGGCGCTGCCAGCCGTCCTTGGTGAACCTGATCTTGTACTCGCCGGCGGCGACACCGTCGAAGGCGTAGGAGCCGTCGGCTGTGGTGGTGTCGGTGGCGATCGGGGTGTCGGTGTTGTCGACGGTGAACAGCTCCACCGTGGCGCCGACGAGCTCGGTCTGCTGGTAGTCGGGCCATGGTGTGCCGAACACCTGCCCCTCGATGCTGGTGGTGGCATCGGGCAGGTGCCAGCTGACCTGCGTGTAGTGATCTCCGGGCGTGACGGCCATCGCCGTGGCGTCCGCGCGCAGGGGCGTGCCGGAGTACCACATCGTCTGGAACTGGTCCTTGGACGCGCGCAGCTCATAGGTCCCGGGAGCCACGTTGGGGAACGTGTAGTCGCCCTGGGCGTCGGTGACCGTGGTCGCCGTCGGGGTCGCCCCCGACCCCTGGGTGAACAACGCAACCGAGGCCCCCGCCTGCGGGCTGGACTGGTTGGCGCCGTACGGCGTGCCGTTGATCTGTCCGGAGATCTCAGTCGTGGCGTCGGCGAGGTTCCAGCTGATGCCGGTGTAGTGGTCGCCCTCGTTGATCGGGAGCACCGTTGCGTCCGTGGGGTTGAAGTAGCCGGAGTACCACGTCGTCTTGAAGCCGGCCTTGGATGCTCGCACCTTGTAGCTGCCCGCCGCGAGGGCCGGGAAGGAGTACTCGCCGGCCACGCTCGTCGTGGTGGCGATGGGGCTGGCGTACTCGCCCTCGACGAAGAGGTCAACGGTCGCGGCGTCCACCGGCGTCGCTTGGTTGGCGCCGTACGCCGTGCCGGTGATGGACCCGGAGATCTCGGTCGTCGCGTCGCCCAGGTTCCAGGAGATGCCGGTGTAGTGGTCGCCGGGGTTGATCGGCAGTGTGGTGGCGTCGGTGGGGTTGAAGTARCCGGAGTACCACGTCGTCTTGAACTGCACCTTCGAGGCGCGCACCTTGTAGGAGCCCGGCGCGACGCCGGGGAAGGCGTACGCGCCCAGCGCRTCGGTGGTGTCAGTRGCGATGGGCGCGGCGTAGTCCCCTTCGAYGTACAGACCGACCGTTGCGCCCGGCAGCGGATCCGCCGTGCCCGCGCCGAACGGAGTGCCGGTGATCGTCCCCGAGAYCTCCGTGGTCGCGTCGGCGAGGTTCCAGGAGATGCCSGTGWRGTGRKCACCCKCGTYGASGGTCAGMAKTGTCGCGTCYTGRGGGTTGAAGTAACCGGAGTACCACGTCGTCTTCAACTCCGCCTTGACCGCACGGAGCTTGAAGGACCCCGGCTCCAGGTCCGCGAACGCGTAGGCGCCCTCCGCATCCGTCGTGTCGGTCGCGATCGGCGCTGCGTAGCTCCCCTCCAGGAAGAGCCCGACCGTGACGCCCTGCTGTGGATCCGCGGTGCCGGCGCCGTACGGCGTGCCGGTGATCGTGCCGGAGATCGAGATGTCCGCCGCATGAGCGGCGCCGGGAAGCAGCGCCACCGGACTCAGACCCAGTGCGACCACGAGGAGGAGGCGGAGAAGGCGGGGCCAAGCCAGCGAAGCGCACATCAGGAGACCTCCACATGGACGGTCCGAGACTTGGTCGCACCGTAGGAGCGCCGACGTCGGCCCAACTCTGAAACGAACCCGTGCTACCGCATGATGGGTACTGCGCGTGCGCCTCCGCTCGAGACAGCCCACCCCTTCGGATGAGGGCGAGGTCCGAACCCGCGTGCAGAGCGAGTTCACGGGCCTTGTTGCTCACCTGCACCCGCTCGCCGAGTCGTTCCGCCGACGGGATGCTAGACGCGGCCGCGCAGGATCCGTCGCCAGTAGACCTGCGGCAGCACGTAGCGGTCCACCCACCACGTCACCGCCCGCGGCTTCGTCAGGTCCGGGAACGGCACCGTCGGCTGCGGCCGGCCGTCGCGGTCGACCTCGACGAGCATCAGGCGGTGGCGGGCGGTGGTGATCGGCATGACGGTGTAGCCGTCGTAGTGCGCGAGCGGACGGCCGAGGCGGGCGGCGAGGAGGTTGAGCGCCAGGACCGCGACCTGCTTGCGCAGGGCCCCTCCGGACGGCCGGGTCCGCAGGTCGGCGACGTCGCCGAGGGACCACACGTCAGGGAAGCGGCGGTGGCGCATCGTCAGCGGGTCGACGTCGACCAGTCCGGCCGGGCGCTCGCCCGCCAGCCCGGCGTCGACCACCCACCGGGGCGCGCGGTAGTGCGGCACGACGTGCGCGAGGGCGACGTCGGCGACCACCTCCTCCCCCGCCGGCGTGGCCAGCGTGACGCTGCGGCCCTCGAGCCGGGAGACGGTCGACTCGCGGTGCACGCGGACGTCGTACGACGCCAGCGCCTCCTCCAGCAGCGCGTCCGGGCCGTCGAGACCGAGCGGCGAGGCGCCGGGGAGCACCAGGTGCACGTCGATGTCGTCCAGCACACCGGCGCGGCGCCAGTGGTCGCAGGCCATGAAGAGGGGCTTGAGCGCGGTCGCGCCGCAGGGCGCCGGCTCGGGCGGCAGGGTGAAGACCACCCGCCCGGACTGCAGCCCGCCCAGCGCTGGCCACACCCGCGCGGCGGTGTCGTCGTCGAAGGTCGACGCGGCCCACCCGGCGTCGTACGCCTCGCGCAGGCCGGGGGTGGCGTCCCAGTCCTCGTCGAGGCCGGGGCACACGACCAACGTCCGGCAGGTGAAGCGGCGCCCGGACCGGGTGTCGACGGACATCGCGGAGGGGTCGACCGAGACGACCTCGTCACGCAGCGTCGTGCAGCCGTCCGGCACCACACGATCGGCCGGGCGCGAGAGGGACGACATCGTGGCCTCGCCGCCGCCGACGTAGCTCAGCAGCGGGCGGTAGCGGTGCACCGGTCGCGACTCGATCACGGCGACGTCGGGCGCGCCGTCGCGCAGCAGCCGGGCCGCGAGGGAGGTGCCGGCGTTGCCGCCACCGACGATCAGGACGTCGTGGTGCTGCGGGGTGTCGGGCACCCGTCCAAACTAGCCGTCGGGCCTCAGGTGCCGGTCTCGAGCCGGAAGCCGACGCCGCGGATCGCGACGACCTTCTCGCCGGCCGCGGCGGCCTCGAGCTTGCTGCGGAGGCGGCCGATGGTGACGTCGAGGGTCTTGGTCGAGCCGTACCAGTTCTGGTCCCAGACCTCGTTCATCAGCGTCTCGCGCGGCACGACCTTGTCGTGACTGTTGGCGAGGACGGCCAGGACGTCGAACTCCTTGGCGGTCAGCGCGATCTCGCGGTCGCCGAGGTGCACCCGGCGCGAGGCGGCGTCGATCTTGAGGCCCGAGGAGGTGGTGACCGTGGTGTCGTCCGGAGCCGGCGTGCTGCCGCTGCGGCGCAGGAGGGCGCGCACGCGGGCGAGGAGCTCGGCGAGGCCGAACGGCTTCGCGAGGTAGTCGTCGGCGCCGACGTCGAGGCCGACGACCCGGTCGAGCTCGCCGGCGCGGGCGGTCACCATGATGATGCCGCCGAGGTAGCCGCCCGAGCGCATCTGGCGGCACACGTCGATGCCGTCCATGTCGGGCAGGCCGAGGTCGAGGATCACGACCGCCGGACCCTCTCCCACGGCGAAGGCGACGGCGTCGGCGCCCACGGACACGCGGTTGACCTCGTAGCCCTCACGCTCGAGGGTGCGCATGAGGGGGACGGCGATGTCTTCCTCGTCCTCAACCACCAGCACGTCGTGAGCCATGGCGAGAGCATAGATGCAGGTCCCGACGCACATGGGGCGAATCCAGCGGACATCTGCGCGGAACACCCGCACGGAGGGGGTCAGGCCTCGAAGACGTCACCCAGCCGAGCCACCCGCTCCAGCACCTGGTCCATGGTGAGCTGCTCGAGCGCCAGGTCGTCCTCGGCGCCCTCCTCGACCTCGTCCCACGTCAGCGGCGCGGCGGCGGTCGGACGCTCGCGCCCGCGCAGGGAGTAGGGCGAGATCGTGGTCTTGGAACCGGAGTTCTGCGACCAGTCGAGGAACACCTTGCCGGGCCGCTTGGCCTTCGTCATCACGCTCGTCACCAGGTCGGGGTGCTCCTTCATGAGCTCCTCGGCGACCGCCTTCGCAAGCGCGGTCGTGCCGTCGCTGTCCAGGCTGCCTCGGCCGTCCGGCAGCGGGGCGTACAGGTGCAGGCCCTTGCTGCCACTGAGCACCGGGGTGCAGGTGAGGTCGCGCTCGGCCAGCGCGTCGCGCACCATCAGCGCCACCTGGGCACACTCGTGGAGCCCGGCCGGCTCGCCGGGGTCGAGGTCGATGACGAGGCGGTTGGGGTGGCGGGGCCGGCCCTTGGCGTCGACGGTCCACTGGTGCACGTGCAGCTCGAGCGAGGCGAGGTTGGCCAGCCAGGTCAGGGTGGCGAGGTCGTCGCAGATCGGGAAGCGGATCGTGCCGTCCCCCTTGCCGGAGCGCGAGCCCGTGGTCGACACCTCGTGCGTACGCACCCACGACGGCGTGCCGCCCGGCGCGTTCTTCTCGAAGAAGCTCCCCTTCTCCACCCCGTGCGGCCAGCGGATCCGGGTGACCGCGCGGTCCTTCAGGTGCGGGAGGAGCGCCGGCGAGACCTGCGCGTAGTAGTTGAGCACCTCGCCCTTGGTCGTGCCGGTGCGTGGGTAGAGCACCTTGTCGAGGTTGCTGATGGTCAGGGTGCGGCCGTCGACGTCGACCTGGAGCTCGCTCATCGGCCGATGCCGATCACCGGCACGCGGGCGGGGTCGAGGAGCCGCACCAGCGAGCGGATGAACCGACGCGGCGCGCTGACGCAGCCGGCTGTGGCGCCGTGCCCGTTGACGTGGAGGAAGATCCCCGAGCCGCGGTGGCGCACCTGCTCGATGTTGAAGTCGGTGACGATCGACCACTCGTACTGCCGGGGTAGTCGGTCAGCCGCTCCGAGGAGTCCGGGTCGGACTTCGGCAGCCACCACCGGAAGCCGCCGTCGCGCTGGTTGCGCAGCTGGTTGTAGAAGTCTGAGGCGTTGTCCTGCACCCAGTGGTCCCCCTTGCGGATCCGGTGGTGCGGCAGCGACGCGCGCGGGTCGGCGGCGTGGGTGCCGAAGGTGGAGATCAGTCCGTAGGTGCCCAGCGGCGTCGTCCCCGATCCCTGCCGTCGTCGGTCGCCGTCGACGAGGCCGCCGTAGCCGGTGCGACCGTCGGACGTGGTCAGCTGCCGCTCCCACCCGTCGGCGGTCAGCCGCCACAGCGAGACCCGGGCGCGCACGCCGCGGTTGTGGTCGACGGTGACGACCTGCGTGGTGCCGGCGCGGAGCTCGACGCGTACGCCGTCGAGGCGGACGACGTCGGCCTGCCGGGCCTCGGCTCCTGCGCCGGTCGGCGCGAGCAGGTCAGTGGCCACGAGCGTCGCCACCACCGTCGACAGCAGCAGTCTCCTCATCCCGGGGTCCCCGCGGCGTTGTTCGGAGGAGCGGAGCGGAGGAGAAGAACGTCGTGGGGTGGTCATGCGAGGTCCTCGGGCGAGAGGTCGTCGCGGACGCCCTGGAACGACGGCTGCCGCAACCGCTCGTAGCCCAGGCCGTGGGTGTCGATGTCGACCACGACCCGCGGCTCGACCCAGAAGGTGCCGGCGGCGTCGATGCGGGGCACCTCGTCGGCGAACGGCGACGCCCCGGCCGCCAGCGGTGCCATCAGGGCGCCGAGCCGGGTGCTGGTCGCTCCGGCGATGCCGCTGCCCACGCGGCCGCGGTAGAGCAGGCCGTCGGGGGTCTGCTCGCCGACGAGCAGCGACGCCAGCCGGTCCGTCGTACCCGTCTGCGGGCGCCACCCGCCGACGACGAACGACCCGCGGTGGCGGTGGGCCAGCTTGCGCCAGTCCTCGCTGCGGGCGTCGAAGCGGTAGCGCGAGCCGCGACGCTTGCTCACCACGCCCTCGAGCCCCTGCTGCAGGGTGGCGTCGAACAGCATGTCGCCGTCGTCGTACGCCGCCGGGACCTGCCACTTCGAGTCGCCCAGCGGAAGCCCCTCGAGCAGCGCGCGCCGCTCCTCCAGCGGGCGGGCGGTGAGGTCCTCGCCGTCGAGGCGGAGCAGGTCGAAGACCATGAGGGTCGCGGGCACGGACGTGACCAGGCGCGCGACCTCGCGAGCGTTGCGGACGTGCATGCGGTGCTGCAGCACCCGGAAGTCGGGGACGCCGCGCTCGTTGAGGGCGATCACCTCGCCGTCGACCATCAGGTCGCGGTCGCCGAGCGGCGGCGCGGCGAGGTCGGGCCAGGCGGGGGTGACGTCGTTGTCGTTGCGGCTGGTCATGCGTACGACGCCGTCGCGTGCGTCGACGAGCACGCGCACGCCGTCCCACTTGACCTCGTGCAGCCACTGCGCGCCGGTCGGGACGCGGTCGGTCTTGCTGGCGAGCATCGGGCGCACGCGAGCAGTCTGGCACCCGCCGCTCCGCAGCCGCGGCACCCGCCGAGGGGAGACGGCTGTCGGCGGCGACGGCTATCGTCGGCTCATGCGTGCGATCTGGAAGGGTGCCGTCTCCTTCGGCCTGGTCAGTGTCCCGGTCAAGCTCTATGCCGCCACCGAGAGCCACGACGTGTCGTTCCGTCAGGTGCACGCCAAGGACGGCGGCCGCATCAAGTACCAGCGCGTCTGCTCGCTCGACGGCGAGGAGGTGGCCTACGCCGACATCGCGAAGGGCTACGAGACCGAGGACGGCGAGATGGTCATCCTCACCGACGACGACATGTCGCAGCTGCCGTCGACGTCGTCGCGGGAGATCGCGGTGGAGAAGTTCGTGCCCCGCGAGCAGATCGACCCGCTGCTCTTCGAGAAGTCCTACTACCTCGAGCCCGAGGGCGCCGGCGCCAAGCCCTACGCACTCCTGCGCCAGGCGCTGAAGGACGCCGACCGGATGGCGGTGGTCACCGTCGCGCTGCGCCAGCGCACCACGATCGCGGTGCTGCGGGTCCGCGAGACCGAGGCCGGCGAGGTCATCGTGCTCCAGACGATGATGTGGCCCGACGAGGTGCGCATGCCCGACTTCAAGGTCGAGGTCGACGACGCCAAGCCGCAAGAGGTCAAGATGGCCCACATGCTCGTCGAGACGCTGGCCGGCGACTTCGACGCGAGCGAGTTCGAGGACGACTACGCCGGTGCGGTCGACGAGCTCGTGAAGTCCAAGATCGAGGGCGGCGAGATCAAGCGCACCGAGACCTCCACCAAGACCTCCGGCGAGGTCGTCGACCTGCTCGCCGCGCTCCAGAAGTCGGTGGCGGCCGCGAAGACCGCGCGGGGCGAGGCCGACGCGGACGACGACTCCGACGACGAGAAGCCGGCGAAGAAGACCACCGCCAAGAAGTCCGCGGCGAAGAAGGCCCCCGCTAAGAAGACGGCTGCCAAGAAGTCGACGGCCAAGAAGACCGCGACCAAGAAGACCGCTGCGAAGAAGCAGGCCAAGAAGGCCAGCTGAGCCTCGTCCGCAGCCCGCGAGCGGTGCGCCACCCACCTTTCCGTCGCGCGGAAGGTGGCTGGGGCACCGCCGCAGCGGCGCCCTGAGTTCAGGCCCGTCAGGAGGCGTGGGCGACCGGCGTACGACCCGTGAGCTCGCGCAGCCGGGCGCCGACCTCGGCGGCGACCGCGACCGCGAGGTCCCTCCGCGACTCGTCGTCGACCTCGGGCACCACGTGCTGGACCACGCCGTCGGCGAGGAGGTCCGCGGCCCGCACCCGCTGGCGCGCGGCCATCTCGGCCGCGTGGGCGGTGTCGCCGTGCACGATCAGGCTCGCGCCCTCCGGCGGGAGCGGGGAGAGCCAGGCGTGCTCGGTTGCGATGACCGTCCGCGCAGGCAGGAACGCCAGCGCCCCTCCCCCGCAGCCCTGCCCGAGGATCACCGAGACCGTCGGCACCGTCATGGTGGTGAGGGTCGCGATGCAGCGGGCGATCTCGCCGGCGATGGCGCGCTCCTCCGCCTCGGGCGACAGCTCCGCACCGGGGGTGTCGATGACGCTGACCAGCGGCAGCCCGAGCTCCTGGGCCAGCCGCATCCCGCGCCGCGCCTCGCGCAGCGCGCCGGGTCCCATGGCGTGCCCGGGCACCTGCCGGGAGCGGTCCTGGCCGATGACGACGCACGGCTGGTCGTCGAGCCGGGTCAGCGCGACGAGGACGGTCGAGTCGCGCTCGCCCTCGTCGGTGCCGCGCAGCTGCAACGTGCCGGTGGCGCCGTGGGCGAGCAGGTCGCGCACGCCCACCCGGTCCGTACGACGCGTCCGCTCCACGCTGTCCCAGGCGGTGTGGTCGCCGATCGGGCGCGAGGCGCGCAGCGGCAACCGGCCCGAGCCGGGTCCGTCGACCAGCACCGCGAGGGCGCTGTCGACCATGGCGGGCAGGTCCTCGGCGGCCACGACCCCGTCGATGACACCGGCGGCGGCGAGGTTCTCCGCGACTTGGACGCCCGGTCGGAACGGCCGCCCGTTGAGGCCGGCGTAGACCTTGGGGCCGAGGAAGCCCACCAGCGCGCCGGGCTCCGCGACGGTCACGTGGCCGAGCGAGCCCCACGAGGCGTACACGCCGCCGGTCGTGGGGTGGCGCAGGTGGACGAGGTAGGGCAGGCCGGCGGCGCGGTGGTCCATCAGCGCGCGGGAGATCTCGACCATCCGCACGAAGGCGGGCGTGCCCTCCTGCATGCGGGTGCCGCCCGACGCGGTGCTGGCCAGCAGCGGCAGCCCCTCGGCGGTCGCCCGTCGCACGGCCGCGGTGATGCGGTCCGCGGCGGCGCGTCCGATGGAGCCGGCGAGGAAGCGGAACTCGTTGACGACGACCGCTACCGGCCGACCGCGGACCTCGCCACGCCCGGTCAGCACCGACTCGTCGGTGCCTGCCTTCGCTGCCGCGCCCTCGAGAGCGGCGCGGTAGTCGGCGTCGGCGTAGGACAGGTCGATGGGCTCGTCCCACGAGGCGAAGGTGCCCTCGTCGAGCACCAGGTCGAGCAGCTCGTGCGCGGTCCAGCGCTTCGGCGTCGTCTGCTGGGTCACGCTCCGCCACCTCCGACCCAAGCGCGGATCTCGTCGGCGTGCTGGTCGAGCAGCGGCGGCGCGACGTGGTCGCGGCGGGTCACCTCGGTGCCCTCGGCGTCGAAGAACCGCAGCGGCGGGCCGGGGAGCGTGATGCCGCCGAGCGTCGGGTGCTCGACGTCGACCAGCAGTCCCTGGCTGGCGACCTGGTCCCACTCGTAGACCTCGTCGAGGGTGCGCACCTTGCCCGCCGGCACGCCCACCTCGGCGAGCCGGGCCAGCAGCGGCTCGGCGTCCCAGTCGGCGAACGCCTGCTCGACGACCTCGATGACCTGCTCGCGGCGGCCGACCCGCTCGCCGTTGGTGGCCATGCCCTCGGCATCGGGGTCGAGCCCGAAGCCGGCGCAGAACTTCTTCCACAGGCCCTCGCTGCCGAGGGCGATCTGCACGGCACCGTCGCGGCAGTGGAACAGCCCGTAGGGCGCGATCGACGGGTGGTGGTTGCCCTGCGCGCGCCCGACCTCGCCGGCCACGGTCCAGCGGGTGCCCTGGAAGGCGTGGACGCCGACGACCGACGCCAGCAGCGACGTACGCACGACCGTGCCCGTGCCGGTGCGCTCCCGCTCGTGGAGCGCGGCAAGCACGCCGTAGGCGCCGTACATGCCGGACAGCAGGTCCGCGATGGGTACGCCGACCCGCTGCGGGTCGTCGGGTCCGGATCCCGTCAGCGACATCAGGCCGGCCTCGCCCTGCGCGATCTGGTCATACCCGGCGCGGCCACCCTCGGGGCCATCGTGGCCGAACCCGGTGATCGACAGGACGACGAGGCGCGGGTTGCGGCGCATCAGCTCCTCGATGCCGAGGCCGAGCCGCTCGAGGACGCCCGTGCGGAAGTTCTCGACGAGCACGTCGGCGCGCTCGACCAGCCCGACCAGCACGTCCTTGTCGGTCTGTTCCTTGAGGTCGAGGGCGATCGACTCCTTGTTGCGGTTGGTGCACAGGAAGTACGTCGACTGGCGGGCGTCGGGCTCGCCGACGAACGGCGGGCCCCAGCCGCGGGTGTCGTCGCCGCTGCCCGGCGCCTCCACCTTGATCACGCGGGCGCCGAGGTCACCCAGCATCTGGGTGGCGTGCGGCCCCGCGAGCGCGCGGGTCAGGTCGACGACGAGGAGGTCGGCGAGGGGTCCGGTCGCGGATCCGGTCGTGAATTCGGTCATGTCGGTGTTCACCATCCGGGGAGGACGAGGGCGGCCCAGACGAGCAGCGGCCCGGCCAGGGTGACGATCACGGCGTAGGTCAGGATCTGCTTGTAGTAGACCGGCTCCTCGATCGTGTCGGGCTTGTTGGCGAGCATCAGCGCACCGTTGGTGGAGAAGGGGCTGACGTCGACGATGGTCGAGGAGACGGCGAGGGCTGCGACGAACATCGCCGCGTTGATGCCGCCGTCGGCGATGAGCGGGACGGCGATCGGGATGATCACCGGCAGCAGCGCGGTCGACGAGGCGAACGCGGAGACGACACCGCCGACGTAGCAGAGGACCAGCGCGCCGATGGCGGCGACTCCGAGGCCGGCGGCCCAGTTGCCGACGAACTCCGGCGACCCGGCGGTCGTCAGGATCGTCGCGTAGGTGCTGACACCCGCGACCAGCAGCACGGTGGGCCAGGCAATCTGCTTGACCGCGTCCTTGTGCTCGTTGGGCGCGAGCATCGCCAGGATGACGGCGGCGGTGATGGAGACGAAACCGATGTTCTTGTCGAAGATCAGTGCCACGAGCGCGACGGCCACGAACGCGACCAGGGTCAGGATCTGGTCGTGACGGACGCCGACGGCCCGGGTGCCGGTCGTCGTCGAGGCTCCGGTGCCGCGGGCCGGCACGGTGGCGCCGCCGCGGTGCAGGTCCTCGTCGAGGGTGTCGGGGTCGTCGGGGTCGATCCGCATCGCCATCAACTTGCGGCCACCGAGGACGACGAAGAGGATCGCCGCCATGATGGTGTTGACGATCAGGCTGGCGAGGAAGACGGTGATCTCGCTCGACGGCAGCCCGGCGTCCTCCATGACGGAGTTGGTGATGACGCCGTAGATGCTGATCGGCGAGAAGCCGCCGGCCTGGGCGCCGTGCACCACGAACATGCCCATCATCAGCGGGCTGATGCCGTAGCGACCGGCGAAGCCGAGGGCGATGGGGCCGATGATTGCGCAGGCGGCCGGGCTGACCGCGCCGATGCCCGTCAGCACTGCGGTCACCGCGAACATCACCCAGGGGATCAGAGCCACGCGTCCGCCGACGGCCCTGACCGCCGTGCGCACGATGAGGTCGACCGTGCCGTTGTTGCGCGCGATGGCGAACAGGTAGGTGACACCGATCAGCGTGAGGATCAGGTCGCCGCTGACTCCGGCGATGATCTCCTTCTCGTCGAGGTCGAGGGAGTACATGCCCACGAACCACGCGGCCACGTAGGCCAGCGCTCCCATGTTGATCGGCAGCACGGTGCCGACCACGAACAGCGCGACGAGCGCGATGATCGCAATCCATTCCGGACCCATAACGGTCACCTTCCGAGTGAAGTGCCGGCACGGCGGGGTCGCGGGGGGTGGCCCTCGTCACAATGCTGGCTCAGTGGCCTAGCCAATAGGACAATGAGCCGATCGTCAATAGGCTGGTGCCATGTCCGAGTCGTCGTCCTTCCCGCCGCGGTTGCTCCGCACGCGTCTCTACGAGCAGGTGGCCGGGCAGATCTCGGCGTGGATCGACGACAACGGCCTGCGGGCCGGCGACAAGCTCCCGCCCGAGCGCGAGCTCGCGCAGCGCCTCGGCGTCAGCCGCGCCACCCTGAGCCAGGCGCTCGTGGCGCTCGAGGTGGTCGGCGTGGTCGAGGTACGCCACGGCGACGGCACCGTCGTGACCGCGCGCCACCAGAAGTCGAGCCGCATCGTCGAGGCGATCCGCAGCCACGCCGACCGGCTGCCCGAGGTGATCGAGACCCGCGACGCGCTCGAGACCAAGATCGCCTCGCTCGCCGCCGCCCGACGCACCGACGACGACCTCGCCCGCATCGACGACGCCCTCGCCTTCATGGCCGCCGACATCGAGGCCGGCGGCCGCGGCGTGGAGGGCGACGAGCGCTTCCACGGCGCCGTCACCGCCGCCTCCCACTCCCTCCTGCTCGCCCGGCTGATGGACGAGATCGGCGACCTGATCAAGGAGACCCGGCTCGAGTCGCTCGGCCAGCCCGGCCGACCGCAGGACTCCCTGGCCGGGCACCGCGCGATCGCCGAGGCGATCCGCGCCGGCGACCCGGCCGCGGCCGCGGAGGCGATGCACGCCCACGTCGCGATGGTCAGCGACGTCGCCATCATCCGCGAGGCGCAGTGACCTCACTCGAGGCGCTCCTGGTGCTCGCCACCGGGTTCGGCGCCGGCGTGCTCTCGTCCACGGTCGGGGTGGCGTCTCTGCTGAGCTTCCCCGTGCTGGTCGCCATCGGCCTCCCGCCCGTCGTGGCCAACGTGTCCAACACCCTGGGCCTGATCCCGGGCGGCCTGAGTGGCGTCCTCGGCTACCGCACCGAGGTCCGCGAGGCGGGCCCGATCGCCCGGACGATCGTCCTCGTCTGCGCCCTCGGGGCCGTCGTCGGCGCGGCCCTGCTGCTCGGGCTGCCGCCGGGCGTGTTCGAGGCGATCGTCCCCTACCTCATCCTCTTCACCTGCCTGCTCGTCGGCGTGCAGCCCCGCATCGCGAGGTGGCTGCGGGCTCGCCACGAGGCGCGGCACGGCGTCGCGCTGGCCGAGCGTCGGCACATGTCCCCCGCGACCACCGCGTTCGCCACGATCACGGGCGTCTACGGCGGCTACTTCGGGGCGGGCGCGGGCGTGATGATGGTGGCCGTCCTCGGCATCGGCACCGACCTCGAGCTGCGCATCGTCAACGGCCTCAAGACCCTGTCGCTGATGGTCGGCAACGTCGTCGCCGGCCTGATCTTCATCGTGGTGGCCGACCCCCGCTGGGACGTCGTGGTGCTGCTCGCGGCCGGCTCGCTGGTGGGTGGCTACGTCGGCGCCCGCATCGGCCGCAAGCTCCCGGACGCGGTCTTCCGGTGGGCGGTCGTGGCGGCCGGTGTCGTCGCCGCGCTACTGCTCTTCTGACCGGTCGGGCTCCAGGAGGGTCCTAGCCCACAGGTCTCAGGACAGCAGGCCGCGCACCACCCGCAGACCGACGGACAGGCGGGCCAGCTCGGCGGTCTCCTCGCGGCAGATCTCCTCGAGCGTCGACGCCGCGCGGCCCACCAGCTCCTCGTCGGCGTCCTCCCAGGCGGCCACGCGAGCGGGCGCCGAGTCGGCGGCGTCGGTGGAGCCGAGGACCTGGGCGGTCAGCTGCTGGTGGACGCCGTAGAGGTCGTCGCGCACCGCGGCCCGCGCCATGGTCTGCCACCGGTCGTCGCGGGGCAGGGCGAAGATCCGCTCCACGAGCGCCGGCAGGCCGAGCCGCTCCCCCAGCGCGAAGTGGACCCGGGCCACGTCGACGGGGTCGAGGCCGAGCCGGTCGGCGGTCTCGACGATGCCGAGCAGGGCGTAGGCGGACGCCAGGACCGCGATGCGGGAGGCGAGGTCACCGGGCACGCCCTGGTCGCTGAGCCGCTTCTCGCGGCCGCGGTAGTCGTCGAGCTCGCGCCCGCTCATGATGCCGGGCAGCTCGGCCATGACCCGCTGGACGGGACCGCGGAAGAACTCGACCGTCGCGCCCGAGTCGAGCGGCGGTCGCCGGTTGGTGACCAGCCAGCGCGACGCGCGCTCCACCAAGGTGCGCATCTCGATGCGCATCCGGGTCTGGCGCTCGGCCGGCACCTGGTTGTCGAGCGCCGAGATCTCGTGCCGCAGCGGCAGCGATCCGAAGATCTCGCGGGCGACGAAGTTGGCCCGCGTCAGGTCGGCCGGGGAGGCTCCGGTCTCGCCCTGCAGGCGGGGCCAGAACGTCATGCCGGCACCGTTGACGAGGTCGTTGACCACCTGGGTCACGATGATCTCGCGCCGCAGCGGGTGGTCCTCGATGGCTGCCTCGAGGTCGGGCTTCATGCGGCTCGGGAAGTAGGCGAGCAGGTCCTCGCGCAGGTAGGGGTCGTCGGGCAGGTCGGACTCGACGAGCTCCTCGGCGAGCACGATCTTGGTCCAGGCCAGCAGCACCGAGAGCTCGGGGGTCGACAGCGCCTGCTTGCGGTCCAGGCGGCGCCGTACCTGGCGGGTGCTGGGCAGTCCCTCCAGCTCGCGGTTGAGCACGCCGCGCTTCTCCAGCGCGCGCATCCAGTCCTCGTGCACGTGCAGCAGCGACGGCGCGTGGGCCTGGGCGTTGGCGAGCGCGAGGTTCTGCTCGTAGTTGTCGCGCAGGACGAGCAGGCCGACCTCCTCGGTCATCTCGGCCAGGAGCTCGTTGCGGGCGTCCTCACCCATCGCGCCCGACCGCACGACGCGGTCGAGCAGGATCTTGATGTTGACCTCGTGGTCGGAGGTGTCGACACCGGCGGAGTTGTCGATGAAGTCGGTGTTGATCCGGCCGCCGTCGCCGCCAGCACCGAACCGGGCGTACTCGACCCGCCCGAGCTGGGTGAAGCCGAGGTTGCCGCCCTCGCCGACGCACCGGGCGCGCAGGTCCTCGCCATTGACGCGGATCGCGTCGTTGGCCTTGTCGCCGGCGTCGGCGTTGGTCTCCTCCGACGACTTCACGTAGGTGCCGATGCCGCCGTTCCAGAGCAGGTCGACCGGCGCGACCAGGATCGCCTTCATCAGCTCGGCGGGCGTCAGCGAGGTGACGCTGGTGGCGAGCCCGAGGACCTCACGCACCTGGGCCGACACCTGGATCGACTTGGCCGAGCGCGACCAGACCCCTCCGCCCTCGGAGATGAGGGAGGAGTCGTAGTCCTTCCAGCTCGACCTCGGCAGGTCGAAGAGCCGGCGCCGCTCGGCGTACGACGACGCGGCGTCGGGCGAGGGGTCGATGAAGATGTCGCGGTGGTCGAAGGCCGCCACCAGCCGGGTGTGCTCGGAGCAGAGCAGGCCGTTGCCGAAGACGTCGCCGGACATGTCGCCGATGCCGACCGCGGTGAAGTCCTCGGCCTGGCAGTCGATGCCCATCTCGCGGAAGTGCCGCTGCACCGAGACCCAGGCGCCCTTGGCGGTGATGCCCATCGCCTTGTGGTCGTAGCCGACCGAGCCGCCGGAGGCGAACGCGTCGCCCAGCCAGAAGCCGTAGTCCTTGGCCACGCCGTTCGCGATGTCGGAGAACGTCGCGGTGCCCTTGTCGGCGGCTACGACGAGGTAGGTGTCGTCACCGTCGTGCCGCACGACCTCGCGCGCCGGCACCGTGACGCCGTCGACGAGGTTGTCGGTGATGTCGAGCAGGCCGGAGATGAAGGTCTTGTAGCAGGCGACACCCTCGGCCAGCCACGCGTCGCGGTCGGAGGGGTCGGGGAGCTGCTTGCAGAAGAACGCGCCCTTCGCGCCGACCGGCACGATGACGGTGTTCTTCACCATCTGCGCCTTGACCAGTCCGAGCACCTCGGTGCGGAAGTCGTCGCGACGGTCCGACCAGCGCAGGCCGCCGCGCGCCACCGCGCCGAAGCGCAGGTGGGAGCCCTCGACGCGGGGGCTGTAGACGAAGATCTCGAAGCGCGGGCGAGGCTCGGGCAGGTCGGGGATGGCCGACGGCTCGAGCTTGAAGGAGATGTAGGGGTGCACCTCGCCGTCGGCAGAGCGCTGGAAGAAGTTGGTGCGCAGCGTCGCCCGGACCAGCGTGCGGTAGGAGCGCAGGATGCGGTCGTGGTCGAGGCTGACGACGTCGTCGAGGGCCTTGGCGAGCCGCTCCTCGACCGCCTCCACCTTGGCCACCCGCGCCTCGGCGTCGTGCTCCAGCGAGCGGTCGTCGCGACCGGGGTCGAAGCGCGACTCGAAGAGCTCCACCAGCAGCCGGGTGATGTCGACGTTGCTGCGGAGCGCCTCCTCGATGTAGTCGAGGGCGAAGGGCGAGTTGCCCTGCTTGAGGTACTTGGCGTATGCCCGCAGCACGGTGGCCTGGCGCCAGGTCAGCCCGGCGGCGAGGACCAGCTGGTTGAAGCCGTCGATCTCGTTGTAGCCGTCCCACACCGCGCGCAGCGCCTCGGCGAACAGGGTGCGCTCGCGGGGCGCGAGCGTCCGGCCGTGGCGCAGGCCGAACTCGTAGATGAAGGAGGGTCGGGCGAGCCCGGTGAGCTCGTACGGGCGCTCGTCGACGACCTCGACGCCCATCGACGTGAGCATCGGCAGCATCGCGCTCAGCGACAACGGCTCACCGACGCGGAAGACCTTGAGCCGCGACTCGCCGCGTCGGTAGTGGCCGCCGCGCTCGTCCTGGTCGAACAGCGCGAGGTCGATGCCCACCTCGCCCGGGATGGCCTCGATCCGGCCGAGGTCGGCCGATCCGCGCTGCGGCTGGTAGTCCTCCTTGTAGGCCTCGGGGAAGGCATTGGCCCAGGCCCGCGCCAGCCTCGACCCCTCGTCGACCCCGTGCTCGCTCACGACGGCGGCCACGAAGTCGTCGCGCCACGACCGCGACGCCTCCGTGAGCCGTCGCTCGAGCTCGGCGACGTCGATCTCGGCGATCTGGCCGCCCTTGGGCGGGTGGACCACGAAGTGCACGTGGGCGGTCGTGGACTCGTTGACCCGAGCGGTGAACTCGACGTGCTCGCCGCCGAGGTCCTCGGTGAGGATGGCAGCGAACCGCTCGCGCACCGCGGTGCTGTAGCGATCGCGGGGCAGGTAGACGAGGACGGAGACGTAGCGGCCGTAGGTGTCGCGGCGCACGAACGCCCGCAGCTGGCGACGCTCACGGGCGCTCATCACGTCCTGCGCGACCGGCGCCAGCTCGTCGGGCGAGGTGTGGAACAGCTCGTCGCGCGGGTAGTTCTCCAGCGTGTCCATCAGCGCCTTGCCGGCGTGGCTGCGCGCGTCGAAGCCCGCGTGGCGCATGACCTCGGTGACCTTCTCGCGCAGCACCGGGATGCGGGTGACCGACTCGGTGTAGGCGGCGCTGGAGAACAGGCCGAGGAAGCGGCGCTCGCCGACGACCTCGCCGTCGGGGCCGAACGTCTTGACGCCGACGTAGTCGAGGTACGCCGGGCGGTGCACGGTGGAGCGCGAGTTGGCCTTCGCCAGCACCAGGAGCTTCTTCTCGCGGGCCTTGGCCTTCACCAGCGGGGGCAGCTTGGCGAAGGAGGCGGACAGGTCCTGGTCGTGGCGCAGGATCCCGAGGCCGGAGCCCGGGAGGGCGCGCAGGCCGCACTCCTCGGGCGCTCCTTCCTCCGCCTCGAGCTGGTACTCGCGGTAGCCGAGGAAGGTGAAGTGGTCGTCGGCCAGCCAGGTGAGGAAGTCACGGCCCTGGCGCAGCTCCTCGGCCGCGAGCGGCGGCGGGTCCTGGTCGAGCTCGTCGACCACGGCGAGGGCCTGGGCGTGCATCTTCTCCCAGTCCTCGACGGACTCGCGCACGTCGCGCAGCACCCGCTGGAGAGCGTCGGTGATCTCGGCCGCCTCGTCGTCGTCGGTCCGGTCGATCTCGACGTGCATCCACGACTCGGCGCCCTCCGGGGCCGACGGTTGGGTCTCGGACTGGACGGCGGCCCAGGCGCCTCCCCGCGCCTCGTGGGCGTGCACGTGCTGGAGCTCGCCGGTGATGTCGCGCTCGACGGCGAACTGCGGGTGGATGATCGCGTGCACGTTGTGCCCGAGCCGGTTGAGCTCCATCGTGACCGAGTCGACGAGGAACGGCATGTCGTCGGTGACCACCTCGACGACCGATCGACCCGACGCCGACCAGCCCGCGTCGGCGATCGTCGGGGTCACGACGCGGACGGCAGCGGTGCCCTGCGGGCGTGAGGAGGCGAGCTCGCGGTGGGAGGCGACGGCACCCAGCAGGTCCTCCGGGGACCGCTCGGCGACCTCCTCGGGAGCGACGTGGCGGTAGTAGGCGCGCACGAGGTCGCCCCACTCCGGACGTTCCGCCGTCGCTGCGTCGAGCTGCTGGTCCTTGGTCTCCTCGAGCGTCGCCACACTCCGACACTAGGACCCCCACTGTGACCGTCACAACACGGGTCGGTACCCGGCGGTCACCTCGCCCGTCGGGGCGTGGGAGGGGTGCCGGTCCTCGCCCCCGGCGACCCCGTCGGCCATGATGTCGGCACCGGTCGGGGCGTCCGCCCCGGCCGCTCGGACGAGCACCCCGGAGGACCCTGGATGGGCAAGCGCGTGGTCAAGGACCTCACCTACGACGCCTCGCTCGAGGAGGTGGCGGCGATGCTCACCGACCGGACCTTCCGCGAGCTCGTGCTCGAGCGGATGCGCGTCGTGCGCGGCAGTGCCACCGTCGAGGGCGGCGTCGTCACGATCGAGCAGGTGCAGTCGTCCTCCGGCCTGCCGTCGTTCGCGACCAAGCTCGTCGGCGACGAGATCAGGATCGTGCAGGTCGAGTCGTGGCGCACGACCGAGCACGCCGACGTCGAGATCGCCATCCCCGGCAAGCCGGGCGAGATGTCCGGCACCGCGACGCTGGTCGAGGCGGGCGGGCGCACCACCGAGCGCGTCGACCTCGAGGTGACCGTCCGGCTGCCGCTGGTCGGCGGCAAGATCGAGGGCCTCGTCGCCGACATGCTGGGCAAGGCGCTCGACACCGAGCACCGCACCGGCGTGGAGTGGCTCGCCTCTCGATGACCGCGCTGCTCGCGGAGTCCTATGACGCGCTCGTGGGACTGGACGTGCCCGTCTTCAGCTGAGGTGCTCGTCGTCCTCGCCGCGCCGGCGCCAGATCACCAGGCCGAGCACCACGAAGGGACCGAACGCCAGCAGCAGCGTGAGCGCCTGCTCGTAGGGGTGCAGCGCACCCATGTGCCACAGGGGGCGGAGCGGGAGGACGGGGGCGAGCACGCCCCCATCCTCCCCCATCAGCTCGGGCGTCCGGACGTCAGCCCTGGTGCGGGTAGTGGTGGTCCTTCGGAGGCACGAAGGTCTCCTTGATCGACCGCGGCGAGGTCCAGCGCAGCAGGTTGACCGCGGCACCGGCCTTGTCGTTGGTGCCGGACGCACGACCGCCGCCGAAGGGCTGCTGGCCGACGACGGCACCGGTGGGCTTGTCGTTGATGTAGAAGTTGCCCGCGGCGAAGCGCAGCGTCTTGCGCGCCCACGCGATGGCCGCACGGTCCTGCGAGATGATCGCGCCGGTCAGGGCGTAGGGGGCGAACGACTCCATCTGCTCCACGACCTTCTCGAAGCGCGCGTCGTCGTAGACGTGCACGGCCAGGATCGGGCCGAAGTACTCGTCGGCGAAGATCTGGTCGGTCGGGTCCGTGGACTCGATGATCGTCGGCCGGACGAAGTAGCCGACCGAGTCGTCGGTCTGGCCGCCGGCGATCACGGTGAGGTGCTTCTGCCGCTTGGCGCGCGCGATCGCGGCCTTGTGCTTGGCGAACGCCCGGTCGTCGATCACGGCGCCCATGAAGTTCGTGAAGTCGGTGACGTCACCCATCGCGAGCGCCTCGGTGTCGGCGATCAGCTGGTCCTTGATCTTCGCCCACACCGACTTCGGCACGTAGGCACGCGAGGCGGCCGAGCACTTCTGGCCCTGGAACTCGAAGGCACCACGGATCATCGCCGTGCGCAGCACGTCGGGGTCGGCCGACGGGTGGGCGACGATGAAGTCCTTGCCACCGGTCTCGCCCACGATGCGCGGGTAGGAGCGGTAGCCGGTGATGTTCTCCCCCACCGTGCGCCACAGGTGCTGGAACGTCGGGGTCGAGCCGGTGAAGTGGATGCCCGCGAGGTCCCGGTGACCCAGCGCCACCTTCGACACCTCGATCCCGTCACCGGGGAGCATGTTGATGACGCCGGGCGGCATGCCGGCCTCCTCCAGCAGCTCCATCGTCAGCGACGCGGCGAGCTGCTGGGTCGGCGACGGCTTCCAGATCACCGTGTTGCCCATCAACGCCGGAGCGGTGGGCAGGTTGCCCGCGATCGCGGTGAAGTTGAACGGCGTGATCGCGTAGACGAAGCCCTCGAGCGGGCGGTGGTCGGTGCGGTTCCAGATGCCCGGGCTGTTGGCGATCGGCTGGTCGGTGAGGATCTGCTTGGCGTAGTGGACGTTGAAGCGCCAGAAGTCGATCAGCTCGCACGCGGCGTCGATCTCGGCCTGGAACGCCGTCTTCGACTGGCCCAGCATCGTCGCGGCGTTCAGCGTCTGGCGCCACGGGCCGGCGAGCAGGTCGGCGGCCTTGAGGATGATCGCGCAGCGCTCGTCGAAGGGCATCGCCCGCCAGGCCGGCGCGGCGTCGTTGGCGGCCTTCACCGCGGCCTCGGCGTCCTTGACCGTGGAGTTCTTCAAGGTGCCGAGCACGTGGGCGTGGTCGTGCGGCTGGACGACCTTCATCTCCGCGCCACCGCCGTTGCGACGCTTGCCGCCGATCACGGCACGGAACGACTGCTGCTTCTTCTCCAGCCGGGCCAGCTCGGTGACGAGGGTCTCCCGCTCCGCGCTGCCAGGGGCGTACGTCAGGTTCGGCTCGTTGGTGGGAGCCGGAGGAAAGGTGATCGCGTCCATGCGGCTGATGGTGTCAGACCCGCCTGCACGCCTCAAAGTGCCGGATCAGGGGACACGATCACGGGGAGTCGAGAAGGTCACCGATCTCCTGGGTGGCCCACCACGCCAGGTCGTCGTCGGCGTCCGCGTCGTCCTCGCTGTCGACGTGCACCGCGACCACGTCTCGCCAGCGGACCGGGCCGTCGGCCGCGGAGGTCTCGGCGACCACGACGACACGACGGCGCCGACCGTCGGGCAGGCCGGCCACCAGCTCGGCGGACGCGTCCGCGGCGGTCATCAGCGCGACGTACTCGCTCTCCTCGCCGTCGTCCGGGGCGAGGACCGGGTCGACGACGCGCGGGCCGTCGGCCGCCCAGTCCTCGGCCAGGGTCGGCAGGGACGACGGGAGGTAGCGGCGGGTCACGTCTTCTCCTTCGCGGCTGCGCCCTTGCGTCCGCGCGGGGCGCGCGGCCGGGTGTCGGAGGCCGAGTCCTTCAGCTCGTCGAGCGCCTCGAGCAGGCACTGGCGGAGCACGTCGGCGTCGGGCACGGCGTCGCGATCGGTCGTGATGCCGTAGAACACCCCGCCGTCGTACGACGTCACGCCGATGGCGAGCGGGTGGTCGGGCAGCAGCGGGTGGACGGGGTAGGACTCGAGCATCCGGGCGCCGTCGGCGTAGAGCGGGAACTGCGGCCCCGGCACGTTGGTGACGGACACGTGGAAGCCGCGGCGCAGCTCGGCCGTGGCCAGCCGCGCCCCCAGGGCGTGGAACGTCGTCGGGGCGAACCCGGCGATCCCGGAGAGCCGACGGGCCGAGACGTTGCGGCCGTTGTCGCGGTGCGCGCGCAGGTCGTAGCTGACCTGGTGCAGGCGTACGACCGGGCTGGGCTCGCCGATCGGCAGGTGCACGAGGTGCCCGGTGATCTGGCTGCCGAGCGACGTCGGCTCGAGCTCGTCGTCGATGACCGACATCGGCACGATCGCCTTGATGGTCCGCAGCCCGCCCAGCGACTCGGCACGCGCCATCAGCCAGCCGCGGAGCCCGCCGGCGATCGTGGCGAGGATGACGTCGTTGACCGTGCCACCGTGCACCTCGCGGATCGCGCGGTAGTCGGAGAGCTCGGTGTGCGCCGTGACGAACCGCCGCTGCTGCGAGAGCCGGCGGTGCACCGGCGTGGAGTGCACCGGGCCGCGTCCGGCGAGGGCGTTGGCGACCTCGGCGACCCGGGCGCCCGAGGCCGAGGCGGCACGGCCGAGCGACTCGGCGTTGGCGCGGGTGGTCATCCAGAGCGTGCGGGGGCTCTCGAGGCTGTCCGTGACCGCGGTGAGGGCCGCCGCGACGGGCCCGGACGGGCGGCCCGGGCGCCAGTCGTCGTCGTGCCCGAGGGTCGACCGGTCCGGGGAGGTGTCGAGCAGCACCTGGCCGATGTCGACGGTCTCGCGGCCGTCGACCAGGATCTGGTGGCTCTTGGTCAGCAGCGCGATGTGGCCGTGCTCGAGGCCCTCCACGAAGTAGCACTCCCACAGCGGACGGCTCCGGTCGAGCGGCCGGGACGCGATGCGCGCGACGAGCTCGCGCAGCTGGTCCATCGAACCCGGACGCGGCAGCGCGGAGCGTCGTACGTGGTAGCCGAGGTCGAACCCCTCGTCGTCCACCCAGGCCGGGTTGGCCAGCCGCCCCGGCACCAGCTGCAGGCGCTGCCGGTAGCGCGGGACGAAGGCGATCCGGTCGGCGATCAGCTGCACGAGCCGGTCGTGGTCGAAGCCGGACTCCCCCGGGTCGAAGATCTCCACCGTCGCGTTGTGCATGGGCGTCGTGGGGGACTCTGCGGCCAGGATGGCCAGGTCCCGCGGCCGGAGCCGCTCGCTCATCTGATGCCCTCTCGTCGACGATCTTGTCCCGCATGGGATTCTGGCAGAGGTAGTGACCCGGCGGGTGCCGTGGCTGCTGCCTGCCCGTGCAGCTGCAGAAGGAGATCCTCGTGTCCGGTCGCGTCGTCACGCGCCTCGCCCCCCTCGTCCTCGTCCTGGCCGCCTCGCTCAGCGCCTGCGGAGGAGACGGGGACACCGACCCGCCGGCCACCGACCAGAGCTCCAGCTCCTCCCCCTCCGACTCCCCCTCCGACTCCGCCTCGGGGTCGAGCAGCACGGGCGGCGGCGCTGCTGTCACCGTGACGCGCGAGGGCGACTCGTTCACCCCCAACGGGGAGCGCGTCGAGCTGGGGGTCGACCAGACCCTGGTGCTGACGATCGAGGCCGACGAGGCCGGTGAGCTCCACGTGCACAGCACGCCCGAGCAGGAGATCGCCTACGACGCGGGCACCTCGGAGCACGAGATCGTCATCGACCGCCCGGGCGTCGTCGAGGTGGAGAGCCACGAGCCTGACGTGATCCTGCTCCAGCTCGAAGTCCGGTGACGCCGCTCGCCGTCGGCGGCTCGATCTCGGCCCACGGCCTCGGCRGCGCCAAGGACCTGCCGATCCCGTCGGAGCTGGCGATCGCAGGTGCCGTCGCCGCCCTTGTCGTCTCTTTCACCGTGCTGGCGGTGGCGTGGCGCGAGCCGCGCTACGACGCGGCGACCAGCGGTCGTTCGGCCCCTGGGTGGCTGGACCGCATCGTGTCGTCGCGCGCGCTGGCGATCGCCGCCCGCGTGCTGGGGATGGCGTTCTTCCTCTACGTCGCCGCGGCCGCGGTGTTCGGCGAGGACACGCTGATCAACCCGTTCCTCGGCACCTTCTACGTGATCCTGTGGGTCGGCCTCGTGCCGGCGTCGCTGCTGCTCGGGCCGGTGTTCCGCGCGATCAGCCCGGCACGCACGATCAGCATGCTGTTCGCGAAGATCTCCGGCGTCCCCGAGGGCGAGGGCCTGTACGTCTACCCCGCCCGCCTCGGCTACTGGCCCGCCGCGGCCGGTCTGTTCGCCTTCGTCTGGCTCGAGCTGGTCTACCCCTACTCCACCGACGTCGGGCCCGTCCGGCTCTGGTGCGCGGCCTACCTCGGCATCATGTTCATCGGATCCGCCCTGTGGGGTACGACGTTCCTGGCCCGCGCCGACCCGTTCGAGGTCTACTCCTCGCTGGTCGCCAAGCTGTCCATCTGGGGGCGCCGCGACGGGGTGCTGGTGCTCCGCAGCCCGCTCGCCAACCTCGACACCGTGGTCCCGCGTCCCGGGCTCGTCATGGTGGTCGGCGTGCTCTTCGGCAGCACCGCGTTCGACTCCTTCCGGGAGTCGACGCCCTGGCTCAAGCTCGTGCAGTCGATGTCGACGTCACGGGTGTGGCCCGACACCCTCGCCCTCATCGGCTTCTCTGCCGGCGTCGCGCTGGTGCTGACCGTCGCCACCATGGCGACAGGCGTCAGGAGCGACATCCCGCGCCGGACGCTGCCCAACCAGTTCGCGCACTCGGTGATCCCGATCATCGTGGGCTACATCGTGGCCCACTACCTGACCTACTTCGTCGAGTACGGCCAGCAGACGCTCATCCAGCTCAGCGACCCGTTCAGCCGGGGCGACAACTACCTCGGCACGGCGGACCTGCAGGTCAACTACTGGCTCTCGGCGCACCCGACGTTCCTCGCCGTGAGCAAGGTCGCTGCGGTCACGCTGGGCCACGTCGTCGGCGTGGTGGCGGCCCACGACCGTGCGATCAAGCTGCTGCCGCGACGGCACCAGCTCACCGGTCAGCTGCCGCTGCTGGTGGCGATGGTCTTCTTCACCGTGGGAGGTCTGTACCTGCTGTTCGCCGCATGACGGAGCGCTGGGACGGGACCAGCCCGTAGGGCCACCCGGCCGGCAGCTCGGCGGTGACCTCGATGATGTCGCAAGAGCCGCGGTAGTCGATCACGTCGGCAGGGTCGCGCCAGCCGACGAAGATGACCCGGTCGGCGTTGCCGTTGTCGCCCTGCGTCGGGTCGTCGCAGTGGATCTTGTCCACCTGGCCGTCGGGGAGGACGTAGATCGTGTCGTTGCCCTGCTCGGTGAAGACCTTGTCGGCACCGGGGCCGAGGAAGACGATGTCGTCGCCCTCGTCGCCCTTGATCTTGACGTCGTTGCCCTCGCCGTCGATCAGCACGTCGTTGCCGGGACCGCCCTGGATCGCACCGTCGTCCCCGGGGCCGGCGTCGATGTAGTCGTTGCCGTCGTTGCCGATGTGCTTGTCGATGCCGTCCCCGCCGAAGAGCCGGTCGTCGCCCTCACCGCCGCCGACGAGGTCGTTGCCGCCCTCGCCGTAGACGATGTCGTTGCCGGCGCCGGCGGTCAGCTTGTCGTTGCCCTCGCCGCCGTACATCACGTCGTCGCCCTGGCCGCCGTCGATGGAGTCGTTGCCGAGCCCGCCCGAGCCCCAGTCGTTGCCGGGCTGCAGGGTGATCCAGTCGTCGCCGTCGTCGCCGCTGACGGTGTCGTGGCCGTTGCCGGCGTAGACCTTGTCGTTGCCGCCCCGGGCCGTCACCTTGTCCTGCCCACCGATGGCCATGATCTTGTCGGCGCGGTTCTTGCCCATGATGGTGTCGTCGCCGGTGGTGCCCTGGAACAGCTTGGCCGACGCCGGCGAAGCGGCCAGGACGACGGCCAGGCTGGAGATGGCGGCGATGCGGTAGTGACGTGACATTCAGGTTCTCCCTCGGAATCAGAACCCAAACTACGCAGAATCTTGATGATTTTCAGAATTTTGACATCTTGACTTGCCTCATCTCGAGCGGGCGGAGCGGCGTCCCCCGCCGCGACCGGTCGAGGCGCTGCCCCGCCGCAGCCGGGTCCGGACGGACGGGCCGTCGGCGCCCCCGCGGGCGTGGGCCGGGAACACCGCGTCGGCGAGGGCGGCGAGGGCGTTCACGAGTGGCGAGACGCCCAGATCGGCGACCGGGCGACCGCTCACCAGCGCCTGGTCGAGCCCGGCGCGGTCGTCGGGCAGGAAGTGCAGGCCGGCGACCCGGCTGAATCCCTCGACCATGCCAGCGATCTCCTTCTCCGACCATCCGATCGAGGACCGCATCCGGTTGACCGCCACGCGCACCGGCGTGCCGGGAGCGCGGTCGCGCAGGTCGACCAGACCGCGGGCGAGCCGGGTGAGTCCCACGGGGTCGGCCGAGCCCACGACGACCACCTCGTCGGCCTGCTCGAGGGCGGCGAGGGTCAGGGCGTTGCGACCGGGGCGGCCGCCGAGGTCGGAGCCGGTGTCGTCCTCCAGGCTGAACCCGGTGTCGACCACGACCTGACCGTGGGTGCGCGCCCGCTCGAGCAGCTGGTCGACCTGTGCTGCGCGCACCTCCCGCCACCGGTCGGCGCGCGGCAGGCCGGTGACCACGGCCAGGTGGTCCCCGACGCCTCGACAGACCGAGGGGAAGCGGTCGTCGAGCTGGCCGGCCGCCGCGAGACGGGAGGCGGACAGCAGTCCGGACACCTCGTCCAGGATGCCGAGCTGCTGGGCGACGGCACCGCCGTAGGGGTCCAGGTCGGCGAGCACCACCCCCACCTCGCGCCGGGCGAGCTCCCACGCCAGGTTGGTCGCGACCGTCGTGCGCCCGGGGGCGCCGGCCGGACCCCACACGGCCACGAGGCGTCCGGGCTCGGCCGCGGGCACGCGGTCGACCTCGACGTCGTGGACGGGCACGTCGACGCGCACGCGGGTGTCGGCGACGTCCTCGACGGTGGTGACCACCCGGGGCAACGACGCCAGCTCCCCCCGGCCCACCAGGGCCGTGATGCCCAGGCGTGCGGCGTGCTCACGGGCGTCGAGGTCCTCGGGGAGCGCCGAGGTCACGGCGACGGGGCGCACGGCATGGCGCCGCAGGTGGGCGACGCTCGCCGGGTCGAGGCCCGGGGCGTCGAGGGAGACGACGGCGACGTCGGCCTGTCCGCTCGCCACGGCCGCGAGCAGGTCGTCGACGTCGACGCAGCGCTTGAGGACCACCACTCCCGGGTGGGCCTCGAGGTCGGTCAGGGCCGGCGACTCCCACGCCTCGCCCGCCGCGAGCAGCAGCACGCAGATCACGCCGTCACCCCCTGCCGACGACCCGGACCCGGTCGTCGCCGACGGCGGCCAGGACCTCGCCGAGCTGCTCCTCGTCGGCCTCCGGGACGGCGAGTACGAGCTGCCGGCTGGTCGCCGATGCGAAGGCGTCGGACACCACCGGGGCGTCGAGGACCGCGACGTCGCCGAGGACGAGCTCGGCGGCCGCACCGCCGCGACGCTGCGCGAGGGTCCGGTCGGCCACGACCCACACGTCGACCCGCGACCCGCGGACCAGGTCGGTGGGGACGTGCTCGGGGGCGACCGCGATCGACAGCGACACCGTGTCGTCGGCCGCCTGCTCCCCCAGCGCGGCGGCAGGCACCAGCTCGCCCGCCGACAGCGGCCGGGTGAGGGTGAGCGCTGCCGGGAGCTCCTCGTCGACGCCGAGGTAGCGGTCGTGGTCCGCCGCCTCGTCGAAGCGCACCCGGGTGGCCTCGAGGTCGTCGGCGGTGAGCGTCTGCCCCGCCACCAGGTCGGACGAGGCGGCCCACACCGAGGTCATGTCGTCGGCACCGGCCAGGATGCGCGCACCCGCCACCACCGACCCCGTCACCAGGACCACCCCGATCCACAGGCGCGGGTCGCGCCACCCGGGCGACGTGGCCCGGGTGGCGGGCGGCACGTCGGTGGCACGGGCGGACGACGGGGCTGGCGACGGGGCGTGACGGGAGGAGCCGCGCGAAAAGGTCCGAGAGGTGGTCCGAGGCACGAGGCCATCATTGCCGCACCGGCCGGACTTCACACCTGTCTCTCCACAGGGACTGGCCGGGCGGCGACGGGCGCCGGGCACGCGGTGGCACGATGGCCCCATGGCCGACGACCCCCGCTTCCTGACGCTCGCCGACGTCGCGGAGGTGCTCAACACCTCCGGCGCGCAGGTCTACGCGCTGGTCCGTCGCGGCGAGCTGCCGGCGATCAAGATCGGCGGACGGGGCCAGTGGCGCGTCGAGCGGGTGCAGCTCGAGGAGTTCATCCAACGGATGTACGCCGACACGCGCACCTTCGTCGACCAGCACCCGTTCGTGGACGCCGACGCCGAATCGTCCGACAACTAGGCGCGTCGTGGGGTGACTATCCGACCTTGCCGTCGAGCTCGACCTCCACGACCCGCTCCTCGCCGCCGCGGACCACCGACATCTCGACGGTGTCGCCGGGCAGGTGGGTGCGGATGGCCACGATCAGGGCAATCCCGTCGTTGACCGGCTGGTCGTCGACCGCCGTGATGACGTCGTCCTTCTCCAGGCCGGCGCGCTCGGCCGGGGTGTCGGGCATGACCTCGGTGATCGTGGCTCCGTCGGCGTCGGGCTCGGCGCCGGTGCGCACCTGGGCTCCGATGACGGGGTACTCCGCCTTGCCGGTGCGCAGGATCTGGTCGACCGTGGTGCGCACCTGCTCGATCGGGATCGCGAAGCCGACGCCGATGTTGCCCGCCTCGCCGGACGCACCGCCGTTGGTGGCGATCGCGGAGTTCACCCCGACGACCTCCCCGGCGAGGTTGACCAGCGGACCGCCGGAGTTGCCCGGGTTGATCGCGGCGTCGGTCTGCACGGCGTTGATGTAGGACGAGTCGTCCTCGGACTGCCCCGACGTGGTCACCGGCCGGTTGAGGGCGCTGACGATGCCCGACGTGACGGTCTGGCTCAGGCCGAGCGGGGCACCGAAGGCGATCACGGGGTCACCGACGCGCAGGACCTGCGAGGCACCCAGCGCCGCGGGCTCGAGCTTGCCGCCTCCCTCGACGGCCAGCACGGCGAGGTCGTAGACCGAGCTGCGACCCACGACCGTCGCCTCGAGCCGCTGGCCCTGGTGGTCGATGACGACGATCGGGCCGTCGTCCTCCGCCGCGGAGGCGACGACGTGGTTGTTGGTCACGACGTGGCCGTCTCGGTCGAGGACGAACCCGGAGCCGGTGGCTCCGCCGGCCTGCCCGTCGAGCTCGGCCACGATCTGGACGGTGCTGGGGAGCAGCGCCTGCGCCACCGCGGCGACCGAGCCGTTGTCGGCCTCCAGCGGGGCGGCTGTCTGCGTCCGCACCCCGTTGATGCCGTTGTCGTTGGTGCCCGGCCGGGCGGCGAGCTCGTCCTGGATCGCACCGCCGGCGAGGCCGCCGAGCATGCCGACGACCAGGGCGAGGCAGGCGACCGCGGGCCAGACCCACAGCGGGATCTTGCGGGAGACCGTCGTCGGGCCGGCGTACATCGGGCGCGTCTGGGGGCCCGGGCCGAACCAGGGCTGACCGGGCTGCTGGCCCGGCTGCTGGGGGTAGGGACCCTGGGTCGGGTACGGCACGGTCGGGGCCGCGGGTTCGGGGTCGGCGCCCGGCTGCTGCTGGGACGGGGCCTGCGGCTCGCCGAACGCCGTGCGGTGCGGCGGCGGGCCGTCGAGCATCCCGTCCTGGGGCGCAGCGGCGTCGTCGGGGCCGGGACCGTCAGGACTGGCCTGCTCGGGGGCGGCCTGCTCGGGGGCGGCGGGAGCGCCGTAGACACGACCCTCCGGCTGCACGGCGGGGGCGGGCTCGGGCTCGGTGGGGCGCCAGCCGGCCAGGGGCTGGGTGGGCTCCTCGTCGTGCGCGCGCGGGAGCGACTGGTCGGTGACCTGCTCGTCCGGGGTCTGCTCGTCGGGCCTGTGCTCGTCGCTCACGGAGCAATCTTCTCCCGGATCGCCACAAGGCGCTCGGCCAGGGGCGTCCGGGAGGGTGAGACAGGTCCACGGGCGGCGCGGTCGTCACCGGTGACGGCCGGRCTCGCGGGACCGGTCGGCCGGCTCAGGTCCGTGACCGGCGGCCGGGGGTCGACGCGCGGGGCACCGGCCACGCCGAGGGCGAGCACGCCCACGACGCAGGCGCTCGCTGCGCCCCCGCCGATGGCGACGATGCCGCGGCGCGGGCGGTGGCGCGACGTCGGGAACTGCGGGGCGACCAGGCCGTGGCCGGCGCCGGGCTGCATCGACGAGCAGCGGCCCACCAGCTCCGACTTGAAGTCGTGGGACGGCTGGCCGGGACCGAAGGACAGCTGGGCGAGCTGGGTCTTGACCCATCCCTCCTGCTCGACGAGGTCACGGCAGGCGTGGCAGGAGTGGACGTGGCTCCAGCAGCGCTCCTCCTCCTCCGGCGCGAGGCGACCGTCGAGGAGTGCGCTGACCCGTGATCCGAGGTGGCTCATCACGACACCGGCCCACGCGCGCGGGGGGCGACGGGACCCGAGTAGCGCGAGCGTCCCGCGGCCGGCTCGCGGTGCGCGAGGGCCTTGCGGAGCATCGTGCGACCGCGGTGGATGCGCGAGCGCACGGTGCCGAGCTTGGCGTCCATGATCTCGGCGATCTCCTCGTAGCTGAGGCCCTCGACGTCGCAGAGCACGACCGCGGCACGGAAGTCGGGCGGCAGGGTCGCCAGCGCCGTCTCGATGTCGTCGTCGAAGGTCCGGTCCGCCACCGCGAGCTCGGGCGCCGGGGCCGGGCTGGTCAGCCGGGCGGCGCGCTCGTCGGACAGCGGGTCGAAGCGGATGCGCTGCTTGCGGCGCGCACCGTCGAGGAAGAGGTTGGTGGTGATGCGGTGCAGCCACCCCTCGAACGTGCCCGGCGTGTAGGTGTCGAGGGACCGGAAGACCCGCACGAAGACCTCCTGGGTGAGGTCCTCGGCGTCGTGCCGGTTGCCCGTCAGGCGGTAGGCCAGCCGGAACACGCGGTCGGAGTGCTGCTCCACTACCTCGTCCCACGTGGGCACGTCGACGGCATCGCTTGCGGCGTCGACGTGATCACCCACGGGCGCTCCCTGGCTCGTCTTCCTCGACCGCAGCTGCAACGGTTCGATGTCCTTCCTGACGCTAGGTATGCCGCCTGAGAGTTCCCTGTGAACCACATGCGGACCGACCAAGAACTTCTGGCCGGGTCACCGCCTCCAACGACCGAGGCGGTCCGTGTGTTCCCGGCCACGTCCGGCGGTTGCTGCGCGATAGAGTCGCCCGCGTGCCGAACAACACCGCGCCGATCAAGCCCGCGAGCTGGACCTACGCCGAGACGTTCGTGGCCGAGGACGAGCTCCTGGCCGCCGCCCGCAGCCGCGCCGAGGAGGTGGGGGTGGCCCCCGTCGGACCCGGCGTCGGCGCCGCCCTGCGCTTCCTCGCCTCCGTGCTCGACGCGCGCGCGGTCGTCGAGATCGGCACCGGCACGGGCGTGTCCGGGCTCTGGCTGCTGCGCGGCATGCGCGCCGACGGCGTGCTGACGACCGTCGACATCGAGGCCGAGCACCAGCGCCTCGCCAAGGAGACGTTCACCGAGGCCGGGATCCCCGGCAACCGCGCCCGCACCATCGCCGGGGCCGGGCTCGACGTGCTGCCCCGCCTCACCGACGGCCACTACGACCTGGTCTTCTGCGACGGCGACAAGCGCGAGTACGCCGCCTACCTCAAGGAGGCGCTGCGACTGCTGCGCCCCGGCGGCGTCGTGGCGTTCGACAACGCGCTCTGGCACGACCGGGTCGCTGACCCCGCCCAGCGCGACGAGGAGACCGTCACCATCCGCGACCTCGGCCGGACGATCCTCGAGCACGAGGCGCTCGTGCCGGTGCTGCTGCCCGTCGGCGACGGCCTGCTCGCCGCGAAGAAGGAGTGGGCCCCCGAGGCCTGACCCGCGCGGCTGGTCGAGGCTAGAGGCGCGGGGCGGCCGTGAAGCCGTCCCAGCCCTCGGCGATCGCGACGACGTCGCACGCCTCGATGAGGATCGGCGGGCTCCCGATGATCCGGGTGCCGGGCGCGTCGTCGGCACCCTCGGTGAAGGTGCGCTGGAAGTCCTCGCGCGCCTGGCTGGTGGCGAAGACGTAGCAGCCCTCGAACCACTCCCCCGGCACCTGGCGCCAGGTCTTGAAGCGCAGCCCGGCCATCCCGGTGAACCGGGCGTGCGAGGTCTCGGCGACGTAGGACGCGAGCTGTTCCTCGACCCCCTCCGGCGCGTCGGCGAGCGACCAGCGGACGGTGAGACCGAGCATCAGACGATCCCGGCCAGCGGGTCGTCGGAGCCGAGCCAGCTCAGCAGCAGGCGCGGACCCCAGCCGCTCGGGCCGGCGGTCCACTCATAGCGGTCGGTCGGCGACTCCGCGGCGGAGGCGAAGTCGATGTGGGCCCACGGCACGTCGCCCGCGAAGTGCTGGAGGAAGAGCGCGGCGGTGATCGCGCCGGCGCCTCCTGCGGCGTTGTCGCCGTCGGCGATGCCGGAGGCCACCTTGTCCTCGTAGTCGGCGACGAGCGGCATCCGCCAGGTGTTCTCGCCCGACGCGGCCGAGGCCGCCCGCACCTGGTCGGCCAGGCCCTCGTGGTTGGCGAAGTAGCCGCCGGTCCACTGGCCGAGCGACACCTTCATCGCACCGGTGAGGGTGGCGATGTCGACGAGGGCGGCCGGCGCGATCTCGCTGACGGCGTACGCCATCGCGTCGGCCAGCACGAGGCGGCCCTCGGCGTCGGTGTTGTTGACCTCGGAGGTGCGACCTCCGAAGTGGGTGATCACGTCGCCGGGGCGCATCGCCGCGCCACTGATGGCGTTCTCCGCGGCCGGCACCAGGCCGACCACGCGGATCGGGCAGTCGACGTCGCGGAGCGCAGCCATCGTGGCGATGACGGCACCGCCGCCGCTCATGTCGCGCTTCATCGTCAGCATGCCCTCGCTGGGCTTGATGTCGAGGCCGCCGGTGTCGAAGGTGATGCCCTTGCCGACGAGGACCACCGTGGGCATGCGCTTGGTGGCCCCGCGGGGGGTGTAGTCCATGCGGATCAGCCGGGGCTCGTTGACGGAGGCGCCGCCGACGGCGCGGATGCCGCCGAAGCCCTCGGCCTCGAGCCGTGCGTCGTCCCAGACCTGCACCTCGAGGCCGGCGTGCTCGCCGACCTCGACGGCCTGCTCGGCCAGCCAGGCCGGGGTCTTCAGGTTCGCCGGGACGGTCGCCAGGGTGCGGGAGCGCCAGCCGGCGCCGCCGTGCGCGATCGCCCGGGCGAGCTCGTCGTCGGCGCCGTCGCCGTCCACGCCCGCGAGGACGATCCGGGAGACCGGTCGTTCCTTGGGCCCGTTGGAGCGCCAGTGGAAGGCGAACGAGCCGAGCATCGCCCCGACGACGAAGGCACCGAGGCCCTCGTCGGGCGCGATCGACGCGAGCGACGTCACGACGTTGCCGCGGTCCTTGGTGGCCCGGGCCAGCGCAGCGCCGGCACGACGGAGGTCGGTCGTGGTGGCCTCGCCGACACCGATGAGCAGCACGAGGCCCGGCCCCTCGGAAGCCCCGTCGGACGTGTCTCCGGTGGCGCGACCGGCGACCGGGACCGTGGTCAGCTCGCCGGTGCGACCGGTGGCCCGCGACGCCTCGAGCGCGGCGAGGAGGTCGACGCCGAGGGCGTCACCGGCCTCGTCGGCACCCGGGCCGAGGAGCGGCCCGTCCTCATCGGGGAGGACCGGGAACGCCCAGACCTCCGCGCCGCCAATCTGGTGCGGCAGCGCGGGGCTCAGTGCGAACTCGGGCGGCGAGACCTGGGGCGGCAGTGCGGTGCTGGGCACGATCAGCCGACGACGTCCTTGAGGGCGTCACCGAGTGCCGAGGCCTCCTCGGCGTTGAGCTCCACCACCAGCCGTCCACCGCCCTCGAGCGGGACGCGCATGACGATGCCGCGTCCTTCCTTGGTGACCTCGAGCGGTCCGTCGCCCGTGCGGGGCTTCATGGCGGCCATCGGCGCACCTCTTCCTGTTCAGCCATCACTGGATGTGGCTCATCACATGCGAATCGAGGCGGCTGAGTCGTTCGGCCACCTCGATCGGCGTCGTACGACGTCCATTATCCCCCATGACCCGCGTGATCGGCACCACAGGGCGGTAACACACCAACTTGGTCAGGCAGACTGCGGCCATGACGACCTCCGAACCCGACCGCGCCGCCGGACCCAGCGCGGGCGACAGCACCGGCACCGCCCCCGTCCTGCTCCACGTGGAGGACGGCGTCGCGACGATCACGCTCAACCGTCCCGAGGCGATGAACGGCCTCGACGTGGCCACCAAGGACCTGCTGCGCGACACCGTCCACCGGGTCGCCGAGGACCCGGATGTGCGGTGCGTCGTGCTCACCGGCAGCGGCCGCGCCTTCTGCGTCGGGCAGGACCTCAAGGAGCACCTCGCCGGGCTGAAGGGCGAGGCCGACATCCCGTTGTCGGAGACCGTCGAGAAGCACTACAACCCGATCGTGCTGGCCCTCGCGACGATGCCCAAGCCCGTCATCGCGGCGGTCAACGGCGTCGCGGCCGGCGCCGGGGCCAGCCTGGCCTTCGCCGCCGACTTCCGGGTCGTCGTCGACTCGGCCGGCTTCAACACCTCCTTCGCCGGCGTCGCGCTCTCCTGCGACACCGGGTCGAGCTGGACGCTGCCCCGCCTCGTGGGCCGCGCCAAGGCGATGGAGCTGCTCTACTTCCCGCGCACCGTGTCGGCCCAGGAGGCCCTCGAGCTGGGGCTGGCCACGCAGGTGGTCACCGCGGAGGAGCTCCCGCAGGCCGTGGGCCAGCTCGCCGCGCGGTTGGCGTCGGGCCCGACGGTGGCGTTCGGCTCGATGCGGCAGGCAGTGGCGTACGCATCCGCGCACCCGCTCGAGGAGTCACTGGCGTTCGAGGCCGACAAGATGGCGCTGACCGGCGGCACCGAGGACCACCTCGCCGCGGTCGACGCGTTCATGGCCAAGGAGAAGCCGGCCTTCCACGGTCGCTGAGCCACGGTCGCTGAGCCACGGTCGGTGCGTTCAGCCGCGGCCCGCCCGGTGGGCGCCGATCACGCCGAGCAGCTGCCGGGGCGCCTGGACGGTCATCCGGTGCCGTGAGGGCCGGCCGCCGTACTCGACGGTGAGCGCCGACCCGCGGAAGCGGTGGTTGAACCACATCGTCATGGTGCCGTGGCACAGCCCGCCGCAGTCGAGGGCGGTGCGGGGCAGCCGCAGGGCACGCGCCAGGCGCCGGGCGAAGCCGGCGTCCTTGGTGTCGGTGTCGACGCCGTGCAGCGGCTGGTGGAAGCTGATCACCCGGCGCGGGTCGACCTCCTCGAGGAAGGCCATGACCGCCCGCGTCTCCGGCTCGCTCGCCGGGCGGGGGCCGGACTCGTAGTTGCCGTCGAGGTCCTTCCACAGGTGCGGGAAGTTGCGGTTGAGGTCGATGCCGCGGGCGTTGCGGCGGGTCCCCCGGGCCAGCCCGTCGGGGTTGTAGGTCGGGATGACCCACAGGTCGATGCCCCGCACCGGTCGCCCGTCGCGCAGGGTCTCGAGGATCCGGCGGGTGTGCGGCTCGTTGCCGTGCATCGTCGACACCAGCACCATGCGTCGCTTGCCCGGCTCACCGAGCCGCCACGCACGGATCGGTCGTCCCTTGACGGAGTGGCCGATCGTGCGGACCTCGACGACGGCGGGGCGGTCGACGGGCGTGGCCGCGTCGACCGCGGCGGCGGCCGGTGCGGGCGCGGGCTGGGTGAGCCCCGCGGCGGTGAGGGCCGCGACCGCCAGCACGGCGGCGTACGCCGACCGGGCGCGGAGCGCAGGCATCACACGGCCGCGGTGAGGTAGGCGTAGGTGAAGACGAGGACGCCGACCACCATGCCGAGGTGCGCCAGCAGGGACAGGCCGGGCCCGTCGCTCCACGAGTCGCCGGAGGCCTCGGGCGCGTGGYGTCCCTTGGCGGGCAGCCAGCGCGCGAGGATCAGCAGCCCGCAGATGGCGGTGAGCCACCAGCAGGCGATCGCGAGGATGCCGACGAGCGGTCCACCGAGCAGGGAGTCCTCCGGTGCGATGAGCACGCCCAGCCACAGGACGAGGGCGACGATGCCGGCCACGAAGTGCGTGAGGGGCACGCGGCTGCTGATGGAGAAGCGGCCCGCCGCTGCGGCTCCGCTCAGGCGGAGCCGGGTCAGCACGATCGCCACGGCAGCGAGGGCCGTGAGGATCCAGACGACGATCGGGAACGACATGACGCGGCAGTCTGCCCTAGACGCCCGGCGCCTCGCCAGACGAGGCGTCGGGCCCGGGCTCGTCGCGGTGCCGCTCCTCCATCTCGGACGCCAGCCGGGCGAGGACCTCGTCGACGTCGGACATCCGGTAGCCGCGGAACGCGAGCGGGAACCGCACCGTGCGCAGGTCCTGCGCCGCGATCGGTCGGTCGTCGGGCAGCGCGAGGTCGGGTCGGTCGTCGTACGCCGGGGCCATCGAGCCGCCGCGGCCGGAGGCCACCATCGCGACGCCACCCATGGCCAGGACGACGAGGACGGCGAAGAACCACATCATCATTCGGGCCGCTCCGGCTCGGGGTCGGGCCAGCGGCCCTCACGTGCGGCCACCATCAGCGACACCGCCTCGTCGACGTCGTCGGTCAGCACCATCATGTCGAGGTCGGCGGCGTTGATCTTGCCCTCGGCCAGCACCGTCGCCCGCAGCCAGTCGACCAGGCCGGCCCAGTAGCTCGTGCCGATGAGCACGATGGGGAACGACGTCACCTTGCGCGTCTGCACCAGCGTCAGCGCCTCGAAGAGCTCGTCGAGGGTGCCGAGGCCGCCGGGCAGGACCACGAAGCCCTGGGAGTACTTGACGAACATCGTCTTGCGGGCGAAGAAGTAGCGGAAGTTGATGCCCTTGTCGACCCACTGGTTGAGCCCGGACTCGAAGGGCAGCTCGATGCCGAGGCCGATGCTCGCGCCGCCGGCCTCGCAGGCGCCCTTGTTGGCCGCCTCCATCGCCCCGGGACCGCCGCCGGTGATGACGGCGAAGCCGGCGTCGACGAGCTTGCGGCCGACCTCCTCGCCGATCGCGTAGGAGGGGTGGTCGACCGACGTGCGCGCGGAGCCGAAGACCGCGATGGCCGGACCGGTCTCGGCGAGCGCGCCGAAGCCCTCGACGAACTCCGCCTGGATCCGCAGGACGCGCCACGGGTCGGTGTGGACCCAGTCGGTCAGGCCACGGGAGTCGAGGAGACGCTGGTCGGTGGTGCTGCCCTCGTGCACCTGGCCGCGACGCTCGATGACGGGACCCGTCACGCGGTCGGCCTGCCGGTCGTTGCGTGAGGTGTTCATGCCAGCCACTCCTTGAGGATCCGCTCGCAGCGCTCGATGTGCTCGGTGGGGACGTGCTCGTCCTGCTTGTGGGCGAACATCGGGTCGCCGGGGCCGAAGTTCACCGCCGGGACGCCGAGCCTGGTGAACTGGGCGACGTCGGTCCAGCCGAACTTCGGGGCGACCTCGCCGCCGACCGCCTCGACGAACGCCTTGGCCGCCGGCCGGTCCAGGCCCGGCATCGCGCCGGCGGCCAGGTCGGTCACCGTGACGTCGTAGCCCTCGAAGAAGTCGCGCACGAACGCCTCGGCGTCCGCCTCGCTGCGGTCGGGGGCGAAGCGGAAGTTGACCTCGACGACGCACTCGTCGGGGATCACGTTGCCGGCGACACCACCCCGGATGCCGGTCGCGTTCAGGCCCTCGTGGAAGGCGAGGCCGTCGATCTCCGGCTGCCGCGCGACGTAGTCGTTGAGCCGGCCGAGCACGGGACCTGCGAGGTGGATGGCGTTGACGCCCTTCCAGCTGCGCGCGCTGTGCGAGCGCTCGCCCGTGGTGCGGACGTCGACGCGCATCGTGCCCTGGCAGCCCGCCTCGATCGCGGCGTTGCTCGGCTCCATGAGGATCGCGAAGTCGGCCTGCAGCAGGTCGGGGTCGCTCTCGGTCAGCTTGCGCAGGCCGTTGTGGACCGAGTCGACCTCCTCGGCCTCGTAGAAGATGAAGGTCAGGTCGCGGTTGGGCGAGGTCACGTCTGCGGCGAGCTTGAGCATCACCGCGTCGCCGCCCTTCATGTCGCAGCTGCCGAGACCGTGCAGGACGCCGTCCTCGAGGCGGGAGGGCAGGTTGTCGTTGAGCGGGACGGTGTCGAGGTGTCCCGCGATCACCACTCGCTCCCCCAGGCCGAGCTCGGTGCGCGCGACGACGGTGTGGCCGCGCCGGGTCACGGTGAGGTGCGGCAGTGAGGTCAGGGCCGTCTCGACGGCGTTGGCGATCTCCTGCTCCTCGTGGCTGACGGAGAAGATGTCGACGAGCTGCTGGGTCAGGGAGACGACGTCGGCGGACAGGTCGAGGTGGGCCATGCCCTGATTCAACCAGCCGCGCCGCGCGTCAGGCCCGTGCCACCTCGACGGCGACCTCAGCGGCGTCGACGTACGACACCGCGGTGGCCAGCGTCTCGTCCGCGATCAGGGCCTCGTGGGTCCGGGCCGCGGCCAGGGTGGCCTCGGGACCGGTGATCGTCAAGCTGATCCGGTCGCTCACCTGCAGGCCGGCGTCCTTGCGGGCCTGCTGGACCGCGCGGACCAGGTCGCGGGCGGCGCCCTCGGCCTCGAGCTCGGGCGTGACGGCGGTGTCGAGGACGACGAAGCCGCCGCGCGGCAGCATGCCGAGCGCGGAGTCCTCGTCCGACGACCCGGCCACGGTCTCGAGGGCGTACTCCCCCTCGACGAGCGCGAGCCCACCGGCGGTCACGGTCCCGTCGTCGGCGACCGACCAGTCACCGGACTTCGAGCCCTTGATCGCCAGCTGGACGTCCTTGCCGAGGCGCGGACCGGCCGCGCGGGCGTTGACCGTCAGCCGCTGCGAGACGCCGTACGACTCCGCCTCGGGCGCGTCGACCGCGAGGACCTGGACGGCCTTCAGGTTCAGCTCGTCGGCGACCAGCTGCTCGAAGCCGTCGAGGTCGGCGTCGGTGACGACGGTCAGGCGCGCCAGCGGGAGGCGGTTGCGGAGGTTGGCGGCCTTGCGCAGCGCCGAGCCCGCCGAGCAGATGTCGCGGACGGTGTCCATCGACGCGACCAGCGACTCGTCGGCAGGCAGGTCGTCGGCGGACGGCCAGTCGGTCAGGTGGACCGAGCGCTCGCCGGTGAGGCCGCGCCAGACCTCCTCGGTGGTCAGCGGCATCAGCGGCGCGGTGGCGCGGCAGACGACCTCGAGCACCGTGTGGAGGGTGTCGAACGCGTCGGCGTCCTCGTCCCAGAAGCGCTCGCGGGAGCGTCGGATGTACCAGTTGGTCAGCACGTCGAGGAAGCTGCGCGTCGAGTCGCACGCCGCCGCCACCTCGTAGTTGTCGAGCTGGTCGGTCATCGCGGCGACGTAGTCACGCAGCTTGGCCAGGATGTAGCGGTCCATCGGGTGCGCGCTGTCGGTGCGCCACGTCGCGTCGTAGCCCTCGCCGCCCTTGGCCGCGTTGGCGTACAGGCTGAAGAAGGACCAGCTGTTCCACAGCGGGATCAGCACCTGCCGCACCGAGTCGCGGATGCCCTGCTCGGTGACGACGAGGTTGCCGCCGCGCAGGATCGGGCTCGACATGAGGAACCAGCGCATCGCGTCGGCACCGTCGCGGTCGAAGACCTCGCGCACGTCGGGGTAGTTGCGCAGCGACTTCGACATCTTCTGGCCGTCGTTGCCGAGCACGATGCCGTGGCTGAGGCACGTCGAGAACGCCGGCCGGTCGAAGATCGCGCCGGCCAGGACGTGCATCGTGTAGAACCAGCCGCGGGTCTGGCCGATGTACTCGACGATGAAGTCGCCCGGGAAGTGGTTGTCGAACCAGTCCTTGTTCTCGAACGGGTAGTGCACCTGCGCGAAGGACATCGAGCCCGAGTCGAACCACACGTCGAGGACGTCGGTGACGCGGCGCATGGTGGACTTCCCGGTCGGGTCGTCGGGGTTCGGCCGCGTCAGCTCGTCGACGAACGGGCGGTGCAGGTCGGGGTTGCCGTCCTTGTCGCGCGGCAGCGTGCCGAAGTCGCGCTCGATCTCCTCGAAGGAGCCGTAGACGTCGACGCGCGGATGGTGCTCGTCGTCGGACTTCCACACCGGCACCGGGCTGCCCCAGAAGCGGTTGCGGGTGATCGACCAGTCGCGGGCGTTCTCCAGCCACTTGCCGAACTGGCCGTCCTTGATGTGCTCGGGCACCCAGCGGATGTCCTGGTTGAGCGCCATCAGGCGCTCCTTGACCTTGGTCACCTCGACGAACCACGACGAGACGCCCTTGTAGATCAGCGGCTGCCGGCAGCGCCAGCAGTGCGGGTAGGAGTGGTCGTACGTCTCGCGCCGCACCAGGACCGTGCCGGGCGTGACCGAGCCGCCCTGCTCGCCCTTCGTGACCGCCTTGAGGTGGTCGATGATGTGGAGGTTGGCGTCGAAGACCTGCATGCCCTCGTAGTCGGTGACCGGGAACGTGAAGCGCCCGTCCTTGCCGACCGGCATGACCGCCTCGATGCCCTCACGGTCGGTGACGACCTTGTCGTCCTCACCGAAGGCGCCGGCGGTGTGCACCAGCCCGGTGCCGTCCGTGGTCGTGACGAACTCGGCGGGCACGAGGCGGAAGGCGCGCTCGTGGCCGGCGTAGTAGCTGAACGGCGGGGCGTACTCCAGGCCGACGAGGTCGGCGCCCTTGCCGCGCCAGGTCACGGTGGGCTCGTCGCCCAGCTCGCGGGCGTACGACGCCACGCGGGCCTCAGCGAGGAGGTAGCGCTCGGCGCTGCCGGTCGGTCCGTCCGACTCGACGACGACGTAGTCGATGTCCTCGCCGACCATCACCGCGAGGTTGGACGGCAGGGTCCACGGCGTCGTCGTCCAGACGAGCACCTTGACGCCCGTGAACGGGCCGTCGGTCGTGACGTCGTAGCCGACGGTGACGGCCGGGTCCTGCCGCATCTGGTAGACGTCGTCGTCCATGCGCAGCTCGTGGTTGGACAGCGGCGTCTCGTCCTGCCAGCAGTAGGGCAGCACGCGGAAGCCCTCGTAGACCAGGCCCTTCTCGTGCAGCTGCTTGAAGGCCCAGATGACCGACTCCATGAACTCCGGGTTCATGGTGCGGTAGTCGTTGTCGAAGTCGACCCAGCGCGCCTGGCGGGTGACGTAGTCGCGCCACTCGCCGGTGTACTTCAGGACCGACTGGCGGCAGGCCTCGTTGAACTTCTCGATGCCCAGCTCGACGATCTCGTCGGTGGTCTTGATGCCGTTGAGCCGCATCGCCTCGAGCTCGGCGGGCAGGCCGTGGGTGTCCCAGCCGAAGCGGCGCTCGACCTTGTGGCCGCGCATCGTCTGGTAGCGCGGGATGAGGTCCTTGACGTAGCCGGTGAGCAGGTGGCCGTAGTGCGGAAGGCCGTTGGCGAACGGCGGGCCGTCGTAGAAGACGAACTCGTTGCTGCCGTCGGCGCCGGCGTCGCGCTGCTCGACGCTCGCCCGGAAGGTGTCGTCGGACTCCCAGTACGCCAGCACCGCTTCCTCGATGTCAGGGAAGCGCGGGCTGCTGGCGACGGTCGTGGCGCCTGTGTGCGAGACCTTGGGGTAGGCCATCTGGGGTGCTCCTCGCGGTGCGTCGTACGTCTCGGTCTGATGACACGAGGACGACAGGGCTGCCGCGGTACCACCTCGCTTGCCGCCAACCTCTGGCGACCGCTTCGTTCCGGCTGTGTCGGGCCGCACCCGCCGGGTTCTAGTGAGGTGGCAGCCGGCTCGCCGCACCCGTTCTTCCCGAGGCTCGCCGCTGATGACGGCTCAGACGCCTGCCCCGATCGTACGGCTCGGGCTCGGGCGCCCGCCAATCGGATTCCCGACGCGGGAGGTAGTCCAGTGGCAAACGGTCGTCCGGACGGCCCACGGACAGCCATTTCTCACTGGACTACCCCGGCACGGCGGCCAGCGCGCTCGCTCCGCAGCACGCCGAGACCCTGGCTCAGGCGCTCCTTCGATAGCGCAGGAAGCGCGCCTTCTCCGCCTCGGTCAGCGAGCGCCGGAGGTCGACGGCGTGCGTCGGCGTCCACCACGAGGGCGCCGCCACGGTCCAGGAGCCAGCGCCTCCCCGGTCGGCGCGGTCCACCGCGGAGCGCAGCCGGGACGTGAACCTGCCGAGGTCGTGCCAGTCCGTCGCCAGCATGGTCACCGGCTCGAGGCCGACGTCGCGATAAGCGGTCTCCTTGTCCAGGTCTGCGGAGACGCCGGCAAGGCTCAGGTGGACCGCGCCGTTGTAGAGGCCGAGCACACCGAGCTCGGGACAGATGAGGTCCGGCGTGCCCACGTGCCGACCGTCCGCGGTGAACACCGGGATGTTGCACCACGGACGCGGCAGGCCGGCCCGCTTGGTCCACGCGCCGCGCATCCTCGTCTCCTGGGGCGACCAGGAGTTCTCGTCCGCCTCCACGAGGGCGTCACGTGCCTGCTGGATGCCGGTCACCGGGCCGACCTCAGCGACGTACGAGCCGACCTCGGCAACACTCACCAGGTCGCTGTAGCAGCCCATGTCGAGGGCGACCACCGCGTCCCCCAGCCGCGCGGCGTACCGCATCTCGAACACCACGGACCGCACGGCGGCGGTCACCGGCACGCCGTCGACCACGACGCCCTCGTCCGGGTGCAGGAACTCCTGGCTGACCGCGATCCCCCGCTGACGCGACAGATGACGCCTGGCCACCACGGTCACGTCCCGCTGGGCGACACCGCCGAGCGTCCCGTCGAACCAGGGACAGCCCAGCCACTGGAGGGCCGCCCACCCGGTGACGGCCTCGTCCTCGCTCAGCAGGGCCGCTGCCTCGACGATCCGCTGCTGCGCCGTGACCTCGACCCGAGACGGCACGACGAGTCCGTGGCTGGTCGTACGCCACCGCGGCCCGCGTGACTGCCCACGCGTCGGACCGACCGTGCCACGGGGGTCCACCCGCACGGGCGCCACCAGCTCGGGGCGGCGCTCGTGGAACGGAGGTGGGATGAACACCTCGAGGACCTGCCCGCCAGCGGAGCGGCGTACCGGCTTTCCACAGGCAGAAGTCGAGTCACCGCCGCCCCGGCTCCGCGGTAGTCCAGTGACAAACGGTCGTCCAGACGCCCTAGGGACAGCCATATCTCACTGGACTACCGCCACGAGGTCGGTAGTCAGTGTTGCCAAGTACCGGTAGTCTGTGTCACTGTGTACTGGTACTCAGCAACACTGAATACCAGTGACACCGACTACCGGCGGAACTGGACGACCACACCGAGAGGAGGGCGACGACATGGGCAGCAAGCAGCTGACCGAGATGCTCAAGGGCACCCTCGAGGGGATCGTGCTCGCGATCCTGGCGACCCGGCCGGCCTACGGCTACGAGATCACCGCCCGGCTCCGCGACCAGGGCTTCACCGACATCGTCGAGGGCACGGTCTACGCCGTCCTCGTGCGCGTCGAGCAGCGCGGGCTCGTCGACGTCGAGAAGGTCCCGTCGGAGAAGGGGCCACCACGCAAGGTCTACGCGCTCAACGCCGAGGGCCGCGCAGTCCTCGCCGAGTTCTGGAGGAACTGGGAGTTCCTCGCCGCACGCATCCACACACTTCACGAGGAGAGCTGACATGGCCGCCAAGTGGCTCGAGGCGATCACCGGATCGCTGGAGCAGAAGAAGCAGTACAAGCAGGCGAAGGCGCGGCTGGAGTCGCTGCCGGAGCCCTACGCAGCGGCTGGCGAGGCCGTCAACCGCTACCTGATGCACTTCGGCGGGGTCGTCGAGGGCGACGTCATCGTCCGGATGTTCGTCGACCTCGCCGACCTCTGGGAGCGGGCAGCCGTCGACGGCACGCCCGTCCACGACATCGTCGGGGACGACCCCGTCGCGTTCGCCGAGAACTACGCCGAGGCCTACGGCGGCAAGCGCTGGATCGACAAGGAGCGCGCCCGCCTGGTCCAGGCCTTCGACGACCTCGAGAAGCGGGACCGGTCATGAGCACCGCGACCCTCGCCCCGGCGATCCGGGTGCAGGGCGTCGAGAAGGCCTACGGCGACCTGGCCGTGCTCCGTGGGGTCGACCTCGACGTCGCCCCCGGCAGCATCCTCGCCCTGCTCGGGTCCAACGGCGCCGGCAAGACCACGTTGGTGAAGATCCTCGCCACCCTGGTCCGGGCAGACGCCGGGACCGCCGAGGTCCACGGGTACGACGTCGTCGACGAGGACCGCGACGTCCGCGAGTCCATCAGCCTCACCGGCCAGTTCGCCGCCGTCGACGAGGTGCTGACCGGGCGGGAGAACCTCGTCCTCGTCGCCCGGCTCCGGCACGTGCCCGAGCCCGGCGCCGTCGCCGACCGCCTGCTCGAGCGCTTCGACCTCGTCGAGGCCGGCGGCCGCCGCGCGGGGACGTACTCCGGAGGCATGCGCCGTCGACTCGACATCGCGATGAGCCTGATCGGTGACCCGCCGGTCGTGTTCCTCGACGAGCCGACCACCGGGCTCGACCCGCAGGCGCGGATCGAGGTGTGGAACACGGTCCGCCGGCTCGCCGAGGCCGGCACCACCGTCCTCCTGACCACCCAGTACCTCGACGAGGCCGAGACCCTTGCCGACCGCATCGCGATCCTCCACGGGGGTCGCATCATCCAGGACGGCACGCTGGACGAGCTCAAGCGGCTGCTGCCGCCGGCGCGCGTCGAGTACGTCGAGAAGCAACCAAGCCTCGAAGAGGTCTTCCTCGCCCTCGTCGGCGAGCAGGTCCCGACCGCGGCAGGAGAGGAGTCCTGATGTCTGCCACCCACGCCGTCGCCGACACCGCCGTCCTCACCGGCAGGTCCCTGCGACACATCCTCCGCAGCCCCGACACGATCATCACCACGGCCGTCACCCCGATCGCCATGATGCTGCTGTTCGTCTACGTCCTGGGCGGAGCGATCGAGACCGGCTCGGACGAGCCCTACGTGACCTACCTGCTGCCGGGCATCCTGCTGATGACCATCGCCTCGGGCGTCGCCTACACGTCGTACCGCCTCTTCCTCGACCTCCAGGGCGGCATCGTCGAGCGCTTCCAGTCGATGCCGATCGGCCGGTCCGCGGTGCTGTGGGGCCACGTGCTGACCTCGCTGGTGGCCAACGCCGTCTCCCTCGCCATCGTCGTGGCGGTCGCGCTGGTGATGGGCTTCCGGTCGGGCGCGGGCGTCCTGGCCTGGCTGGGCGCGGCGGGCATCCTGCTGCTCTTCACCGTGGCCCTCACCTGGCTGGCGGTCGTCGCCGGTCTGTCGGCGAAGACCGTGGACGGCGCGAGCGCGTTCAGCTACCCGCTGATCTTCCTGCCGTTCATCAGCTCGGCGTTCGTCCCGACCGACTCGATGCCGGGCCCGGTGGCGTGGTTCGCCGAGAACCAGCCCGTCACCTCGATCGTCAACGCGGTCCGGGCCCTCCTCGACGGACATCCGGCTGGATGGGACCTGTGGGTCGCCCTCGCCTGGTGCCTCGGCCTGCTCGTGGTGGCGTACGCCTGGGCGGTCGCGACGTACCGCAGGCGCCTGCGCTGACCGAGCTCGTCGGGCGGACCCGTGCCGGGAGGCGGGGTCCGCCGTGAGCGTGCGCGCGGCGGCCGACAATCCACTTGGTCCGTCCGACGGACATGCGGTTGGCTGCTGCCATGGCGAACCCCGGATACGACGGCATGTGGCTCCCGACCGACCAGGACCCGCGGATGCAGATGGGGCCGACGCGCGGAGAGCGCGAGTGCCTCATCGGCTACCTCGAGCACTACCGGCAGACGCTCGCGCTCAAGTGCGACGGCCTGACCGCCGAGCAGTTGGCGACCAGGGCGGTGCCGCCGTCGAACATCTCCCTGCTCGGCCTGGTGCGGCACATGGCGCGCGTCGAGCAGAGCTGGTTCCGCCGGGTGATCGAGGCACGGATGGACATCCCGCGGCTGTTCCAGGACGAGGCCGACGACGCGGGCTTCACCTTCCCCGACGCGGATGACGACCTCGTCCGCGCCAGCCACGCTCTCTGGCAGTCGGAGATCGCCTACGCGCGCGAGGTACTCGAGCGCACCGACCTCGACGCCGTCGTCGACGTGCACGGCGAGCCCAGCGAGGTGCGAGACATCGTGGTGCACATGATCGAGGAGTACGCCCGCCACTGCGGGCACGCCGACCTCGTCCGCGAGTGCATCGACGGCCGCGCCGGCCAGTAGCCCGCCACCCGGGCGGGTGGGCCCGCCTCCGTAGGCTGTGCGCGTGACTGCTGCCTCCGGCTACGGCCTGCTGACCCTGCACGGCGACACGGTGCTCGACGCCTGGTTCCCCTCCCCCGTCCTCGGCGCGACCGAGGGCGACCCGTCGGAGGAGCTGGCCCAGCTCGACGGCGGCGAGGACGACTTCCGAGGCGTCACGCGCGTGGTCCGCCTCGTGGAGATCGCCGACCTGGACGCGGCTCCGTCGAGCACCGAGGACGTGTGGCTGCGGCTGCACCTGCTGTCCCACCGCCTCGTGAAGCCGCACGGCGTGAACCTCGACGGCGTCTTCGGCCTGCTCGCCAACGTCGTGTGGACCTCCGCCGGGCCGTGCGCGGTCGAGGGCTTCGAGCAGGTGCGCGCCAAGCTGCGCACGGTCGTGCCCGGGCACGTGGTGCAGGTCTTCGGCGTCGACAAGTTCCCGCGGATGACCGACTACGTCCTGCCCACCGGCGTCCGCATCGCCGACGCCGACCGGGTCCGCCTCGGCGCCCACCTGGCCGAGGGCACCACGGTGATGCACGAGGGGTTCGTGAACTTCAACGCCGGCACGCTCGGCGCGTCGATGGTCGAGGGCCGGATCTCGGCGGGCGTCGTCGTGGGCGACGGCTCCGACGTCGGAGGCGGCTCGTCGATCATGGGCACCCTGTCCGGCGGTGGCAAGGAGACCATCTCGGTCGGCGAGCGCTGCCTGATCGGCGCCAACGCCGGCATCGGCATCTCCCTCGGCGACGACTGCGTCGTGGAGGCCGGCTGCTACGTCACCGCGGGCACCAAGGTGACCGTCAGAGACATGGACGGCAAGCCTGCGATCGTGAAGGCGGCCACCCTCTCGGGCGTCGACAACATCCTCTTCCGCCGCAACTCGGTCAGCGGCGCCATCGAGGCGGTGCCGTGGAAGGGCGACGGGATCGCCCTCAACGCGGCGCTGCACGCCAACTAGGGCCTCCGTGCCGTCCCTCCGCACGGCCGCCATCGGCGCGGTGGTCGCGCTCGGGGCCGTCGCGACCGCCGTGGTCCTCGTGGACCGCGGTGCCGTGCCGCCCCTCCTCGACAGCAGCGGCTGCACCGCCGAGGTCGACGGCCACACCGTCGAGGTCGACCTCGAGCAGGCCGAGAACGCCGCCCTCATCACGGCCGTCGCCCTCGAGCGTGGCATGCCCGCCCGGGCGGCCAGCATCGCGCTCGCGACGGCGTACCAGGAGTCGAAGCTCTACAACATCGACTACGGCGACCGGGACTCCGTCGGCCTGTTCCAGCAGCGGCCCTCCCAGGGCTGGGGCAGCGTCGCGCAGCTGACCGACCCCGTCTACGCGACCAACGCCTTCTACGACGCGCTGCAGAAGGTCGACGGCTACGACAGCATGGAGATCACCGTCGCCGCGCAGGAGGTGCAGCGCTCGGGCTACCCCGACGCCTACGCCGACCACGAGAAGGACGGCCGCGCGCTCGCCTCCGCGCTGACCGGCAACTCGCGCGCCGCCCTGTGGTGCGACGTCCCGGGCGACGCCGACGAGGCGGACGACGCGATCGACGAGACCGGCCTGGTGTCGCGCGCCGCCGTCGTACGCCGTGACCTGGAGACGCGCTTCGGCGCGCTGTCGCTCGGCGGGTTCGAGCCCGGCGGCGTGTCGAGCGGCCACATGGAGGGCTCGGCCCACTACGAGGGCCGCGCGATCGATGTGTTCTTCCGACCGATCACGGACGAGAACAAGAAGCGCGGCTGGGCGATGGCGTCCTACCTCGTCGCCAACGCCGACCGGCTCGACATCAAGACCGTGATCTTCGACGACCGCATCTGGCGCGCCGGCTCGTGGTCGGGTGACGGGTGGGGCAACTACCGCGTGCCCTCGTCGTCACGCGGCGACCGGGCGATCCTGGAGCACCGCGACCACGTGCACGTCGACGTCTTCGACTGAAGGGCTCGCCCCAGTCTCAGCCGGCCAGGCGACGGGCGGCGGCGGCGACCCGCTCGTCGGTCGCGGTGAAGGCGACGCGCACGTGCTGGCGTCCCGTCGGGCCGTAGAACTCACCCGGCGCCACGAGGATCCCCTGCTCGGCGAGCGCGGCCACGGTCTGCCAGCAGTCCTCGCCCCGGGTCGCCCAGAGGTAGAGGGAGGCCTCGGAGTGGTCGATGCGGAAGCCGGCGGCCTCGAGCGCATCCTTCAGCAGCAGGCGACGGGCGGCGTACGTCGCGCGCTGCACGTCGACGTGGGCGTCGTCGTCGAGGGCGGCGATCATCGCGCGCTGCTGCGGGCCGGGCATCTGGAGGCCGAGGTTCTTGCGAACCGCGAGCAGCTCTCCGACCAGCGCCGGGTCGCCGGCCACGAAGGCGCAGCGGTAGCCGGCGAGGTTGGACCGCTTGGAGAGGGAGTGGACGGCGAGGATGCCGTCGAGCGAGCCGCCGTTGACCTGCGGGTCGAGGATCGACAGCGGCCGCTCGGCGGGGTCGTCGGACCAGGCGCACTCGATGTAGCACTCGTCGGAGACGAGCACCGTGCCGCGCTCGCGGCACCAGTCGACCACCTTGCGGAGGTGGGCCAGCGGCAGCACCCGACCCGTCGGGTTGGCAGGGCTGTTGAGCCACAGGAGGCGCGGCGTGCGGGGACCGAACGCCGTCAGCGAGTCGGTGGCCAGGCTGTCGGCACCGGCCAGCGCCGCGCCGACCTCGTAGGTCGGGTAGGCCAGCGCCGGGTAGCCGATCAGGTCACCCGGACCGATGCCGAGGTGGAGCGCCATCGACCCGATGAGCTCCTTGGAGCCCGTCACCGGCAGCACGCCGTCGAGGCCGAGACCGGTCACGCCGTGGCGGCGGGCCAGCCAGTCGATCGCCGCCTGGCGCGTCGCCTCAAGCCCGATCGTCGTGGGGTAGCCCGGGGAGTCCGACGCCGCCCGCAGCGCGTCCTGGACGACGTCGGGCGTGGGGTCGACGGGGGTGCCGACCGAGAGGTCGCAGACCCCGTCGGGGTGGGCGCGCGCCGTCTCGGCGTACGTCGTCAGCTTGTCCCAGGGGAAGTCCGGGAGCCGGCGGGAGACCGGCTGGGACGTCACTCGTCGTGCTCCTGCGGGGGCAGCGCGGCGACGAGCTCGTGGTCCTTGTCGATGACGCCCATCTTGGCGGCGCCACCGGGCGAGCCGAGGTCGTCGAAGAAGTGGACGTTGGCGTCGTAGTAGCCCTTCCACTCCTCCGGGGTGTCGTCCTCGTAGAAGATCGCCTCGACCGGGCAGACCGGCTCGCAGGCGCCACAGTCGACGCACTCGTCGGGGTGGATGTAGAGCATCCGCTTGCCCTCGTAGATGCAGTCGACGGGGCACTCGTCGACGCACGCGCGGTCCTTGAGGTCGACGCACGGCTGGGCGATGACGTAGGTCACCAGGTCCTCCTGAAAGGCGGATGTGATCGGGGTGGTTCGGATCGGGTCTTGCAGTCCCTCCACTCTAGTATCCGGCGGGTGCCGGACACGTCAGAACCCCATGCCAGCGAGACGACCGGGCGCCATGCGCTCGGCCCCCACGTGGTGGGCCAGCGCGTCGTCGTACGCCACCTGCTGCCCGACGGCCGGGCGACCGACGTCCTCGGCACCTGTACGTCGTGGGGCCCGGACTCGCTCACCATCGACCGGGACGGCCCGCCGGGGCAGGCCGGACCCGTCGTGATCGCCCTCGCCGACGTGGTGACCGGCAAGCCCGTGCCGCCGCGGGCCTCCGTGCGGTCGCGGGTGTCGCCGCAGGAGGTGGAGGAGCACGTCTCGGCGCTGTGGGACTCGGTCACCACCGAACCGCTGGGCCACTGGCTGCTGCGGGCCTCTCCCCCGCACGGCGGCCGGCTGCGGCGCCGCGGCAACTCGGCGCTCGCGATGCACGAGCCTGGCATCGGGTGGGCCGACGCTGCCTTCGGCGTACGCCGTTTCTACGAGGCGCTGGAGCAGACGCCGCTCGTGCAGGTGCAGCGAGGGTCGGGCGTCGAGCAGACCCTGGCCCCTCTGGGCTTCGCGCCGATGGGCGACGGCGACGCGCACGCCCAGCTGGCGTCCGTGGCCCGCGCCCTGCGCTCGGTGCGGGCGGCTGCCCCCGACGTCCCCGCCACCCTCGACGAGCAGCCCGGCTCGGCCATGGCCTCACTGGCCTCAGGCGCCGCGACCGGGCGCGGGGTGCTGTCCGGCGACTGGCTGCTCGTCGAGTCGGTGGTCGTCGACGCCGCCGAGCGGCGCCGCGGCCTGGCCACCGCCGTCCTGGCGGAGCTCCTCGACTGGGGCGCCTCGCTGGGCGCGACCACCGCGCTGCTGCACGTGGAGACCGACAACGAGGGCGCGATCGCGCTCTACGAGCGGCACGGCTTCGTGACCCACCACACCAACCGCTACCTCGTCGGCTCGTAGCGGAACTTCCTGTCACCCGACGTCCTGTTGGATGGCTCGGTGACCACCGCGCAGCGCACCACCGCACCCGCACCGACCGGAGCCGACCGCGGCCGCCAGGTCGGCGTCACGATCGCCGAGGTGTTCTGCATCGTCGGCACGCTCGTCGGCGTCGGCGTGATCGGCACCCGTGTCGCGGAGAGCTCGGGCGGCGCGCTCTCCGCCGACGCCACCCTGCTCGCCCCGCTCGGTCCGGCCTTCTCGATCTGGTCGGTGGTGTACGCCGGCCTCGCCGCCTACACGCTCTGGCAGTGGCTCCCCGCCTCGAGCACCGACCCGCGCGCCCGCAGCACCGGGTGGCTCGCTGCCGCGTCCATGGTGCTGAACGCCGGCTGGCTGCTGGTCACCCAGCAGGGCTGGCTGTGGGCGAGCGTCGTGGTGATCCTGGCCCTCGTCGCCGTCCTCGGCGTGCTCGTCCAGCGCCTGGCCGACCTCGGCCCCGCGCCCTCCCTCGTGCAACGCGTCGTGGTCGACGGCACCTTCGGCCTCTACCTGGGCTGGGTCGCGGTGGCGACGTGCGCCAACATCACCGCCACCCTCGTGGCGGAGGGTGTCGAGACCTCGACCCTGGTGGGCGAGCTGGTCGCAGCCCTCGTCATCGCCGTCGTCGTCGTGGTCGCGGGGGTCGTCGTGGCTCGCACCGGGCCGCGGTGGAGCGTCGCCGCGGCTGCGGCCTGGGGCCTGGCCTGGATCGCCGTCGGCCGGCTCACCGACGAGCCGGCCTCCACCCTGGTGGGTGTCGTCGCGGCCGTCGCGGCCGTGGCCGTGCTCGGGCTGACCGCCCGGGCCGCCGTCCGGGACTGACGACCGGAAAACCGGTCGCAGCGGGCCCGAGCCCCGACCTAGGGTCGTCCCGACGACCGCGGGGCCTGACAAACCCCCTGCACACCGGCGGAGCAGCGGGCGTCCGCGCGTCCGGCGTCACCGACGAGAGGCCGGCACCCCTCCGGGGCCGCCGGCGAAGGTGTGGTGGCACCGCGACCGAGCCCTCCGCCCACACCTCCCGGGCCCCACACCCAGGAGGAACCATGACCACCCCACCGAGAACACTCTGCTCCCACCTGTCGGCCGCCACGCCCGGCACCGCCGTCACGCTCGAGGGGTGGGTGCACCGCCGGCGCGAGCTGGCGCGCATCACCTTCGTGGTCGTGCGCGACCGCAGCGGTCTGGCCCAGGTCGTCCTGCCCGCCGGCACCCCGGTGCCACCGGAGGAGACGACCGTCCGGGTCACCGGCACGGCGACCGCGAACGAGCAGGCACCCGGCGGCACGGAGGTCACCGACGCCGCCCTCGAGCCGCTCACCGAGCCGGCCGAGACCTCCCCGGCCGAGCTCTGGCGCCCCTCGCTCGACGTCTCCCTCCCCACGCTGCTCGACCACGCCCCGGTCCTGTGGCGCCACCCGGCCCAGCGTGCTCGCTGGCAGCTCGCGGCCGCGTCGCTGCGCGGCTTCCGCTCCACGCTCGACGAACTCGGGTTCACGGAGGTCGCCACTCCCAAGGTGGTGGGTACGGCGACCGAGTCGGGGGCGAACGTGTTCCCGGTCGACTGGTTCGGGCGGGCGGCGTACCTCGCCCAGAGCCCCCAGTTCTACAAGCAGCAGCTGGTCGGCGTGTTCGAGCGGGTCTACGAGGTCGGCCCGGTGTTCCGCGCCGAGCCGCACGACACCGTCCGGCACCTCGCGGAGTACCGCTCGCTCGACGTCGAGCTCGGCTTCATCCGCGACCACCGCGAGGTGCTGGCGGTGCTCCGCGACGTGCTCGCCGGCATGGTCGCGGCGGCAGCGTCAGAGGAGGCGTCGGTCGCCAGCGCGGGCGCGTCGCTGCCGGTGGTGCCCGACGAGATCCCGGTCATCCACTTCGCCGACGCGCTCGCGCTCGTCGGGGCACCGGCCGATGAGCCGGACCTGGCACCGGAGCACGAGCGGGCCCTCGGTGCCTGGGCGCTCGCGGAGCACGGCAGCGACTTCCTCGCCGTCGAGGGCTACCCGATGGCCAAGCGGCCGTTCTACACGCACCCGCAGCCGGACGACTCGCGCTGGTCGAACTCCTTCGACCTGCTCTTCCGCGGCCTGGAGCTGGTCACGGGGGGCCAGCGGCTGCACCGGGCGTCGGACTACGAGCGCGCGATCCGCGCTCGCGGCGAGGACCCTGGGGCGTACGCCGCCTACCTGCAGGCGTTCCGGCACGGGATGCCGCCGCACGGCGGGTTCGCCATCGGTCTCGAGCGGTGGGTCGCCCGGCTCGTCCGGGCGGCCAACATCCGCGAGGTCACGCTCTTCCCGCGCGACCTGAACCGGCTGGTGCCGTAGGCCTACTCGTCGACCGCGTCGGGGTTGGTGCAGATCACCGTGTCGCTGGGGGTGTAGGTCGTGCTGAAGACCTCGTCGTCACGCGTCTCGGTGTTCTCACCGACGGGCTGGAAGTAGCGCACCACGTCGATGTCGAAGCCGCCGAAACCCTCGTTCTCGTGGCAGGTCAGCGAGTCGATGCGGCGGGTCTTGTGCGGCGTGAGGTTGTGGCGCTCGCCCGTGGTGGTGGTGATGTCCCAGTACTTCGTGGAGTACATGGTGACGGTCACCGCACCGGAGGACGACGGAGTCGAGTTGGTGAACGAGGTGTCGATCAGCACGCCGTAGGGGGTGTCGTTGCGGAACTGCAGGTCGACGGCGCCCCACGCGACGGTCGCCTCGCGACCAATCGGGTAGCGGTCGATGTAGAACGAGTGCGGCTTGTGCTCGACGTCCTCGAGCCCGGCGAAGAACATGCCGTTGAACAGGGTGGTGGCCATCTGCGAGACGCCGCCGCCGAGGTCCTGCACGAGGATGCCGTCGTTGATGACGTAGCCCTTGGTGAAGCCGTTGGCCTCGGTGCGCTCGCCCACGGTGTCGTTGAGGGAGAAGGTCTCGCCGGGCTTCAGCAGCGTGCCGTCGATGAGCGCCGCGGCACGACCGATGTTGACATTGCGGTACTCCGCGTAGGGGAAGTAGGTCGTGAAGGTCGAGACCCGCTCGCGGACCCGCAGTGCGCGGGCCTCCTTGGTGGTGAAGTCGGGCTTGGCCACCGTGGCGGTGAGGGCCAGGGTCCGCTCGCCCTGCGGCTTGGCGACGGCGCCGAGGAAGCCTGCCTCGAGCTCGGCGGAGTCGAAGGTGACGCCCGGCTTGGCCGGGACGACCTGCGGTCGGCCGCCGACCAGCGTGACGGTGGCGTCGACCGGCGCGCCCTGCGTGATGCGGGCGCCGACGACCTCGTTGAGCTTCGCCGGGTCGAGGGTCGGCACCAGCTCGCCGTTCGTCGGGACCAGGGTGAGGGCGGCCGTGTAGTCGGCCGGGAACACCTTGACGTTCGAACCCTCGAACGTCAGCGTCACGGGCGCTGCGACCGCCGGGGATGCGAAGCCGTCGAGGGCCTCCTGGACGTCGGAGCCGTCGATGTCGGGCTGCACCTCGGCCATCTCGAGAGCGACGACGTCGGGGTCCTCGTCGAGGAACGCCCCCTGCAGCGCGGTCAGGGTGTCGCTGGGGTCGAGCGCCTTGCCCGTGCGGGCGTCGGTGGTCTTGATCTGCTCGCCGTCGAAGGCGACGGCCCCGTCACGAGCCGTGGCGCCGTACTGCTCGTCGGCACCGGTGAGGAACGCGTTGTAGGTGGGCTCGTCGACCTCGACCTCGGCGTCGAAGGCCTCCCCGCCGGTGAAGTAGTTCCAGAGCCGGACCGGGTCCCAGCTCTCCTCGCCCCCGGCCTCGGCGACCGAGGACTGGTAGTCGACCGAGAGCCCGGCCCGGGCGGGGTCGACGGCCACCGGCTCGCCGTCGACGGTCGTCGCGATGTCGCGCGCGACCCGGTCGGCTAGCCCGGCCTGCAGCCGCTCGGCGGCCTCGTCCTGGGGGTGCCCGCCGATGCGGACGCCGGCGACGGTCGTGTTGCGCGGGACCTTGTCGCCGGCGACGTAGTGCGCGGCGACGTAGGTCCCGCCGAACAGCACCACGAGCCCGAGGAGCAGCCACAGCACGACTTTGGCGCCCGCCTTCTCGCGGGGCTGCGCACTGGTCTGGTTCTTCGGCACGCGGCGAGTCTAGGAGGGCAGACCACGAACTCCCGGATCGTCGGCGCGCCCCGGACGACTCTCCCCGGGCGTACGACGTCCCGCGCCGGCGGTCGCCACGGCAGCCACCAGGAGCACTGCGGAGCCGGCCAGGAACGACCACCCGGCCGCGTCCCCGCTGATCAGGAAGCCGCCGCCCGGACGCTCCAGCGCGCCGCGCAGGACCGGCACGCACCAGCCCACCGCGAACGCCAGCCGCACGCCTCCCGCGGGCAGCCAGGCGAGCGTGGCCAGCGCGGCGGCGAGGGCCAGGGCGAGGCCCCACCAGCGCTGGTGGACGAGCGTGCCCGCGGCACCGGACACGAGCCCGACCACGAGGGCCGCCAGCCCGTAGGCCGCCCTCACAGTCCCGCGAACAGGTCCTCCTCGAACCCGTCCGCTCCGGCCGCGCCGGCGGTGCCCCGCGCCAGGCGGTAGTACTCCTCCGCCCACCACGAGTGGCCGCTCTCGGACCCGGAGAAGAAGTGGCCGTCCTGCTCGACCTGGGTCGCGTGCTTGGCGAGGGCATCCATCTTCCGCTGGACCGTCTCCCGCCCGTCGACGCGCGCGCTGATCAGCTCGTCGGGCGTGACGAACGGCGGCAGCTTGCCGTCGGGCTCCATGCCCTTGAAGGTCTCGGTGTCGCCGGACTCGCGGAGCTCGCGGAGGCTCCCGCGCATCCGCGACTCGCTCATCGCGGTCCAGTAGATCTTGGCGATGTCGTGCGGCTCGCCGAGCTCGAGCCGGTAGGACGGGACGGCCGCCAGCTGGGCGGCGTACATCGCGACGCGGTGGGCCTGGATGTGGTCGGGGTGGCCGTAGCCGCCGAACTGGTCGTAGGTGACGAGCACCTGCGGCCGCACCTCGCGGATCACCTTCACCAGCTCGTCGGCCGCCTCGGTGAGGTCGGCGTTCCAGAAGGCGTTGTCGGGGATCTCCTGGGCGGGGATCGCGTGCCCCTCCTCGTGCCACGCCATGCCCGAGTCGTGGAAGCGGCCGAAGCCGCCGAGGAAGCGGTGGTCGGTGACCCCGATGACCTTCATCGCCTCGTCCAGCTCGCCGCGGCGGTGCTCCCCGAGCCCGCCCTTCTCCTCGTAGGCGAGGTAGGAGAGCTCGGGCACCAGCACCTCGCCCATCTCGCCGGCGGTGCAGGTCACGAGGGTGACGCTGACACCCTCGTCGACGTAGCGCGCCATGGTGGCGCCGTTGTTGATGCACTCGTCGTCGGGGTGGGCGTGGACGAGCAGCATGCGGTGGTCGGTCATGAGTCAGAGCCTAGATCGGGCCGCTTGATCCTTCGGGGCGCGGTCGGGAGGTGCAGCGGTGGGGGCGCCGGCAGCCCGGCGCCGCCGGCCTCGTCCGGGCCCTCCTCCTCGTCGAGCCAGCCGTCGTGGGTGTCGACGAGGACCTCGAGCATGAACGCCGGGGCGTCGCTCACCACCGCCCACGGGTGGTCCTCGTCGTCGTCCTCCCCCGCCAGTCGCTCGCGCGCCACGTCGGCCTCGAAGCCGTCGGCGCGGAGCCGGGCCACGACGGCCCGTGCATCGTCCTCGTCGAAGAAGATCGCCCTCACGGGGGTCATTCTCCACCGCGACCGCTGGCTAGTGTCGGAGGATGACCACCGCCTCGGAGCCGCCGAACGTCCAGGGCGTCCAGCTACGACGCACCGACGAGAACATCCGCGAGATCGCGGCCCTCGCCGCGGTCCTCGGAGAGCCCACCGGCCTCGACGGGCTGCTCGACGACCTCAAGTACGACGTGCGGCGGGCGCGGGTCGTGCCCCGGCTCCTGGGCCGGGCGGTGCGTGAGGCGTACCGCTGGGACGACTACGACGAGCGCGACGAGCAGTGGTACCCCCAGGGCATCTCGACCAGCGCGGACTCCTCCGACACCGAGGACATCGGTGGTCGTCGGGTCGTGGTGACGACCTGGTACTCCACGGGCAAGGACGGCGTGAAGCGCGGCTCCCGCGTGACCTTCGTCGACCTGGACTCCGGGAAGTACCGCCACGTGCTGCTGGTCTCGCCCGTCTTCGACAAGGCCGGCCACCTCACCCTGCGGCCGATGAGCATCCACGCCGGGGGCATCGTGTGGGCCGGCCCCTACCTCCACATCGCGGCCACGAGCCGCGGCTTCGTCACCGCGCGGGTCGACGACATCATGCGGGTGGCCGGGGACGACGACCACCCCGACCGGTTCGGCATCGAGGGGACCTCGCTCTACTCCTACGGGCACCGCTACGTCCTGCCGGTCCGCTTCACCTACCAGGCCTTCGCCGACGAGGGTCACGAGAAGCTGCGCTACTCCTTCATGTCGCTCGACCGCCGCTCGGAGCCGCCGGCGCTGCTCGCGGGCGAGTACGCCCTCGACCCCGATCAGACGACCCGGCTCGCCCGCTACGAGCTCGACCCGGCGACGTGGCAGCTGGCCACGGGCGACGACGGCTTCTCGCGCCCGCTCGCGATCGACGAGGGCGGGGTGCGGCAGATGCAGGGCGCCGTCCTGGCCGGAGGTCGCTACCACGTGACGGTGTCCCACGGGCCGTGGATGCCGGGCAGCATCTTCGCCGGTCGTCCCGGCTCGATGCGCGAGCGGCGCTGGGCGCTCCCGATGGGGCCGGAGGACCTGACCTACTGGCCCTCGACCGACCGGATCTGGTCGGTCACCGAGCACCCCCGCCGACGGTGGATCGTGTCGATGGACCGGCGCTGGTTCGACTGAGTCAGGCGCGCGGCTGCATCGCCAGCTGACGACTCTGGGCGACCAGGCGGCCGGTGGAGTCCCAGACCTCGCAGTCCTCCTCGAACATCCCGCCGGCGACGTTGCGCGTGCGGTGCGAGACCTTCAACCACCCCGGCGCGGGGACGGCGCGGACGTGGACGGTCAGCTCGAGGGTCGGCGCCCAGCCGGGTCGGCCGAGGTCGAAGGTGACCGGCGGCAGGGCGTCGCAGACCATGAGCAGACCGACGGGGTCGACGTCGTGGCCGTCGGCCATCCGGAACCATGCCTGGATGTGGCCGTTGCCGCTCGGGGCACCCATCGCCCACCCCACGGTGGCCGGGTCGAAGCGCATGTCGAAGCGGTCCAGCAGGGGCGCCATCCGGCGGACGTCATCGGGGGCGAGGGACGCCGGGACGCACTCGTCGATCGGCGGCAGGCTGGGCTCCTCGGCGGTGGTGCCCACGTCGGAGGGCATCGCCCGCAGGTCGCCGTACGTCGCCAGGGCGGTGATCCGGGTGGCGCCCTCCTGGCCGAGCTCGGCCGCCACGGTCGCGACCGAGCCGCCCTCGCGCAGCACGCGCGTGGAGACCTGTGCGGCCCCGGGCCGCGAGGCGGAGAGGTAGTAGGCGCTGACCGCCAGTGGGTGCGGCTTGGCCGGCACGGCCTCGGCGATCGCCCGGCCGATGACGCCGAGGAGGTAGCCGCCGTTGACGCCACCGCCGACCACCCAGCCGGGGTCGAGCTCGGCGCCGAAGAGGCCGTCGCCGGTCGCGGTCAGGGAGGTGTGGGTGTCCCACTCGGAGGCCATCCTCCGAGCCTAGATCGGGCTCTGGTCAGCGGGCGCGGAGCCAGCGGGTGACCTGCGGCACACCGTCGAGCCAGCCCAGCTCGGCGGCGTACAGCGCCCGCCGGCCCCGCTGGCCGGGCTTGTGGTCCCACTTGCCGGTGCCGGCGCACGGGAGCACGGTGTCGCGGCAGGTCCAGCCGTGCAGGAACGCCGTCAGCTCGCCGTCCTTGCGCTCCACCAGGTCGGCACCACCCGGGCCGCACAGGCCGGTGGTCGTCGTGTCGAGGAAGACCCCGCCGACGGCCGCCGTCCAGTCGAGCAGCGCGGTCGAGCGGCGCCACGTCGTCCGGTAGCCGCAGCGCGTCCAGTCACCCTCGGAGGCCAGCAGCACGTAGCCCTCGGGCCGCAGGGTCAGCACAGGGTTCTCCAGGACCCCCTCGGAGCGGAGCAGCTCCACGCTGGTCGCACCCGTCTGCACGGACTGGCCGTCGCGGGTCAGGGCCACCACGCGGACGGTGGCGGGGATCCGGTCGGTCTTGTAGAGGAGGTACGACGACCCGTCGGCGTCGCGGAAGTAGGACGGGTCGATCACCCCGGCGCGCGGGACCGTCGGGTCGCGCGGCAGCAGCGGGTCCTGCGCGGTGGGCGTGCCGGCGTACGACGGGCACACGAGCGGAGCACTGCCGACCGGTCGGAACGGCCCGCGCGCGGCGCGCGAACGCGCGACGCCGATGCAGCGTCCGTGCTCGCCCATCCCCTTCACCGGGGTGGCGTAGTAGAGGAGCCACTGGTTGCGCACCCGCGCCACGTCGACCGCCCACACGCCGCCCTCACGCGACCACGACGGCTTGTGCGTCAGCAGGCCCGGCCCGCGCCGCCACGGCCCGTCGGGCTGCCGCGACCAGGCGTGCGGGACCAGGTCGCCGGTGGCGTAGGCGACCAGGCCGCCGGGGGCCGCCACGACCGCGGGATCGGGGAAGTCGACGTTGAGCACCGGGCGCGGCACCCACTCGTCGGCAGACGCGGGACCGGCGATCGACAGCACGGTCGCGGCGAGCAGCAGCACGAGCAGGCGCGCTGCTCCTCGGTTCGGCACCGGGGGAACCTATCCCGGGGTCGGCTCACGCGGGCAACATTCGACGGAGCGTCTGCGCGGTCCATCGCGGTGCGACCCCGTCGGCTGCCGCGAGGTAGGCGACCCGCTCGTCGGGGTCGAGCCCGAACCCGTCAGCCAGGCCCTCGAGCATCGTGCGGATGTAGGGCGCCGCCGGCGCGTTGGCGGGCGGGACGGTCGTGCCGGTGAGGGTGAGCATGCGGTGTCCGTCGAGCTCACCGACGTCGAGCAGGACGTCGTACGTCCGGGAGAGCCCGTGACGGGTCGGGCGCCCGTCGGGCTCCAGCACGAGGTCTGTGCCCACCGGCTGCCGCGCCTCCTGCGCGACGAGGTCGCCGAGCTGCTCGAGGCGCAGCAGGTAGGCGCGCGCGTGGACCGCTCCGCCGGCAGGTCCGCCGGACTCGGCGGTGAAGAACGCCATGCCACCTCCCCACACGCTCGACTCACCGGCGAAKGACAGGCGGCCACGCAGCTCGACGGGTCGGACGTCGCGGGGCGGAGAGGGGTCGCGGCACCCGTCGTACCAGCGCTCGGCTCCCGGCGGGCGTCCGCCGGAGAGGTAGCAGCCCAGCCGGGCAGGCGACAGGTTCGTCCCGTAGGCGGCGTACCAGACGAAGGGCCCGCCGCCCGTCACGTGGGCAGCGTCCCCGGTGTGCGCGCCAGGGCGCCCTCCTCCAGGAGCGCGGTGGTCGCCTCCTGGTAGACGCCCCAGACCTCTTCTGGGCTGTCGCCGATCGCCGTCATGCCCAGACGCCCGCACTCGGTGACGCAGCTGAGCATGTGGAACACGACGCCGGTCTCGTGCGAGTGATCGAAGTGCAGCCGCTTGCGTGCCATGACGTCGAACACGTCGCGCGTGGTGAGCGCGGTGAGCCGGTCGTCCTCGAGGTGGTCGGTCGCCACGAGGTACTTGGGCGCTCCCGATGCCGCACGGTAGAGCCCCGCGTCGCCGTCGTACGCCCCACCGACGAGGTACTGCAGGGTGAGGAAGGGGTGGGTGGTCCCGCCCTTGCGGAGATTGAGCTCGATCGCGTACGCCGTCCAGTCGTCCTCGGTGTCCCGGACCGCGACGAAGTCGACGGCGAACCGCCCCAGGACGCCGCGGTCGGCGAGCTCCCTCCCGACGGCCATCGCCGGCTCGGAGATCAGGCGTGAGTACGACGGGTCGGCGGGGAAGACGCAGCCGAGGTACTTCTGCCCACTCGCTCCGCCGAGCAGCTGGTCGTGGGTCGAGAGCAGCTCGACGGTGCGGTCGGGCAGGACTCGCATCTGGACGCTCGGGCTGGTCAGCGCGGTGCCGGTGATCCGTTCCTCCACCACACCACCGAGGCGCTCGAAGGCCTCGAGGAAGGCATCCACCTCGAGGCCGACCGCCTCGGGCTGGAGCTCGAGCAGGCGGGAGCGCACGGCGGACGCCTCGCCGGGGTCACCGGGGGCGGGAAGTCCCCCGAGGTCGACGAGCGCGTTGCCCGAGCCGGACACCCCCTCGTTGATCTTCACGATCGCCTCGCCCGGCGACGGGCCGGGGGCTCGCATCTTCGTGACCGAAGCCACGAGGTCGTCCACCGTCCGGAGGCCCTCGGCCCCCGCCGGAGCCCGGACGCCCACCTCCTCGAACAGCCGGCGGCACCCCGACTTGCTGCCGAGCGGTGCGAGGCGCGGGTCCGCCCCGTACATCGGGATGCCGAGACTGATCGCGACGTCCCGCTCGAGCTCGGTCGTCGTGTAGGGGATCAGGTGGCTCACGGACTGGTCGGGGATGAGCTCGCGGATCTGCCGCAGGACCCGGGGTCGGGCCAGCACCTTCTCGCTCAGCGGCCGCGGCGAGGCATCGCCGACAGAGACCAGCCGGAGTCGCCGGCGCGCCTGGCTCGGGACGACGCCGGGCAGGAGGCCGAGGTAGTACTCGATGATCTCGTCGGCGATCGGCGAGGAGGTGACGTAGACGAGGGTCAGCATCGGCTGCCGCAGGAGCAGCAGCTGGAAGAGTGCACGCTCCTCCATTGCCTGCATCAAGGTGCCGCTCGACGCGGTCGTGCGCTCGAGGCTGATCGATGGCACCACGACCGCCGACTCCTCGGGCCGGTCACGCCGCATGGCGTCCCACACCTGCGGCAGCTGTTGCTGGAGGAGGTCGAACGCGGCGTAGCGCTGCTCCTCGTCCAGGTCCGCCAGCGTCGTCGACGCGTCCATCCGCCTACCTCCCGATCGTCTCTGCCACGACGTCGTGCACACGCACCGGCCGACTGAAGCCCTTGGGCTGCACGTCTCCCACCGGCTCTGCGGCCACCCGGTCCTCGACCTGCGCCAGCACCCGGTCGGTCACGAGCACCTGCCACCAGCCGGCCTCGGCGCACAGGCGGGCCGCGAGGTTGGTGACGCTGCCGATGGCGGCGTAGTCGGAGCGACCGGGGTAGCCGATCCTCCCCAGCGTGGCGAAGCCCTGGGCGACCCCGATCCCCAGCCCGAGGTCGTGACCCCGACGCACCCACCCGGACGCGAGTCGTCGTACGTCGTCGCGCACCGCGATCGACATGCCGATCGCCGCTCCCGCCGGGTCGGCCACGGGGACGGGGTCGTTGAAGAACACCATCACCCCGTCGCCGGTGAACCGCTCGAGCGTCCCGCCGTGCTCCTCGATCCGCGCGCCCAGCGCCAGGTGGTACTCGCCGAGCACGTGCATGACCTCCTCGGGCTCGGCGGCCTCCGCGAAGGACGTGAAGCCGCGCATGTCGCAGAAGACGACGACGATCTCGCGGCGGTGGCTCGCCAGCAGGCTCTCGTCGTCGACCACGACGTCCGCCAACTGGGGTGAGAGGAACCGACGCAGCCGGCCCATGCGCTCGATCTCCTCCACCTGGACGGCCACGCGCGCCTCGAGCTCACGGTTCCAAGCGGCGATCTCGGCGGCCTGGCTGCGCACGGTGTCGTGGTAGCCCTTGAGCCGCGCGAGCGACCGGACCCGGGCGAGCAGCTCGGCCTGGTCGAACGGCTTGGTGAGGAAGTCGTCGGCGCCGGCCTCGAGCCCCTCCAGGCGCTGCGCACCACCACCGGCGGTGATCATCACGACCGGGAGGAACTCGGTGCGTGGGTCCTGCCGGATCCGGCGGCAGACCTCGCAGCCGTCCATGCCGGGCATCTGCACGTCGAGCAGGACCACGTCGACCTGCGTCGACTCGAGCAGGTCGAGGGCCTCCTGCCCGCTCGTGGCGGTCAGCACCTCGTAGTCGCGTGGCGAGAGCACGGCGTCGAGGAGTCGCAGGTTCGCCGGCTGGTCGTCGACCGCAAGCACCGTCTCGCCCGTCACGACCCACCGCCGGCGAGGAAGCGCTCCACCTGCGCGGGCAGTGAGCGCGGACTGATCGGCTTCTCGAGGTAGCCGTCGAAGCCGGCGCGCTGCGCCCGGTCCCGGTCCTCAGCCATCGCCAGGGCGGTCACCGCGACGACGGGCACCCGGTCGGGGATGACGCCGGCACGCAACCGGCGCAGGGTCTCGTGGCCGTCGATGCCCGGGAGCTGCAGGTCGAGCAGCACGAGGTCGGGTGGCTCGCTCGCGGCCGAAGCGACCCCCAGCTCACCCGTGGCCGCCTCCACCACGTCGTAGCCGGCGTGCTGCAAGACGTCGCGCACCAGCTTGAGGTTGAGCGCGTTGTCCTCGATGACCAGGACCCTGGGGCTCACGGCGCACCACCGCCCACTGAGTCGAGCCCAGTGTCGACGCCTCGCACTCCCAGCGCATCGAGCAGGTCGTCGCGGCGCACCGGCTTGAGGAGGTATGCCGCTGCGCCGAGCCGGAGACCACGCTGCCGCTCGTCGACGATCGACACCACCACCACGGGGATCGACCGGGTGGCCGGGTCGGCCTTGAGGCGGGTCAGAACCTCCCAACCGTCCAGGCGGGGAAGGCGGATGTCCAGCACGATGGCCACGGGACCCGCAGTACGGGCGAGCGCGAGAGCCTCCAGACCGTCGTGCGCGCGGAGGATCTGCACGGGGGTCGCCGAGAGGTAGGCCGTCATCAGGTCGAGGGAGGCCCGGTCGTCGTCGACGAGAAGGACGGTGCGCCCCCCGGCCGTCTCGCCCTGGCGCGGCGACTCCACGCGCGGCAGCGGCACACGGAACGCGAAGGTGCTGCCGCCGGCGTCGGCCTGCGGCTCGAGCCACAGGGTTCCTCCGAAGAGAGCCACGATGCGACGGGAGAGGGTCAGGCCGAGGCCGGTCCCCTCCTCCTGCGGCGTGCCGCGGTGACCCTGCTGGAACGACTCGAAGATGCGCTCGCGGTCCTCGGTCGGGACACCGACACCGGTGTCGGTCACCCGGACCACGACGTCGCCTTCGTCTCGCCCGGCTTGTACGTCGACCCGCCCTCCGTCCGGGGTGAACTTCACGGCGTTCGACACCAGGTTGAGCACCACCTGCTTGAGCCGCAGCTCGTCCCCCCACACGATCCCCACGTCGTCGGCCACCTCGAGGCCCAGCTCGATCGCGTGCGCCGCGGCCCGCTCCCGGACCAAGGAGAGGACGTAGGCGAGGCAGGCCTGCACCGACACCAGGCTCGGCTCGAGGACCATGCGCCCGGCCTCGACCTTGGAGAGATCGAGGATCTCGTTGAGGAGCTCGAGCAGGTGCTTGCCCGACGCCCAGATGTCACGGAGGTATTCCTCCTGGCGCTCGTTCAGGTCGCCGAACAACCGGTCGAGGAGGACCTCGGAGAAGCCGATGACCGCGTTGAGCGGCGTCCGGAGCTCGTGCGACATGCTCGCGAGGAACTCGGACTTGTGCCGACTGGCGACCTCCAGCTCGGCCCGCTTGGTGTCGAGCTCGCCGAAGAGGCGTGCATTGACGATGGCCAGCCCCGACTGGTTGGCGAACGTCCGGAGCAGCTCGGGCGTCTCGGCGTCGAAGCCGCCGCTCGACTGCTTCCTGATCACGAGGGCACCGACCAGCCGGTCGCGCCGGACCAACGGCACGGCGAGCAGTGAGCGCCACCCGTCGTCGAGCAGCACGTCGAGGTGCTCGTCGCGCGGCACCGTGCCCAGGTCGGTGATCTCGAGCGTGGTGCGCTCCGACGCCGAGCGTCCGACCGGCGAGGTGGAACGCGCGATGCGGAGGTCACGCAGCCGAGCGGTGAGCGCTTCGGTGCCGCCGGCCGTGGCCCGCACCCGGAAGCTGTCCTCGGCCGGGTCGTACTCCATGATCGAACCGCCGTCGGCGCCGGTGAGCCGTACGGCGCCGCTCACGATCTCGGCGAGGACCTCCTCGAGGTCCAGGCTCGAGCTGACCGCGTCGCCGATCTCGCGCAGCACCTCGAGCTGGGTGACCTTGCCGGCGAGCTCCTTGCTACGGGCGCCCAACGCCGCGACGAGCTCGACCTGGCGCAGGACGATCGCCGCCTGGGACGCGAACGTGCTGATGAGGTCGACCTCGCCCTCGTCGAAGGGGCGGGCCTCGGTGCGCCACACCGACAGGATCCCGATGACGTCGCCGTTGAGGAGCATCGGCGCCGACAGCAGGGCTCGGTAGCCGGCAAGGTGCTGCAGGTCGTGCCGCCCGTAACCGGGGTCGGCCAGGACGTCCGCGATCTGCTGGGTGGTCCGGTCCTGGGCCACACGTCCGAGCAGGCTGTCGCGGCCCGCGGGCATGGGGTGCTCCTCCTGGTGGCGCCGGAACTCCGCCGGGACATGGCCGGCGACCCGAGACAACCGGAACGTCTGGTCCTCGACGAGGTAGAGCTGAGCGGCGTCCGCACGGCACATCCTGGCGGCTCGCTCGATGATCGTGTCGAGGATCTCCCCCGGCTCGGCGCCCGCGCGTCCCATCGCCTCCAGGATCTCGCGGGTCGCAGCCGCCTGCTCCTGGACGTCGACCAGCCTGCGGCGCGCGTCCGCACCGCTGCCGTCTCCCGTCGTCGGGCCTGTCTCCATGGCACCGTCCCTGCAGCGCCCCCGCGCTTCGAGTGTGCTCCCGCCGCCCGCAGCCAGCAAGCCCCGGATTGGGGAAGGGTGGCTCAGGGTCGGAGCGTGGCCGGGAGCGTCTCGAAGCCGCGCAGGATGCGGGTCTCCCGGCGACGGGCACCGGGCTCGAGCCGCAGGTCGGGGAACCGGTCCCAGATCGCGCGCAGGCCCACCTCACCCTCCATCCGGGCGAGCTGGGCGCCGAGGCAGTGGTGGCGGCCGGCGGAGAACGAGATGTGCTCGCGGGCGTTGGCCCGGGCGACGTCGAAGCGCAGCGGGTCGGCGAAGACCTCGGGGTCGCGGTTGGCGCCGCCGAGGATCGCGGTGACCATCGATCCACCACGCACCCCCACGCCGCCGACCTCGGCGTCGCGGACCGCCATCCGGCCGGTCAGCAGCACCGGCGGGTCGAGGCGCAGCGCCTCCTCGACGACGTTGGGCCACATCGACGGGTCGGCGGTGACGCGGGCCCGCTCGTCGGGATGGTCGTGGAGCAGCGCGATGCCGTTGCCGAGCAGGTTGACGGTGGTCTCGAAGCCCGCGGCCAGGACCAGCCCGGCCGTGGCCTTCAGCTCGGTCTCCTCCAGCCCGCGACCGTCCTCGCGGGCGGCGACCAGCTGGCTGAGCAGGTCGTCACCGGGGGTGCGGCGGAGCGTCTCGAGGTGTCGGCCGAGCCAGGCGTCGAACTGCGCGAGCGCCCGGGCGGTGGACCGGTAGCGCCGGAAGCCGAGCCCCAGGTCGAGGCTCGGCGCGGCCGCCGCGCCGAAGGCGAGGACCTGCGCTCGCTCCTCCTCCGGCACCCCGAGGATCTCGGCGATGACGGTGACGGGCAGGACCGAGCAGTAGGTGTCGACGAGGTCGACAGGACCGGAGGCCCGCTTCTCGAGGGAGTCGAGGAGGTCGGAGGCGATCTCCTCGGTCCGTTCGCGCAGCCGCTCCACTGCACGCATGGTGAACACGCGCGTGACGAGCTTGCGGTAGCGGGTGTGGTCGGGCGGCTCGGTCACCAGCAGCGAGGGCGGCTCGACGGGGTGGAGCGTGGTCGGGGCTGCCCACCGCGAGATCCGGCCCAGCGCGCCCTGGGCGGTCGGCAGCCCGGTGCGGAAGTCATCGCTGGTGAGCACGTGGCGGACGGCGGCATGGCTGGTGGTGACGTAGCCGATGCGCGAGCGGTAGAGCGGGCCCTGCGACCGGATCTCCTCGACCAGGCCGAAGACGCCGTCCGTGCCGGTCGCCCCGAGCCGGATGAGCCTCGCCTGGAGGTCGCCCTGAGCGGCCGCCCGACGCAGGTACAGCGTCGGCAGGCCGTGCGCGACGCCCCAGTGGACCGCCGACCTGAGCTCATTGGTGGGGGCCGCCATGACCCGAGGGTAGTGCTGCCTAGGCTGGCCGGCATGTGGCTCGCGGTCGACCTCCTGCTCGTCGCCGTCTTCGCGGCGATCGGGCGGGCCAGCCACGACGAGTCGCTCACCGTCGCCGGCTGGTGGACGACCGCGTGGCCGTTCCTCGCCGGCACGCTGCTCGCCTGGGCGGCCCTGGCCGCAGCGAGGCGACCGCCCGCCGCGATCACCTCCGGCCTCGTCGTGTGGCTGGGCGCGCTCGTCGGCGGCATGGTGCTGCGGCAGGCCAGCGGGCAGGGCACCGCGACCGCGTTCGTCGTGGTGGCGACCCTGGTCCTGGGCGCGTTCCTGGTGCTGCCCAGGGTCGGCGCAAGGGTCGGTGCACGTGACCGACGCTGACGCCCGCCCGCGCGGCGCCGTACGCACCCCCGGCCTCGCCTTCGGCATCCTGTTGGCCGCCGTGGTCCTGGTCTCGGTCAACCTGCGTCCCGGTGCGTCGTCGGTCGGACCCGTGCTCGAGGAGCTGCGCACGGGCCTGGGCATGAGTGCGGCGCTCGCCGGAGCCATGACCGGCCTGCCCGGTCTGGTCTTCGGCCTCGTCGGCGCCGTGTCGGTGGCCTTCGCCCGCAAGGTCGGGATGACCGCCGGCATCACGATCGGTCTCGCCGCGGCAGCCTTCGGCCTCCTCCTGCGCGTCACGACGGGCAACGTCCCGCTCTTCCTGCTCCTCACCGTCGTCGGCCTTGCCGGGATGGCCGTCGGCAACGTCCTCGTGCCGCCATGGATCAAGGCACACGGGCACGCCGTCGCGCTGATGACGGTCTACGGCACCGGCCTCGTCGTGGGCGCCACCGTCAGCTCGGTGCTGACCGCGCCGGTCAGCGAGGCAGCCGGGTCGTGGCGGGCCGGCCTCGGCATGTGGGGCCTCCTCGCGGTGGTCGCCCTCCCGCTGTGGGGATGGCTGACCCTCCACGAACGGCGCTCCCCCGCCGAGCACCAGGTCAGCGGCGACGCCGCCCCCAGCGGGCGGATCGTCCACTCACCCACTGCCGTGGCGTTGACGGTGCTCTTCGGCGTCCAGTCGATGCACGCCTACGTGCAGTTCGGCTGGCTCCCGCAGGTCTACCGCGACGCCGGGATCTCCGGGACGCACGCCGGAGCACTCCAGGCGCTGCTCTCGAGCGTCGGCATCGCCGGCGCCCTGGTCCTGCCCACGATCATCCAGCGCGGCCGCGGCCTGCGCGCGATGGCGGTGTCGTTCGGGGTGATGCTCGCCCTCGGCTACACCGGCCTCATCGTCGCGCCGGCCACCGCCCCCTGGGCCTGGGCGTTGATGCTCGGCTACTCCGGGCTCGCGTTCCCGACGGCCATCGCGCTCATCGCCGCCCGCACCCGCCACCCGTCGGTGACCGCCCAGCTCTCCGGCTTCGTGCAGCCCGTCGGGTACGCCCTCGCCGCCATCGGGCCCTTCCTCGTCGGCCTGGTCCACGAGGCCACCGGCGGTTGGACGCTCATCCTCGTGCTGCTCGCCCTCACCTCGGTGCCGCTGACCATCGCGGGCGTGCGCGTGGCGCGACCGACGTACGTCGACGACGAGATCTGACGCACGGGTAGCCCGCCGCTCAGGCCACCGTCTCGACGCGGCCGTCCGACCACACCACCACGCCGGTGCGGAGGCGCGAGCGCAGCCAACCCGGGCCGTCGACGCCGAGGGCGAGGGCGGTGGTCGCGTCGATGTCGACGCTCGTGAGCGAGGCGCCGACGACCGTGACCGAGGCGAGCGCGGTCGAGGGCACGCCCGTGCGCGCGTCGACCACGTGCCAACCGCGGTGCGCCGACCCGGAGGTCGCGACGGCGCCACGCACCAGCGGGACGCGCGCCACCAGTCGCGTCGGGTCGTGGGGGTCCTCGACACCGACCACCCACGGCTCGCCGTCGGGGTCCGCGACGTGGCAGACCATGTCGCCGCCCGCCGACAGGCACACGTCGGTGCCGGGCAGCGCCAGCAGCGGTGCGACCGCACGGTCGACCGCCCATCCCTTGACGACCCCGCTGGGGTCGAGACGTCGTACGCCGTCCGTGTCCGTCAGCCACACGTCGAACGCCCCGTCGGAGGACGCGCGTGCGTCCTCGCCCAGGCGCATCACCTCGGCGACCGCCGGGTCGCACTGCTCGAGCGTGAGCTCGCCCCGGCCCAGCCGGGAGACCTGGCTGTCGGCACGCCAGGTGCTGAACACCGCGTCCACCCACCGCAGCTCGGCCAGCGCCTCCTGCCACGCCGTCTCGGCGCGGTCGTCGCGGGTGTGCGTGCCCCGCAGCGCGAGGCTGATCGGCATGCCCATCACGTGCTCGATGCGGCGGGCGACCCCGGCCCCCACCGTGGTCACAGCCCCGCCTGGTCGAGGGCGCTCTGCAGCGACTGCAGGTAGCCCTGGCTGGTGTAGGTGGCGCCGCTGACCATGGAGATGCCGCTGCCCTGCGCGTCGAGGGTCTCGTTGATGAGCTGCGGCAGGGCGTACTGGTTGATCTGCACGCTGTGGCCGTCCTGGTCGGGGTACTGCAGCACGGTGACGTCGGTGATCGTCGACCCGTCGACGGCGACCCGGACCTGCACCGGGCCGTAGGGCGTGCCGACACTGTCGCCCGTGACGGTGGACGCCGCCGTCGAGGACTGCCCCGCCGACCCCGACCCCGACCCCGACGTCGCGGAGCCGGACCCGGAGCCGGACCCGGATCCTGACGCGGAGCCCGTGGCGGACCTCGTGGTCGCCTGACCCTGCAGGGAGCCGGAGATCGCGTTGTCGGGGGTCCCGGTGGCCATCACCGACGAGGTGGACGTGTGGTAGCCGAGGAGGGCGACCAGGGCGGAGAGGGTGCTCAGGACCCACAGGACGATGCGTCTCACGGTGTCACCACCCGAAGCTCTCGACGTGGAGGTGCTGGTCGGGCACGCCGGCCGCGCGGAGGTCGCGGACGACGAGGTCGGCCCAGGGACCCGGGCCGCAGACGTAGACGTCGCGCTCGGCCACGTCGGGGACCCAGGAGGTGAGGGCAGCGAGGTCGGTGGGGGCCTCGATGCCGCTCCCGAGCCAGGAGTCGGGTGCCCGCCGCGGACCGGGGATGCCCCACGCGACGAGGCCTCGGTGCCGGGCCAGCGCGATGAGCTCGTCGGCGAAGATCGGCTCGTCGGACCAGCGGTGGATGAGCACTGCGTCGCCGGGTGCGTACGCCAGTCCCTCCGCGAGCGAGCGCAGCGGGGTGATCCCCACGCCCGCACCGATCAGCAGCACCTTGCGGTTGCGGCGCACGCGGGGGCTGAGGCGCCCGTAGGGCCCCTCGACCCAGACCCGCGAGCCGACATCGAGGCCGGGAGCGGCGCCGCTGCCGTCACCGACGTGCTGCACGGTGATCCGCAGCGACCGGCCGTCGGGGGCCGCTGAGAGGGAGTACGGGTTGGCGCGCGTCCGTCCCGGACGTCCGAGGAAGCGCCAGGTGAGGAACTGTCCGGCCTCGACCGGCAGCCGGTGCAGGTCACGCCCCGTGACGTGCACCGAGACCGTGCCGGGGCCCTCGGGCACGACGGCGGCGACCCTCAGGTCGTGGCGCAGGTTGCGCCAGACCGGCAGCGCGACGCGCCACACCAGCACGCTCCCGGCGCACGCCGCCCACGCGGTCCACCAGAAGACCTGGCGGCCCGGGGAGGAGGTGAAGTCGGCACCGGTCCAGAGCTGGTGCGGGATCGCGAGCCCGACGCCGAGGTAGGCGTAGAGGTGCATGAGGTGCCACGACTCGTAGCGGAGGCGGCGGCGGGCGGCACGGATGCTGGTCGCCACGACCATCACCAGGCACAGCGTGGCCGCGGCGGCGAGCAGCATGCCGGGGTAGTTCACGACCAGGTCCCACAGGGTGGCGGGCGCGGCGGTGACCGAGCCGGCGGCGTAGCCCCACGTGATGAGGACGACGTGCGCCACCATCAGGTCGAACGAGGTGAGGCCGACCAGGCGGTGGATCCGCACGAGCCGGTCCTGGCCGAAGGCCCGCTCCAGCACCGGGACGCGCGCCATCAGCAGGACCTGGGCGAGCAGCAGCACGGCGGCGGCGAGGCCCGTGACCCGCCCCAGGGACGTCAGGCCGGTCGCCCAGCCGCCCAGGTCGGTGATGCCACCACCGGTGAGCCACCACCAGACGACGAGGAGCAGCGAGAGCCACAGGGTGGTCCCTGCTGCGAGTCGGACGCCGTCGTCGCGCCGGGCCCGGACGCCGATCGCCGGGTCCGGCGTGGGCGGCGCGAGCGGGATCGCTGCCGGGGTGTGCAGGTGGGCCATGGGGACGAACCTGCCGGTCCACGCTGGGGCCTGCGTGGGAGCGACCTGTGACGTTCCTGTGAGTGTTCCTGTGGGAGCCGCACCCACGGGCGTGGCGTCTGTCAGGATCTGCGCGTGAAGCAGTGGGTCGTGGTCGTCGGCGGGACCAACATGGACGTCGTCGCCCGCACCTCCTCGCCCCTCGTCGCGGCGACCAGCAACCCCGGCCACGCCCGGATCTCACCCGGCGGCGTCGGCCGCAACGTCGCGGCGTGCCTGGGCCTGCTCGGCGCACCCGTGCGCCTGGTGTCCGCCGTCGGTGACGACGCCTTCGGCGACGAGGCGCTGCGGGTGACCGCCGCGTGCGGTGCCGACGTCACCGCCGTACGCCGTGCCCCCGGGGCGACCGGCACCTACACCGCCGTGCTCGACGACCGCGGTGAGCTCGTGGCCGCGGTGTCGGACATGGCGATCGTCGACGAGCTGCAGCTCGAGACGGTCCACCTCACCGACGCGGCGCTCGTGGTGCTCGACGGCAACCTCGCGCACGCCCAGGCGGCCCGGGTCGTCGCCGCGGCCGCGGCCGCCGGTGTCCCGCTCGCCTTCGAGCCGGTCTCCGTCGCCAAGGCCGGGCGACTGGCCGACCTGGTCCACGACCTGTTCCTCGTCACGCCCAACAGCGACGAGATCGCGGCCCTCACCGGTCGCGCCCCTGCCGACTGGCGCGCTGCCGTCGCAGACCTGCACGAGCGGGGCGTCCAGCACGTCTGGCTGCGGCACGGTGCGGACGGGTCGTGGATGTGCAGCCGCGGCGAGGAGCCGGTCCACCTGCCCGCCGTCGCGGCCACCGTCGTGGACGTGACCGGCGCGGGTGACGCGATGCTCGCCGCCTGGGTCGCGGCCTGGCTGAGGGGCGCCGACCCCGTCGCGGCCGCGCGCCTCGGTCACCGCGCCGCCGCCGCGACCGTCGAGAGCCCCCACACCGTCCGACCCGACCTGGCCGACGTCATCGCCCACGACACCGAGCAGCACCCGTCCGAGAAGGGATCCTGAAATGCTGACCGTCACCGACGAGGTCCGCGACGCGCTCGCGTCCGGCCTGCCGGTCGTCGCGCTGGAGAGCACCATCATCAGCCACGGCATGCCCTACCCGCAGAACGTCGAGATGGCGCGCACCGTGGAGGGCATCGTCCGCGACGGCGGGGCCGTGCCGGCCACGATCGCCGTGCTCCACGGCCGGCCGACGATCGGCCTGTCCGCCGACGACCTCGAGCTGCTCGCCTCCGACGAGTCGGTCATCAAGGTCTCGCTGCGCGACCTGCCCTACGTCGTCTCGCGCGGCCTGCACGGCGCGACGACCGTCGCCTCGACGATGCGGCTGGCGGCCCTCGCCGGGATCAGCGTCTTCGTGACCGGCGGGCTCGGCGGCGTGCACCGCGGTGCCGAGACGTCGTACGACGTCTCCGCCGACCTCACCGAGCTCTCGACGACGTCGGTGGCGGTGGTCTGCGCGGGCGTGAAGAGCATCCTCGACATCGGCCTGACGCTCGAGAAGCTCGAGACATTGGGGGTGCCGGTCCTGGGCTACGGCACGGACGAGTTCCCGTCGTTCTTCTCCCGCTCGTCGGGCTTCGGTGCACCGATGCGCGTCGACTCCCCCGCCGAGGTCGCCGCGCTGATGCGGGCCAAGTGGGACCTCGGGCTCGCCGGCGGCGTCGTCGTCGCGAACCCGATCCCGGCCGAGTCCGAGATCCCGGCCGGGGAGATCGGCGCGATCATCGACCGCGCGCTCGCCGACATGGACTCCCTCGGCATCACCGGCAAGGACGCCACGCCCTACCTGCTGGGCCGCATCGTCGAGATCAGCGACGGCGCCTCGCTCACGGCCAACATCGCGCTCGTCGAGCACAACGCGCGCCTCGGCGCGGCCATCGCACGGGAGCACGTCGCGCTCTGAGGCCCGACACGCCGCCACTAGATGTGGTCCCACACTTCTCCRCGAGCCCTACATATGGTGTTCCACGTAGCTGGTTCGGTGCGTCAGCCAGGCGTGCCGAGGCAAGAGGGAACCCGGTGTGAGTCCGGGACTGCCCCGCAGCGGTGAGTGGGAACGACAGCCGTCACACAGCACTGGGTCGCCAGACCTGGGAAGCGACGGCCAGTAGGGGTCGACCGGACGAGTCCGGGAGGCGCGCCCGCGAGTCCGAAGACCTGCCAGCGCACCGTGCCCGACCGGGCGCGGTGGTCCGAGGCCTCGTGGGAAGGCCGGTGGGCTCGTACGACGCTGCGCCTGCGCGACCTCGTGCTCCCTCACTCCTCCCCGCGACCCCGGACCTCCCCAGGACCGACCTCGCGAGGAGAGAAATGACGGTCACCACCGCACCGGGACGCACGTCCATGCAGGTGCGCAAGCGCAACGGCGACAACGAGCCCGTCGACGTCAACAAGATCGTCCGGGCCGTCGACCGGGTCAGCGCCGACCTGGCCGACGTCGACCCCATGCGCGTCGCGACCCGCACGATCAGCGGGCTCTACGACGGCGCCACCACCGCCGAGCTCGACCGGCTGTCGATCCAGACGGCCGCCGAGATGATCGGCGAGGAGCCGCAGTACTCCCGGCTGGCGGCCCGCCTGCTGTCGTCGTACGTCGACAAGGAGGTGCGCAACCAGGGCGTGATGTCGTTCAGCCAGTCCGTGGCGCTCGGCCATGCCGAGGGTCTCATCGGCGACGACACCGCCCGCTTCGTCAAGGACAACGCCCGGAAGCTCGACTTTGCGATCGACGTCGACGGCGACCGGCGCTTCGAGTACTTCGGGCTCCGCACGGTCTACGACCGCTACCTGCTGCGCCACCCGTCGAGCCGGCTGGTGGTCGAGACCCCGCAGTACTTCCTGCTGCGCGTCGCCTCGGGGCTGGCGGAGTCCCCCGGCGAGGCCATCCGGTTCTACCGGCTGATGTCGTCGCTGGCCTACCTGCCGTCGTCGCCGACGCTGTTCAACTCCGGGACCCGGCACACCCAGATGTCGTCGTGCTACCTCGTGGACAGCCCGCGCGACGACCTCGACTCGATCTACGCGCGCTACGCCCAGGTGGCGAAGCTGTCGAAGTTCGCCGGCGGCATCGGGATCGGCTTCTCTCGCGTCCGCTCCCGCGGCGCGCTCATCCGCGGCACCAACGGACAGTCCAACGGCATCGTGCCGTTCCTGCGCACCCTCGACTCGTCGGTCTCGGCCGTCAACCAGGGCGGTCGGCGCAAGGGCGCGGCCTGCGTCTACCTCGAGCCGTGGCACCCCGATGTCGAGGAGTTCCTCGAGCTGCGCGACAACACCGGCGAGGACGCCCGGCGCACCCACAACCTCAACCTCGCCAACTGGGTCCCCGACGAGTTCATGCGGCGCGTCGAGGCCGACGCCGACTGGTCGCTGATCGACCCCGACCAGGCTCCCGAGCTGCCCGACCTGTGGGGCGCGGCGTTCGACGAGGCCTACCGCCGCGCCGAGGACGAAGGCCGCGTCGTGCGGCAGGTGAAGGCCCGCGACCTCTACGCCAAGATGATGCGCACCCTCGCCCAGACCGGCAACGGCTGGATGACCTTCAAGGACGCCAGCAACCGCACCTGCAACCAGACCCGCGACACCCCGGGCGGGCCTGTCGTCCACCTGTCCAACCTGTGCACCGAGATCATCGAGGTCTCCTCCGACGGCGAGACCGCGGTCTGCAACCTCGGCTCGATCAACCTCGCCCAGCACCTCGCGGACGGGGGTATCGACTGGGACAAGCTCCGCGAGACCGTCCGCACGGCCGTCCTGCTGCTGGACCGGGTGATCGACATCAACTACTACCCCAGCGACGAGTCGGCCGCGTCCAACCCGCGGTGGCGCCCGGTCGGGCTCGGCCTGATGGGGCTGCAGGACGCGTTCTTCGCCCTCCGGCTGCCGTTCGACTCCCCCGAGGCGCTCGAGCTCTCGACCCGGGTGCAGGAGGAGATCTACCTGACCGCCCTCGAGGTGTCGGTCGACCTCGCCCGGCGCCACGGCCCCCACCCGGCGTACGACGACACACGCGCGGCTGCAGGCGTCCTCCAGCCCGACCACTGGGACGCCTCGCCTGTCCAGGCCGAGCGGTGGGCCGCGCTGCGGGAGGCGGTCGCCGAGCACGGGCTGCGCAACTCCCTGCTCGTCGCCATCGCGCCGACGGCCACGATCGCCTCGATCGCCGGCTGCTACGAGTGCATCGAGCCGCAGGTGTCCAACCTGTTCAAGCGCGAGACCCTGTCGGGCGAGTTCCTCCAGGTCAACGCCGCCCTCACCCGCGAGCTGAAGTCGCGCGGCCTCTGGACCGCCGAGGTGCGCGAGTCGATCAAGCGGGCGGAGGGGTCCGTGCAGGGCCTCGCCCAGCTGCCAGACGACGTCCGCGAGCTCTACCGCACGGCCTGGGAGCTGCCCCAGCGGGCGCTGATCGACATGGCGGCCGCGCGCTCGCCGTACATCGACCAGAGCCAGTCGCTCAACCTCTTCATCGCCGGACCCTCGATCGGGAAGCTCTCGTCGATGTACCTCCATGCGTGGAAGTCCGGACTGAAGACGACCTACTACCTGCGCTCGCGCCCGGCGACGCGGATCCAGCAGACGACGGTGTCGGTCACCGCACCGGTCGCCGTCGAGACCACTCCCCTGACCATCTCGGACGACGAGGCGCTCGCCTGCTCGCTCGAGAACCCCGAGAGCTGCGAGGCCTGCCAGTGACCACCACCGACACCACCACCGACACCGTCGCCACCGGCCACTCCGCGACCCGGATGCTCCTCGACCCGGGGATGAACCTCACCCTGCGGCCGATGCGCTACCCGCACTTCTACGACCGCTACCGCGACGCGATCAAGAACACCTGGACCGTCGAGGAGGTCGACCTCCACTCCGACCTCAAGGACCTGCAGCGGCTCAGTGAGGCCGAGCGGCACCTGGTGTCGCGACTCGTGGCGTTCTTCGCGACCGGCGACACGATCGTCGCCAACAACCTCGTGCTCAACCTCTACCAGCACATCAACTCGCCCGAGGGCCGGCTGTACCTGTCACGCCAGCTCTTCGAGGAGGCGGTGCACGTGCAGTTCTACCTGACGCTGCTCGACACCTACGTGCCCGACGAGACCGAGCGCCACGAGGCGTTCGCGGCGGTCGACAACATCCCCTCGATCAAGGCCAAGGCCGACTTCTGCTTCCGGTGGATCGACTCCGTCTTCGACCTCGACGCGCTCGAGACACGGGAGCACCGGCGGAAGTTCCTGCTCAACCTGATCTGCTTCGCCGCGGTGATCGAGGGCCTGTTCTTCTACGGCGCGTTCGCCTACGTCTACTTCCTGCGCTCGCGCGGCTTCCTCAACGGCCTCGCGTCCGGCACCAACTGGGTCTTCCGCGACGAGTCGATGCACATGGCCTTCGCCTTCGACGTGGTCGACACGGTGCGCGAGGAGGAGCCCGAGCTCTTCGACGACGAGCTGGCGGCGCAGGTCCGTCAGATGCTGGTCGACGGCGTCGACGCGGAGGCGCTGTTCGCCGAGGACCTCCTCGGCGGCGGGGTCGCCGGGCTCTCGACGGCCGACATGCGCTCCTACCTGGAGTACGTCGCCGACCGTCGGATGGAGCGCCTCGGCCTGCCGGTCATCTACGGCTCGAAGAACCCGCTGGCGTTCATGGAGCTGCAGGACGTGCAGGAGCTCTCCAACTTCTTCGAGCGCAAGGTCTCGGCCTACCAGGTCGGCGTGACCGGCAACGTCGGGTTCGACGAGGACTTCTGAGCGCCGCACGTGCGGCGGTCGTGGCCCTCGTTCGGACGATTCGAGGGCCGCTTCCGCCGCACGTGCGCGGTCGTCCGGGCGCCGCGAGGATGCCGCGGGCCCGCTAGCGCTGGCGGTCGAACTCGCCGCTGCGGGTGGGGACGATGTCCTTGCCGAGCGGGGCCAGCGAGATCGGGATGAGCTTGAGGTCGGCGAGCGCCAGCGGGATGCCGATGATCGTGACCGCGAGCGCGACGGCGGACAGGACGTGCGCGATGACCAGCCACCAGCCGGCCAGCACGAACCAGATCACGTTGCCGATGAACGACCCGACGCCCGCCGACGGCTTGGCGACGATGGTCCGGCCGAACGGCCAGAGCGCGAAGCCCGCGATCCGGAAGGCGGCGATCGCCCACGGGATCGTGATGATCGGGATGCACAGCAGCACACCGGCCAGCACGTAGCCGAGGAACAGCCAGAACCCGCCGAGGACCAGCCAGATGAGGTTGAGGAGCAGGCGCACAGGGCGATCAAACCAGACCGCCGTCTGCCGCCGGGGCGTGCTTGGATCGCTGCATGGCCTCCCGACTGACCGAGATCTCGCTCGACTGCCACGACCCCGACCTGCTCGCTGACTTCTGGTGCGGGGTGCTGGGCTGGGAGGTCGTCCACCGCGAGCCGGGCCTGGTGGAGATCAGCCCGGCGAGGGTCGAGGACCAGGCGCTCCTCGACGCCGTGCGCTCCGGACCGGTGCCGCCGACGATCTTCCTGGCGAAGGTCGACGAGCCGAAGGTGGTCAAGAACCGCTCGCACTTCGACGTCTCCCCCGTCGACGTACCCCAGGAGGAGGAGGTCGAGCGCATCCTCGCCCTGGGCGCCACGCGGGCCGACATCGGGCAGACGGGCGAGGAGTCCTGGACGGTGCTCGCCGACCCGGAGGGCAACGAGTTCTGCGTCCTCCGCAGCCTGGCGCCCGGTCACTTCTCGCTGTGACCGGAGCCGGCCTGCCCGTGCGGCTGCCGATCACGACCGATCGGCTCGTGCTGCGGCCGCACATGATGGACGACCTCGACGACCTCGTGCGCTTCCACGGGGATCCCGAGGTCGTGCGCTACGTGCCGTGGCCGGTCCGCGACCGCGCGGCGACCGAGGAGACCCTGCAGGTCAAGCTCACCCAGACCGAGCTCGTCGCCCACGGACAGTGGCTGGTGCTCGCCGTCGAGCTGCGGTCGACCGGCGCCGTGATCGGCGAGGTGCTGCTCAAGTGGGCCTCGGACCGCCAGGGCGAGGTCGGCTTCGCGTTCGGCCGCGACCACCAGGGACAGGGGTACGCCGCCGAGGCCGCGACGGCGATGCTGCGCCTGGGCTTCGACGACCTCGGCTTCCACCGGATCACGGCCGTCTGCATCGAGGAGAACGTCGCGTCCGCCCGGCTGCTGACCCGGCTGGGCATGCGGCAGGAGGCCCGCCTCGTCGACAACGTGTTCTTCAAGGGCGCGTGGGCCACCCAGCTGGTGTTCGCGATGCTCGAGGACGAGTGGCGCGGAGCGGTCAGGCCCCGGCCGTGACTCCTGGCCCATCGGCCTCGGTCATGAAGTCCCGCAGCACCCGGGCGAACCGGTCGGGGTCGTCGAGGTGCGGGAAGTGCCCGGCGCCCTCGAAGAGCTCGACCCGGCAATCGGGCACGGCCCGCTGGGCGCTGAGGGCGTGCCACGCCGGGATCATCCGGTCCTTGGAGCCCCACACGATCAGCGTCGCCGGAGGCGTGACGGCGTCCAGGTGGTCGTAGGCGTTGATGCTCTGCCCGCCGATGTCGATCACGGCCCGCGTCGTGGCGAGGAAGGCGCGCCGGCTCTCCCGGTCACCGAGGGAGGTGAAGCCGCGCCAGATGGCGCCGATGTCCGCGCCCGGCTTCCACCCCACCCTCTGCGCGCCCCGCCCCAGTGCCTCCGCCCGCTCCAGGACGGGCGCGGACGCGATGACACCGAGGACCTGGGCGGCACCCGGCAGGGTGGCCGATCGCAGCACGAGGTTGACCTCGCGCCCCAGGCCGCCGCTCGCGACGAGCACGAGGCGGTCCACCCGGTCGGGGAAGAGGTAGGAGAACTGCATCGCGATCCCCCCGCCGAGCGAGTGCCCCACGAGCGTGACCCGTTCGATGCCGAGGTGGTCGAGCAGGTCACGCAGGGTCGCGGCGTGCGAGCTCAACGAGTAGTCGCCGGTCGGCTTGGCGGAGTCACCGTGCCCGAAGAGGTCGGGGACGAGGACCCGGTGGTCGTCGTCCACCTCGTCGACGAGGTGGGACCACTGGCGCTGGGAGCCCAGGATCCCGTGGATGAAGAGCACGGCCGGGCCGGTGCCGCTGTCGACGTACGACAGCTCGTGGCCGTGGAGCACGACCCTGTGCGGTGCCATGTGCGCCATGGTGGTCATCCTGGGGTGAAGGGGTTGGTTACCCAACGGTAGCCCGCGCGCGCAGCGAGGCCGCCGCGCGACCCTCATTCCGTCCGCACGTCGCCGCGACCACCCTCGACGCGCACGGACACCTTCGTGCCCCCGAAGTCGAGGCGCTGGACCAGCAGGTCCGGGACACCGCCGAGGTCGGTGCGGGCCAGCTCGAGCCCCGACCTGTCGGCCGTCGGCCGCAGACCGAGCATGCTGCGGACGTTGAGCAGGACCGAGGCCGACGCCCACGCCTGGGGCGAGCACGACGACGGGTAGGCGACCGGCACGGGTACGTCGTCCCGGGACACGCCGGCGAACAGCTCGGGGGGACGGCCGTCGAAGCGGCCGGCGGCCTCCAGCGCGCCGTCGACGAGCAGGTCGACGGCGTCCCAGCACCCGTACCGCGCGGCACCGGCGATGCAGATCGCCGTGTCGTGGGGCCACACCGACCCGTTGTGGTAGCTCAGCGGGTCGTAGGCGCCCATCGTCGACGCCAGGGTGCGCAGGCCCCAGCCGGTCCAGAGCTCGGCCCCGACCAGCCGCTCGACGTACGTGCGTGCCTTGTCGTCGTCCGCGATGCCGCACCACAGCGCGTGGCCGGGGTTGGTCGTCAGGGCGTCGACCTGGCGTCCGTCGCCGTCCAGGCCGAGGACGAAGTGCCCACGCCGGTCCCAGAAGGCGTCGTTGAAGCGGTCCTTCAGCGCCTCGGCCCCGCGACGCAGCTCGTCGGCGTGGTGCCCGATGTCGACGTGGTCGGCGATCTCCGCCGCTCCGTGCAGCGCGCTGTAGGCGTACCCCTGCACCTCGACGAGGGCCAGCGGCCCCCTCGGCAGCGTGCCGTCGGAGCGGGTGATGCCGTCCCAGGAGTCCTTCCAGCCCTGGTTCTCCAGGCCGCGCGGGTCGCGCCTCATGTAGTCGAGGAAGCCGTCCCCGTCGCTGTCCCCAGCGCCGAGGGTCCAGTCGACGGCCCGACCGACAGCGGGGGCGAGGCGGCCCAAGGCGTCGTCGTCGAGGGCGCGCCAGCGCCACGCCTCCGCGACGAGCCCGACGAACAGCGGGGTGGCGTCCACGGTGCCGTAGTAGCGGCTGCGCGACGCGAACGGACCGCCGCCACCGTGCCGGCGCAGCTCGTGGATGATCCGGCCCGGCTGCTCCTCCGATGCCGGGTCGTCCTCCGTTCCCTGGAGGTCGGCGAGGCTCGCCAGCACGCCCCCGGCCAGGGAGGCGTCGAAGGGAAGCGTCATCCACGACGTCAGCAGCGAGTCACGCCCGAAGAGGGTCATGAACCACGGAGCTCCGGCGGCCACGACCGCGCGGTCCGGGTGGGCCTCGTCCACGATGCGCAGCGCGGCCAGGTCGGCGAGGGCCTGGTCGACGGCAGTGGGCAGGCGTGCGTCCAGGGAGGTGACGGACGGTACGCCCGATCGCCAGGCGTCGATCTGGCGGATGGCGGTGCCGTCGGGCACGGGCAGCTCGAGCCGGGCGCGCACGCCGGCCGAGACCGGGCGGACCTCCACCCGGAGCGTGACGTCCTGCCGTCCGTCGATCCGCAGCTCCCACGTCGCGGTGCCGTTCGCGAGGTCGGCCCGGTCGGGGGCGGGGCTCAGCACCACCTCGGTGCTGTCCGCAGCGCTCGGGTCCTGCTCCGCGGGTGACTCCAGGACCCATCCGTCCGTCGTGGGCACGACTCTGGCGTGACGCTGGCTCGTGGCGCCGCTCTTGACGTCGAAGACGTGGGCGAAGTCGGCGGCGACCTCGAGCTCGAGCCGTACGACGACCGGCAGCGGGTGGGGATTGCTCAGGGTCAGCTCCTCGACGAGGCCGCCCGACAGCCAGCGGCGGCGTACCGCCAGCACCTCGGCCACGTCACCCCGTGCCTCGCCGGCACCTCCGGGCCCCTGCTCCACGTCCGTGGCGACCCGCGAGACCACGACGGCTGACATGGGCGTGGGGGTGCTGGCGGCCAGCAGCTCCGTGCGGCCGCCCACGACCTCCAGCCGCAACCGACTGAGGTGCCGCAGGTCGTCGTAGACGAGACCGTGGGTCGCCGCGACCATGTCGCCGCCCTCGTCGCTGATGGAGAAGCTGCGTCCGTCCACGGTCACGAGGTCGTGGCGACCTCCGACGGGGACCGCGTCTGCCGAGAGATGGAGCTCAGACACCCGTCCACTGTGCCTCATCGCCGTCGACGAATGCACCCCTGCGAGGGTTTACCCGATCTCCCAGCGCGCGGATGCTGAGGACGGGCCGGTCGGCACGTACGTCGTGTCGCCGGGGAGGAGCAAGTCATGAGCACCGTGTTCGAATGCCCGTGCCCGGGTTGCGGTCAACGCATGGACGTCCGCCGGGACGGCGACGTCGAGTGCACCGCCTGCGACGCGCGCTACCGCGCCTGCATGGGCTACCTGTTGCCGCTGCCGCGACGCGGGTCGGACGAGATCCCCGCTGCGGCCGGCGGGCTGACGACGGCCGAGCGGTCATGACACCGCCGTCGTACGGACCGAACGGGTCGAACCGGCCGCCGCGCACGCGTACGACGACGCTGCCGGCGGGCGTTCGGTCCGACTGACGGCACCGCGGGGCAGGCCAGGGCACCACCCGCCACGGGCGATCACCCGCGCCAGCTCCCGTGCCTAGCCTCTCGGGAGGGGACCCGTGCTTGCCGGACATCGCATCTCGCGAAAGGTCCACGCCGGTGGGAGCCCCGAGATCGGCCACCTCCGGTGCTCCTGTGCCGACCGGGGGTGGCCCTTCGCCCAGCCCGTCAGCGAGACGGGCCGACCAGTCGTTCGTCGGGGATGACGGCGACGCCGAGGATCTCGATGAGGGCCTCGGGCTGCCAGAGGCCGGTCGTGCCGATGCCCGCCATCGCGGGGTAGACCGGGCCGGCGAGCTCGCGCCACACGGCGCCGATCTCGCTGCCGTGCGCCTGGTAGTCGGGGATGTCGGTGAGGTGGATCGTGATCGACACCAGGTCCTCGGGGACGCCGCCCGCCTCGCGCAACGTCGCGAGCACGTTGCCGAAGGCCTGGCGGAACTGCTCGACGATGCCCCCCTCGACGATGCGCATGTCGGCGTCGAGCGCCGTCTGCCCGCCGAGGTAGAGCGTGTTGCCGCTCAGCGTGCCGTGCGAGTAGCCGCGCGGCACCGGGAGCGACGCAGGGTTGACGGGGATCGGCGACAGATCGGTGGTCATGCCCCGACCCTAGGACATCTATTGACAACCTGACAACGTTCGTGGGCAGAATGAAATATGCCGACCAGCCGAGGGGCGTTGCCCCTCCAGCCGCCGGGCAAGGTGATCTGCTGCGGCCTCAACTACGGCGACCACATCGTCGAGATGGGCCGTGAGCTCCCGGCCCACCCGACGCTCTTCGCCAAGTACGCCGACACCCTGATCCCCGACGGCGCGGACATCGTGCTGCCCGCCGAGGTCCAGGTCGACTGGGAGGCCGAGCTCGCTGTCGTCGTCGGCACCGAGATCCGCGGCGCCGACCGCGACGAGGCCGCGAACGCCATCGGCGGCTACACGGTTGCCAACGACATCTCCGTGCGCGACTGGCAGAACCGCACGCTCCAGTGGTTCCAGGGCAAGGCGTGGGACGCCACCACGCCGATCGGCCCGGTCGTCGTCCCACCGGATGCGATCGATCCGGTCGCCGGCGTCGACGTGGTGTGCCGGGTCAACGGCGAGGAGCGACAGCGGGGCAACACCCGCACGCTCGTCTTCGACTGCGCCGGCCTGCTGGCGTACATCTCCACCTTCACGGTCCTGCGCCCCGGCGACGTCGTCCTCACCGGCACCCCCGGCGGCGTCGGCATGGGCATGACCCCGCCGACCTTCCTCGCTGACGGCGACGTCGTGGAGACCGAGATCCCCGGCATCGGGACCCTCACCAACACCGTCCGCCTGACCGCCTGACACCCGACTCCGCACAGAACAGGACCGACATGGACCCGAACCTCGACAACTACGTCCTCGAGGGCGACCCCTCGATGTACGCCGACGAGTCGGGGCTCGTCGCCCCGTTCGTCACCCGGGCCGGGCAGGAGCCCGACCTCACCGGGCAGAGCGAGGGCGCGACCCGCGTCAGCGGCGTCAGCATCCAGCACACACCGGCGACCCGGCTGTGGTTCGGACAGGTGCGCAACCTCGCCGGCTACCGCTCGGTCCCCCACCACCACGGTGAGGCCGAGACCGGCGGCTTCGTGCTGTCCGGACGTGCCCGCATCTACTTCGGCGAGAAGTTCGAGGACTACCTCGACATGTCCGAGGGCGACTGGGTGTTCGTGCCGCCCTTCATGCCGCACGTCGAGTGCAACCTGGACCGCAACAACCCGCTCACGTGGATGACCGCCCGGACGCCCGAGAACATCGTGGTCAACCTGCCGCAGGTCGACGACGCCGACCTGCGCGACTGGGCGGACCGACCGTGACCGCCGCGTCCACGCCGTCGCCGACCTCGCAGACCTTCACCGACGCGGTCGCGCTGACCGAGTGCGACGCCGAGGTCTTCGACCGCGCGTTCACCGCGACCACGCAGCCGTGCCCGTGGCCCAAGGCCTACGGCGGCGACATGGTCGCCCAGGCGCTCGTCGCCGCCGCGCTCACCGTGTCCGACGGCAAGACGATGCACTCCATGCACTCCTACTTCATGCGACCCGTCGACATCGGCGCCGAGGTCCGCTACGAGGTCGAGGTGCTGCGGGACGGCCGCGGCTACAGCACCCGTCAGGTGCGCGGCTTCCAGAACGGCAAGGCGGTCTACGTCTGCCTCGCGAGCTTCGCGGCCGGCGAGCCGAGCGGCACCTTCCAGGCCACGGCCCCCGCCGACGTGCCCGGACCCGACGACCTGCCGACGTCCGCCGACTACCTCGAGGACCGCACCGGCGGCACCATGACCGACACGTCGAAGGCGTACTGGTCCGGCGGCCGCAGCTTCGACATGCGCCACGTCCCCGGACCGGTCTACCTCACCGTCGAGGGAGAGCAGTCCCCCCAGCAGGCGGTCTGGGTGAAGCCGTACGACGACCTGCGTCCGGTCGACGGGCTCACCGATGCGCAGCGCGACACCGCCGCCCTCGCCTACGTCTGCGACTACACGATCCTCGAGCCGACCCTGCGGGTCCTCGGGCTCGCGTGGGCGGACGAGGGCCTCGTCACCGCGAGCCTCGACCACGCCATGTGGTTCCACCGCCCGGTGGTGATGGACGACTGGCTGCTCTACGCGCAGGAGGCCATCTCTGTGGAGGACGGGCGCGGCGCCGCCGTCGGCCGCTTCTTCACCACGGACGGCACGCTCGTCGCGACCGTTGTCCAGGAGGGCATGCTGCGCGCCGGGGGTTCCCGGTGACCGCCGCGTCGCTGAGCCCGTCGGGGTACGCCGACACCTTCGCGCGCGACCACCTGCCGCCGGCCGACCAGTGGCCGACCCTGGAGTTCACCACCGAGTGGCTGCAGTACCCCGAGCGGCTCAACGCCGGCACCGAGCTCCTCGACGCGGTCATCGCCGAGCACGGACCCGATCGGCCGGCCCTGCGCACCCCTGACGGCGAGGTGTGGACCTACGGCGAGCTGTCGACCCGCGCCAACCAGGTCGCGCACGTCCTCGTCGACGACCTCGGCCTGGTCAGCGGCAACCGGGTGCTGCTCCGCTCGCCCAACAACCCGTGGACCGTCGCGGCCTGGCTCGGCGTCCTCAAGGCCGGCGGGATCGTCGTGACCACGATGGCGGCGCTGCGCGCGACCGAGCTGACCCCGATCGTCCAGAAGACGCGACCCGCGGTCGCCCTGGTCGACCACCGCCACGTCGAGGACGTGCAGGCGGTGCGCGACAGCGTCGCGCCGGACCTGGTCGTCGTCCCCTACGGCGGCGACAGCGCGGACGACCTCGCCCGTCGCGTCGAGGGTCACGCAGGCGAGTTCACCGCCTCCGACACGGCCGCCGACGACGTCGCCCTCTTCGGGCCCACGTCCGGCACCACGGGCGTCCCGAAGATCACGACCCACTTCCACCGCGACGTGCTCTCGATCGACAACACCTTCGGCCGCGCGCTGCTCGAGCTCACGCCCGACGACGTGGTCGCCTGCACGGCACCGCTCGCCTTCACCTTCGGCCTCGGCATGCTCGTCGTCTTCCCGCTCCGCGCCGGCGCCTGTGCCCTCCTCACCGAGTCGGCCACACCGGCCAAGCTCGCCGACCTCGTCGCCGAGCACGGCGTCACCGTGCTGGCCACCGCGCCGACGGCGTACAAGCAGATGCTTGCCTCCGACCACCTCCAGCAGCTGTCCGGCCTCCGGGTCGCGGTGTCGGCCGGCGAGCACATGGCGCAGGCGACGTGGGAGCAGATCGAGGAGCAGCTCGGGCTGAAGGTGGTCGACGGCATCGGCGCGACCGAGATGCTGCACATCTTCATCTCCGCCGCCGGTGACGACATCCGTCCCGGCGCCACCGGCAGGCCCGTTCCCGGCTACCGCGCCGCGATCCTCGACGCGGACGGCAACGAGCTCGGCGACGGCCAGGAGGGCCGGCTCGGCGTCATCGGGCCCGTCGGGTGCCGCTACCTCGACGACCAGCGCCAACGTGGCTACGTCGTCAACGGGTGGAACGTCACCGGCGACACCTTCGTCCGTGACGCCGACGGCTACTACTTCTACCGCTCGCGCACCGACAACATGATCGTCTCGTCGGGCTACAACATCGGTGGCCCCGAGGTGGAGGAGGCGCTCGGAACGCACCCCGACGTCCTCGAGGTCGGCGTCGTCGCGGCGCCGGACGAGGTCCGCGGCTCCATCGTCTGCGCCTTCGTCGTGCTGCGCGAGGGCGTCGAGGGCGACACCACCAAGGTCAAGGAGCTCCAGGACCACGTGAAGGGTCGGCTCGCCCCGTACAAGTACCCCCGCGCCGTGCGCTTCGTCGAGGCGATGCCACGCAACACCAGCGGGAAGATGCAGCACTTCAAGCTGCGCCAGATGATCGAGTCCGAAGGACCGGAGGGGTCGGCATGAAGATCGCGATCGCGGGCGGCGGGCCGGGAGGGCTCTACTTCGCCACCTTGATGAAGTCGCTCGACCCGTCCCACGACATCACCGTCTGGGAGCGCAACGCCCCGGACGACACCTTCGGCTTCGGCGTGGTGTTCTCCGACGAGACCCTCGGGAGCATCGAGGGTGCCGACCGCGTCGTGCACGAGCGGATGGAGAAGCGCTTCGCCCGCTGGACCGACATCGACGTCGCGGTCACCGACCGGGCCGGCGACACGCAGTCCTTCACCGTCGGCGGTCAGGGCTTCGCCGCGATGTCGCGCAAGGAGCTGCTGCAGATCCTGCAGGAGCGGGTGGCCGAGCTCGGCGTGACCGTCCACTACAGCACCGACGTGCCCGACCCCGACGAGCTGCGGTCGTCGTACGACCTCGTGCTCGCCTCCGACGGCCTCAACTCCCAGATCCGCACCAAGTACGCCGACCGGTTCGGCCCGAGCCTGGACCGGCGGCACAACAAGTACATCTGGTTCGGCACCGACCTGGTGTTCGAGGCGTTCCAGTTCTTCGTCAAGCAGACGGAGTGGGGCACCATGCAGATCCACGGCTACCCGTTCTCGGAGTCGGGGTCGACCTTCATCGTGGAGATGCACGAGGACGTCTGGCGCCGCGCCGGCCTCGACCGCACCGAGGCGGAGAGCTTCGCTCCCGGCGTCTCGGACGAGTACGCCGTCCAGCGCGTCGCGGAGATCTTCGCCGACGAGCTCCAGGGCCACGAGATCCTCACCAACAACTCCAAGTGGCTGAACTTCCACACCGTGCGCAACGAGAGCTGGCACGACGGCAACGTGGTGCTGCTCGGCGACGCCGCGCACACCGCCCACTTCTCCATCGGCTCCGGCACCAAGCTCGCCATGGAGGACGCCCTCGCACTGGCCGCCTGCCTGCACGAGCACCCGACGCTGGAGGCGGCGCTCGAGGCGTACCAGACCGAGCGCAAGCCGGTCGTGGAGTCGACGCAACGCGCCGCGCAGGCCTCGCTGGAGTGGTTCGAGAACATCGGGATGTACGCCGACCAGGCGCCCGCGCAGTTCGTCCTCAACCTCCTGACCCGGTCGCGCCGGATCACCTTCGAGAACCTCCGGGAGCGCGACGCGGAGTTCGCGGCGCGGATGGAGGCGGAGTTCGCCCGCAGCCAGGACGGCGAGGACGGCGCCCCGGCGATGTTCCAGCCGGTGCGCATCGGCGAGCTCGAGCTCAAGAACCGCGTGATCCTCTCCCCGATGGACATGTACTGCGCCACCGACGGGGTGCCCGACGAGTTCCACCTCGTCCACCTGGGGTCGAAGGCCCTGGGCGGCGCGGGCCTCGTGATGACGGAGATGACGTGCGTGTCGCCCGAGGGCCGGATCACGCTCGGATGCCCGGGGCTGTGGAACGACGAGCAGCGCGACGCGTGGAGGAAGGTCGCCGACTTCGTCCACGACAGGACGACCGCGCGCATCGGCATGCAGCTCGGACACTCCGGACGCAAGGGCTCGACCAAGCTCATGTGGGAGGGCATGGACGAGCCGCTCGCGGAAGGCAACTGGGAAGTGCTCGGACCCTCTCCGCTCCCCTACGGCGACGACTGCCACGTGCCCCGCGAGGCCACCCGCGCCGACCTGGACGCGGTCGTCGCGGACTTCGTCGCCTCCGCCGAGCGAGCAGTCGACGCGGGCTTCGACCTGATCGAGCTGCACGCCGCGCACGGCTACCTGCTGAGCTCCTTCATCTCCCCCGTCTCCAACCGGCGGACCGATGACTACGGGGGCTCCCTGGACAACCGGCTGCGCTTCCCGCTCGAGGTGTTCGACGCCGTGCGCGCGGCCGTGCCGGCGCACGTCCCGGTCACCGTGCGCATCTCGGCCACCGACTGGATGCCCGACGGCAACACCGAGGAGGACGCCGTCGAGATCGCGCGCGCCTTCGTCGAGCACGGCGCGGCGGCCATCGACGTCTCGTCGGGCCAGGTCAGCAAGGACGAGAAGCCGGCGTTCGGGCGGTCCTACCAGACCCCCTTCGCCGACAAGATCCGCCACCGCGTCGCCGCGCCCGCCGGGGTGAAGGTGATCGCCGTCGGCGCCATCTCCAGCTACGACGACGTCAACTCCATCCTGCTCGCCGGGCGGGCCGACCTCTGCGCGCTGGGCCGGTCCCACCTGTACGACCCCAACTGGACGCTGCACGCCGCCGCGGAGCAGGAGTACGTCGGTCCGGGTGCGGACTGGCCGGACATGTGGGCCGCCGGACGACGGCGCCCGCCCACCTCGCGGACCGACAAGGTCCCGCCGCGGCTCCAGCTGCTGCGTGAGGGGGCGGCCGACCAGGTCCACGTCCGCTGGACGCCCGAGGGCACGGTGCGCACGTGACGGTCGGGAGTCCCGCCGTCCCGCCGCCGCAGCCAGCGAGCCGCCAGTCCCGCTCCACGGTGGTGACGTTCCTCGGAGCCGTCGTGCGGCCACTGGGGTCGTGGATGCCGATCGCCGGCACCGTCGACCTGCTCACGCAGGCCGGCCTCGACGCACCGTCGGTGCGCACCGCCGTGCACCGGCTCAAGGGCAACGGCTGGCTGCAGTCCGAGGCACGGGAAGGCGCCCGGGGCTACGCCCTCACGACCACAGCGCTCGAGACGCTGGCCGCCGGCGACGAGGTCATCTGGCACGCCCGGACGCCGGCCGACGTCACCGACGGCTGGTGCATCGTCCACTTCGGCGTGCCGGAGTCGATGAGGGCCAAGCGGCACCAGCTCCGGGCCCACCTGTCGTCCCTCGGCTTCGGCAACGTCGGCACCGCGCTGTGGATCGCCCCGGCCCGGATGCGGACCGCCGCCGAGCGAGCGGTCACCGAGCTCGGGCTGGAGGCCCACACCGCCATCTTCGTCGGTGAGTACCGCGGGACGCAGGACCTCACCGGGCTGCTCTACGGCAGCTGGGACCTGACGGCCATCGACGACGGCTATCGCGACTTCGTGGCCGTCCACGGTCCCGCGGCCGACCGTGCGGAGCACGACCGACCAGATCCCGCGCGCGCCTTCACGACGTACCTCTCCGTGCTCGACCAGTGGCGCAGGCTGCCCTTCCGGGATCCCGGGCTACCGGCGGAGGTGCTGGCCCCCGAGTGGCACGGACCGCAGGCGACCGAGGTCTTCGAGCGGCTGGTCGTGGCGCTGGAGGAGCCGGCGCTCAGGCACGCGCGGGCGCACTGGCCCTCCTGAACGACCTCACTCGTGGATCTGGTCCGATGGACGCTCCACGGCATCGGCCCTGGTCACATGGGTCGCGGGGGCGGACGGCCGGCGCAGGGCGAGCGGCAGCGTTGCCACCGCGATCGCGCCGGCGACCAGGAAGGCGGTCGCGAACGACGTGAGCTGGGCGATCACCCCGACGGCCACCGAGCCCAGCGCCGTACCCGCGTCGAAGCCGACGTTCCACACCGCGCTCGCCAGGTTGTGGTGCCGGCGCGAGACGGCGGAGAAGGACACCAGGAGCGTGAGGTTCTGCAGACCGCCGTAGCAGAGACCGATCAGGAGCATGGCGAGCAGGAACGAGCCGACGCGGACACCGTCGGAGCCCGCGACGGACCACGCCACGAGCGCCATCCCCACTCCCGTGAGCGGGACCAGGGGCACGAGGAAACGTCGCGGGCCGTGGCGGTCCGCGAGCGCACCGACACGCCATCGGCTGAGCGCGGCCGACAGCCCCATCAGGAGCAGACCCCCGGCCGCGACCGTCGGGCTGTCGACCATCTGCGGCGTGAACGTGATGACCGCACCGCCCGCCAACGTGACCGCCAGCAACAGCAGCATCGGCGGCAGCAACCGTCGGTAGGCGGCGGACTCCGGGTCGCGCGGGTCGGGCGACGCCGCCGCACCGGGATGCAGGTCCGGCGCACGGAGCCGGAGGGCCGTGGCAAGACGGAGTGCGGCCGGGATCCCGGCCAGGGGCAGCGCGCTCAAGGTGAACGCCACCCAGTAGCCGAGGCTCTCGGCGATCCACGGTCCGGCGGGCAGGAGGACGAGGTTCGGCCCCGCGACGGCGAGCCCGTACGCGCCGATGGCCTCCCCCCGGCGCTCCGCGACGACCAGGGCCGCGACCGCAGCACTGCCGGTGACCGTGAGGACACCGAACCCGATCCCTCGGACCGCCGAGAGCGCGAGGATCACCCCCAGGTCGTCGCTGAGCGACAGCAGGACGCCGGGCGCCCCGAGGAGCGTCAGTCCGACGGCGAGCACCGGTCCCCACCCGAAGCGCCGGAGGGCGCGCGGGACGAGCAGCTGGGTCAGCACCGTGAACAGCAGGAGGACGCCGTTCACGAGCCCGGAGCCGGCGGTCGTCGCCCCACCTTCGACCGCCCACAGTGGCGCCACCGTGAGCAGCAGCGCGTATCCCGAGAACCCCGCACACGTCATCGCCACCAGCGGCGCCATGCCTGGCTGACGCCAGATCGGCCCCCGCGCGTCCACGGCCGGCAGTGTAACGACGGGTGATTCCCTGGTGCGCCGGCGAGGACTCGATCGCGTCCTCGTCGAGGCTGGTGAGGTCTCGGGCCTGTCGCTGAGCACGTTCGGGCGCGTTGTACATTCCGACGCATCCACGAGGAGGCCCCATGCCAGGACCACAGCTCGACCCGAGCGACGCGACCGATGGGGCCGACTCCGGAGGTCCCGGGACCAACTGGGCCGGCAACCACGCCTACACGGCGGGGCGCTACGTCCGAGCGCGCTCGGTCGAGGAGGCCCAGGAGGTCGTCCGTTCGTCCCCCCACGTGCGCCTGCTCGGCACCCGTCACTCCTTCAACGCCCTGTGCGACACCGATGGGACCCTGCTGGACCTCACCGGCCTCGCCGTCGAGCCCGTCCTCGACCTCGGACGAGGACGGGTCCGGGTTGCCGGTGGTACGCCGTACAGCGACGTTGCGGTGCACCTGCAGGCACACGGCCGTGCGCTGGCCAACATGGGCTCGCTCCCCCACATCTCCGTGGCCGGAGCCACGTCGACCGGCACGCACGGGTCGGGCGCGGGCAACCGCATCCTCGGTGCGGGCGTCAGCCGCCTCGAGCTGATCGGGGCAGACGGCGAGCTGCGCGCGATCTCCCGCGGCGAGCCGGACTTCGATGGCTCCGTCGTCGCGCTGGGCGCCCTCGGGGCCGTCGTGTCGCTCGACCTGGACGTCGAGCCGACGTACGACGTGCGCCAGGACCTCTATGCGCACCTGCGCTGGAGCGAGGTGGTCGAGCAGATCGACGAGGTCCTGGGATCGGCCTACAGCGTCAGCGTCTTCGGCCGGTGGAACGACGCGGACCCGACCGAGGTGCTGGTCAAGTCCCGAGCCACCGACGACCGTGAGCCCGCCGGCTGGATCGGCGGGACCGAGGCCGTCCCGGCCGCCACCGCGTCGCTCACCCTCGGCGCGGGCGACCACCTCACCGTGCGCGGCACCCCCGGGCCGTGGTCGGAGCGTCTGCCCCACTTCCGGGGCGACCGGCAGCCCAGCTTCGGCGAGGAGATCCAGTCGGAGTGGTTCGTCGCCGCCGCCGACGCTGCTGCTGCCCTGCGCGCCGTGACGGACCTGGCGGCCGCGACCGGCGGGGAGCTGGCCGCCCTGCTCATCGTGAGCGAGATTCGCGCCATCCGGGCAGACGACCTCTGGCTCTCACCTGCCGAGGGCCGCGAGACCGTCGCCCTGCACTTCACCTGGAAGCGAGAGCCGGAGGCCGTGCTCGCCATGGTCCGGCGCGTCGAGGATGCCCTCGCCCCGTTCGCCGCCCGGCCGCACTGGGGCAAGGTCTACGACCGCGTCGAACCTGCCCACCACTCCCGGTTGACCGAGTTCCGAGCGCTGGCCGAGCGGGTGGACCCAGCCGGCAAGTTCCGCAATCCCTTGGTGGACCGGGTGCTGGGGCTGGGAGCCGGCGCCTAGACCCGTTCGCTGGGGTGCGCGGTGGCCAAGGAACGGAGTGCGACTTCCGGGCTCAGTTGGCCAGTTGCTCCGCTGCGACCGGGATGTCGATGTCGATGACCTCGGACTCGATGGTCAACGACACCTTCCGGGCCTGGGCACGGCCGGTGCGGGCGTCGTACGCGGTGAACACGTAGCGACCGGTGGGCGGCAGCTGGAAGGCGTAGCGGCCGCTCTCGTCGCAGTGGGTCGAACCGACCTGGGTGCCCATCGCCTCACTGAGCGCGACCAACGCGCCCGCGACGGGACGACCGTCGCTGGTGACCACGCCGGACACGGTCAGCTCGTGCGAGAGCGTGATGTCCTGCTCGACCGCGCCGCCGGCGAAGTCGAACACCGTGGCCTCCGGCGCCCAGCCGACGGCGTTGGCGATCACCACGTAGGCGCCCGGGCCGGGCAGCACCACCGAGTACCGACCCGTGTTGTCGGCCCGGCTCCAGTCCAGCTGCTTGCCGTGCACGTCCAGCACGGACACCAGGATCAGTCCGCGGGCGCTGTCGTCGGGGCGGGCCAGTCGGACCTGCCCACAGACCACGGCCTCCTGCTTCTCCTCGCCCTGGGCTCGGACGAGCTCCCGCTCGCGTTGGGTACGAAGGTCCGTCGGGACCAGGGCGGCCAGCGCAACGCAGATCCCTGCCGCCACGGCGCCGAGCACCAGCACGATCTGGAAGGCCTGTTCCGAGGCGAAGAACACGCCGCCGACCTCGATCGTGTAGGCGGCCATGATCGCGGCGACCAGGGTGCTCGCAAGGGATGTGCCGATCGATCGGACCAGGGAGTTGAGACCGTTGGCCGAGGCAGTCTCGGTGATCGGGACCGAGGACATGATGAGCGTCGGCATCGCGGCGAAGGCCAGGGCCGTGCCGATCCCGACCAGGGTCGAGCCAACCACGATCGCGGCCACCGAGTCGGCGTAGAAGACGCGGCCGACGTAGGTGAGGGCCATCAGCGCCGCACCGACGAGCAGCACCGCGCGACCTCCCCAACGGGTCAGCGACCACCCGGAGATGGGTGACATCGCCACCATCGCGAGCCCGGACGGCACCATCGCGAGTCCAGCGGCCGTCACTCCGAGACCGAATCCGGCGCCAGTGGCGGTGGGCTGTTGAAGCACCTGCACGGTGACCAACATGTTCACGAACATCGCCATGCCGGCGAAGATCGAGGCGAGATTGGTCATGAGCACCGGCCGCTGGGCACTGGTGCGGAGATCGACCATCGGTTGGTTGACGCGCAGCTCCAGTGGCACCCAGAGGACGAGCAGCAGGAGCGAGGACACGAGCAGGCCGACCACCAACGGCTCGCCCCATCCCCAGGCACTGCCCTTCGAGATCGGCAGGAGGAGACAGACCAGGGCCGCGGACAGCACCAGCGCTCCCAGGACGTCGAAGCGGCCGGGCGTGCGCACCGGTGACTCCTCGACCACGACCAGCAAGGCGACGACGAGCACGACACCCGTCACGGCGCCGAACCAGAAGATCGAGTGCCAGCCGAGCCAGTCGCTCAGCACCCCCGCCAGCGGGAGCCCGAGGGCGGAGCCGATGCCCATCGTCGCGCTCATCAACGCAACTGCGGTGCCGATGCGCTCAGGCGGGAGCTTGTCCCGCAAGATGCTGATGCCGACCGCGATGAGTGCTGCGCCGAAGCCCTGGAGCGCCCTCCCCACGATCATCGTCAGGAAGGAGACCTCCAGCGCGCAGATCACCGAACCGAGGATCATCGCCCCCAGCGAGACCAGCAGCATCCGCCGCTTGCCGTACATGTCGGCCATGCGAGCGATGATCGGGGTGCCCACTGCGGCGGTCAGCAGGGTGGCGGTGACCAGCCAGGAGGAGTCCGAGGCCGAGATGTCCAGCAGGTCCGGGAACTCCGGCAGGAGCGGGATCACCAAGGTGAACTGCAGCGCCGAGACCATGCCGCACAGGGACAGGACGAGGATGGTCGCCCAGGCAGGGGCAGTGCGTTGCATCAGACTCCTTGGATCAACGGGAGGACGAACCTCGACCTCGCACGTGAGTATCGCGGGACGGCAAGACCGCCCACGCAGGGCGATGTCCGCCTCGAGGCGGTGCGGATCGGAACTGGTCGCTCAGGCGGAGCGCAGTGCAGCCACGCTCTTGACGAGACGACGCAGCGGCGTGTCGCGCTGAACGCTGAGGCGGCCACCGTCCTGCGTCAGACCGAAGTGGGACAGCAGATCCGGGCGCCCCTCTCGCTCGGCCATCAGCAAGATCGCGTCCCGGTCGTAGGAGTCAGCGAGCTCGGCAGCGAGGGCCAGGTCGTCCGCCGTGACAGCGGCGTTGATGGACTCGACGTAGTGGGCGTAGAGGGCGTTGAGCTCGTCGGTGAGGCGGGTCTGGTTCGTCATGGACAACCCCTTGGAGTCGCGATGTGGCCTGGCGGTGACCTCCAGTCTGAGGCAGGGATTGGATCGATCCAATACCGCGACGCCATGACCTTGGGCACGCCCTCTGGCTGCCAGCCACATGTGGCCGCCGGTGCAAAGGCGCCCACGCGGTGGGCATGTGGCCGACGCCGTTGTCTTCAGCAGTAGCCTCACGGGGGTGACATCCTCGTACCAAGGATCCCCGCGTCAACGGTCGGATGATTCAGTCCGCCCGCGGAACTTCAGTCGAGTGGCGATCGTGAATCGCGGCGAGGCCGCGATGAGGTTGATCCACGCAGTCCGCGACGTGAACGCTGAGGGCACTGGGGAACCGATCACCTCGATCGCGCTCTACACCGATGAGGAGCGTACGGCCATGTTCGGCCGGGAGGCCGACGAGGCCTTTCCGCTGGGCCCTGCATCGGCACGCCCCTACATCGACCTCGCCGCCCTGGAACGAGTGCTGGTCGAGTGCGCCGCGGACGCGGTGTGGGTGGGATGGGGGTTCGTCGCAGAGGACCCGGCGTTCGCGGATCTGTGTGCGCGCCTCGGCGTGACCTTCATCGGTCCCAGTGCCGACGCGATGCGCAAGCTGGGCGACAAGATCGGCTCCAAGCTCCTCGCAGAAGAGGTCGGCGTGCCCGTCGCGCCGTGGAGTGGAGGCGCCGTCGACACGCTGGAGGCAGCGCTGGAGGCCGCCGAACGCGTCGGCTACCCGCTCATGCTCAAGGCCACCGCCGGCGGTGGAGGGCGGGGCATCCGCAAGGTCGACTCGCCCGAAGAGCTCGCGGATGCCTACCAGCGCACCCGCGACGAGGCCGAGCGCGCCTTCGGCAGCGGCGTGGTCTTCCTCGAGCGCCTCGTGACCGGGGCACGGCACGTCGAGGTCCAGGTGATCGCAGACGGCCACGGCACGGCGTGGGCGGTCGGTGTCCGCGACTGCACGGTGCAGCGCCGCAATCAGAAGGTGATCGAAGAGTCGGCGTCGCCGCTTCTCGACGCGAGCCAGGCCGACGAGCTCAAGGCCTCTGCCGAGCGGTTGGCTCTCGCCGTGGGGTACGTCGGCGCCGGCACGGTCGAATTCCTCTACCACCCGGGCGAGCGGACCTTCGCGTTCCTCGAGGTCAACACCCGGCTCCAGGTCGAGCACCCCATCACCGAGATGACCACCGACCTCGACCTGGTCAAGGCGCAGCTCCACGTGGCGGCAGGTGGCCGTCTGGAGGGGCAGAAGCCGCTCGAGAGAGGGCACGCCATCGAGGCGCGCCTCAACGCTGAGGACCCCGACCGCGACTTCGCTCCGTCACCGGGCCGGATCGCGATGCTGGAGCTGCCGTCGGGTCCCGGCATCCGGGTCGACACGGGGGTCGGCGAGGGTGACATGATCCCGGCCGACTTCGACTCGATGATCGCCAAGATCATCGCCTTCGGCCGCACCCGCGACGAGGCGCTCGGGCGGCTGCGTCGGGCGATGGCCGAGACCACCGTGGTGATCGAGGGCGGCGCGACCAACAAGAGCTTCATCCTGGATCTCCTGGCACAGTCCGAGGTGGTCGACGGCAAGGCAGGCTGGGCCGACACCAGCTGGATCGACCGGGTCCGCGCCGAGGGACGGTTGGTCGCGCACGAGCACGCCGGCATCGCCGTCGTGGCGGCGGGCATCGAGGCATACGAGGACGAGGCGCAGGTCGAGATCACCCGGTTGCTCGAGAGTGCCCGCGGCGGCCGTCCCCAGGTGCAGCACAAGGTGGGCCGGGCCGTCGACTTCAAGCTGCGCGGGACGGCGTACAAGGTCACCGTGCTACAGATCGGCCGCCAGCGGTTCCGGGTCGGCATCGAGGCAGCCGGGGCCGAGCACGATGTGGTCGCCGACGTCGAACGGCTGGACGAGTTCCGCACCAGGATGACCGTCGGTGGCGAGCTCTACCGACTCGTGACCGCGACACACGGGCCCGTGCACCTGGTTGAGGTCAACGGGGTGGCGCACCGGGTCACTCGTGACGAGGGAGGCGTGCTGCGCTCACCCGCCCCTGCGCTCGTCGTCGCGTCACCCGTGGCGGTCGGCGACGTAGTCGCGGCCGGCGCACCGGTGCTGGTGCTCGAGAGCATGAAGATGGAGACGGCTGTGCGAGCGCCGTTCCCGGCCAGGGTCCGGGAGCTGCTCGTCACGACGGGTAGCCAGGTCGAGACCGGGGCCCCGCTCGTACGCCTCGAGCCGGTCGACGACGGTGCCGACGCCGAGCAGGCCGCCCCCGAGGAGACCGCCCCGGCGCTGGACCTGCCGACCGCCGCTGTGGCGGCCTCCCCGCGGGAACGTGCCACACACGCCCGGATGGACGTCGCCTCGATCCTGATGGGCTATGACGTCGACCCCAGCGACGAGGGCGCCCACATCCACGAGTACCTCGCCGCGCGCGACGAGCTCGCCGCCGCCGGCGGTGACGTGGTGCGCGACGAGATCGAGCTCCTCGGGATGTTCGCCGACCTGGCCGAGCTCAGTCGCAACCGACCGGCGGGCGAGGACCTCCACACCGAGCTTCGCGTGCACAGCTCCAGGGAGCACTTCCACGTCTTCCTCCAGAGCCTGGACGTCGAACGTGGCGGCCTGCCCGACCAGTTCCGCAGCCGGTTGGCGCGCGTGCTCGCCCATTACGGCGTGAGCGACACCGACCGCACCCGGCAGCTCGAGGAGGCCGTGTTCCGGATCTTCCTCGCACAGCAGCGCTCGGCCCCCGACCTCCTGCTGGCGACCGAGGTGCTGCAGCGCTGGATCGCCGCACCGCCACCGAGTGCCGAGCTCGCCGCGCTCGCTCGCAACCTCCTCGAGCGCCTGGTCAGGTCCACCCAGCTGCGGTTCCCCGTCGTTGGCGACCTGGCACGCAGCACCCGCTTCCGGTGGTTCGACCAGCCGCTGGTCGACGCCGAGCGCTCCAGCGTGCTGGCCGGCGTACGCGACGAGGTCGCTGCGCTCGCCGATGATGACGACGCCCCGGACCGCGCCGAACGGATGGACGCGCTGGCGAAGATCCCCGAGCAGATCGTCCGCTTCCTCGCCGAGCGGCTCGAGGGCGGCGTGTCGGAGCGCGAGCCGATGCTCGAGGTGCTCGTACGACGCCACTACCGCGAGCACGACCTCCACGACCTGCGCGCGGTGTCACGCGCCGACCGCACCTTCGCGGTGGCCGACTACACGCTCGACGACCGCCCCACCCGGGTGGTCTCCACGGTCGGCGCCATGGCGGAGCTCTCCCGTCCGGACGGCGCGATGGTCGCCGCCCTCGGCGATGAGATCGCCTCCCGTCCGGACCGACACGAGGTGGTGGTGGACCTCTACATCCACTGGCCGGCGTGCCCGGAGTCGCCCGAGGCCGCCGCCGCTGATCTCGCCCGCACTGTCGGAGCCCTGCCGTTCGCCCCGGACGTACGCCGGATCGCGGTGGCCGTCTGCCCGGGCGGGGACCGCCCGGTCAACTACTTCACCTACCGTCCGCACGCGGATGGGGGCGTCGTCGAGGACGACCTGGTCCGCGGCGTGCACCCGATGGTCGGTCGACGCCTCGACCTCTGGCGGCTGCGCGACTTCCACGTCACCCGCATCGAGGCGCCCGAGGATGTTCTCCTCTACGAGTGCGTCGCACGTGAGAACTCCGCCGACCGGAGGCTCGTCGCTCTGGCCCAGGTCCGTCAGCTCGCCGTGGTCCGCGACGAGGACGGCAGGGTCACGGGCCTGCCCCACGCGGAGCGGGCGGTGGAGAACTGCCTCGAGGCGATCCGCCGGGTCCGTGCGTCGCGCGGTGCGGCCGGGAGCAAGCTCGACACCAACCACGTGTGGGTGCAGGTCTGGCCGGTGGTGGAGGCGGAACTGGACCAGATCACCACGCTGCAGGGCAAGATCACCCCGCTGACCGACGGCGCGGGCATCGAGGAAGTGCTCGCGACGGGTCGCGTGACCGGACCCGACGGCACCCCCTCCCCCATCGCGATCCGGTTCCACTCCCGACCCGGCGCCGGCGTCACGGCCTCCATCGAGGCGCCGCCGACCGAGCGGCTCAAGCCGCTCGACGAGTACGCCGCCAACGTCGCCCGGGCCCGCCGCCGCGGCTTGGTCTACCCCTACGAGCTGACGGGTGTGCTGGCCGGTCCGGACGGGACCCTCGTCGAGCACGACCTCGACGACACCGGCGCGCTCGTGCCCGTCGAGCGCGCACCCGGGCTCAACAAGGCCGGGATCCTGGTCGCCCTGGTGACGACGCCGACCGAGCTGCACCCGGAGGGCGTCACCCGGGTCGTGCTCTGCGGAGATCCGACCAAGGCGCTCGGCGCGGTGTCGGAGCCGGAGTGCTCGCGGATCATCGCGGCGATCGACCTCGCCGAGCGGATGCGGGTGCCGCTGGAGTGGTACGCCCTGTCGGCGGGCGCCCGCATCTCCATGGAATCCGGCACGGAGAACATGGACTGGGTTGCGGCCGCGCTCAAGCGGATCATCGAGTTCACCCAGGACGGCGGCGAGATCAACGTCGTGGTGGCGGGCATCAACGTCGGAGCGCAGCCGTACTGGAACGCCGAGGCCACGATGCTGATGCACACCAAGGGCATCCTGGTGATGACGCCGGACAGTGCGATGGTGTTGACCGGAAAGCAGTCGCTCGACTTCTCCGGCGGCGTGTCCGCGGAGGACAACTTCGGCATCGGTGGCTACGACCGGGTGATGGGCCCCAACGGGCAGGCCCAGTACTGGGCGCCCAACCTGGCCGGGGCCTTCGGAGTGCTGATGGCGCACTATGAGCACACCTACGTCGTGCCCGGCGAGTCCAGGCCGCGGCAGGCGGCGACCACGGACCCGGCGGACCGCGACGTCTCCGACTACCCGCACGTGTCCCCCGACAGCGACTTCACCACCGTCGGCGAGATCTTCTCCGCGACCTCCAACCCGGACCGCAAGAAGGCCTTCGACATCCGCACGGTGATGCGGGCCCTGGCCGATCAGGACCACCCGACGCTGGAGCGCTGGGCCGGCATGGCCGATGCAGACACCGCCGTGGTCCAGGATGCCCACCTCGGCGGCCACCCCGTGTGCCTGCTCGGGATCGAGTCGAGGCCGATCCCCCGCGGCGGGTTCCCGCCCACCGACGGTCCGGACATCTACACCGCCGGCACCCTGTTCCCACGCTCGTCGAAGAAGGCGGCGCGGGCGATCAACGCGGCGAACGACAACCGTCCCCTCGTCGTGCTGGCGAACCTGTCGGGCTTCGACGGATCGCCGGACTCGATGCGCAACCTGCAGCTCGAGTACGGCGCGGAGATCGGCCGCGCGATCGTGAACTTCGACGGTCCGATCGTCTTCTGCGTCATCTCGCGCTACCACGGTGGCGCGTTCGTGGTGTTCTCCAAGGCCCTGAACTCGAACATGACCGTGCTCGCCCTGGAGGGGTCGTACGCCTCGGTCATCGGTGGTGCCCCCGCAGCGGCCGTGGTGTTCGCCGGCGAGGTCGAGAAGCGCACGTCGGCCGACCCGCGCGTGCGCGACGTCGAGGCCGCCATCGCCGACGCCTCGGGACCGGACCGGAGCCGCCTCGTCGTCGAGCTTGCCGACCTGAGGGCGGCGGTGCGGCCGGAGAAGATCGGTGAGGTGGCCGCCGAGTTCGACGGCGTCCACGACATCCACCGGGCCGTGCGCGTGGGCTCGGTGGATGAGGTGATCACAGTGGCGCAGCTTCGCCCGCGGGTGATCGACGCGATCAGGCGGGGGCTCGACTCGTCACCCTCGTGATCACGAGCTGACGACGCCGAGCTCAGTGTTGCTCGCGGCGTCCTTGAAGCTCATGCGGACTCTGTGCGGACCCAGAGGGCAAACGCCCGTCTGACCTGCACCAACGCGTCGTTCAGACGTTGAAGCGGAACTCCACCACGTCGCCGTCGGCCATGACGTAGTCCTTGCCCTCCATGCGCACCTTGCCGGCCTCGCGGGCCTTGAGCATGGAGCCGGCCTCCATCAGGTCGTCGAAGGAGACGATCTCGGCCTTGATGAAGCCCTTCTGGAAGTCGGTGTGGATGACACCGGCGGCCTCGGGGGCGGTGGCGCCCTTCCGGATCGTCCAGGCCCGCGTCTCCTTGGGGCCGGCGGTCAGGTAGGTCTGCAGGCCGAGGGTGTCGAAGCCGACGCGTGCGAGCTGGTCGAGGCCGGACTCGGTGATGCCCATCTCGGCGAGCATCTCGTGAGCCATCTCGTCGTCGTCCATCTCGGCCAGGTCGGCCTCGAACTTCGCGTCGAGGAAGATCGCCTCGGCGGGCGCGATGATCTCGCGCATCTTGTCCTTGAGCGCCTCGTCGGCGAGCTCGTCGGCGTCGCAGTTGAAGACGTAGATGAACGGCTTGGCCGTCAGCAGCGACAGCTCGCGCAGCAGCGAGCGGTCGATGTCGGTGGCGATGATCGGGGTGCCGGACTCGAGCGCCTCCTTGGCGGCCCTGGCGGCCTCGAGGTTCGCGACGAGGTCCTTGACCTTGCGCGACTCCTTCTCGAGCCGGGCGATCGCCTTCTCGACCGTCTCGAGGTCGGCGAAGATCAGCTCGGTCTGGATGGTGGAGATGTCGTTGGCGGGGTTGACCTCGCCGTCGACGTGGGTGACGTCCTCGTCGCGGAAGACGCGGGTGACCTGGCAGATCGCGGCCGACTCGCGGATGTGGGCGAGGAACTTGTTGCCCAGGCCCTCCCCCTGCGAGGCGCCGCGCACGATGCCGGCGATGTCGACGAACTCCACCGTGGCGGGCAGCAGCTTGGCCGACTCGAAGACCTCGGCCAGCCGGGGCAGCCGCTCGTCGGGGACGCCCACGACGCCGACGTTGGGCTCGATGGTGGCGAACGGGTAGTTCGCCGCGAGGACATCGTTCTTGGTCAGTGCGTTGAAGAGCGTCGACTTGCCCGCGTTGGGGAGACCGACGATGCCGATGGTGAGAGCCACGGGCCGGGAGTCTACGGCTGCGCGCTGCACGCGAGCGATTCGCGGCCGGCGGGCAAAGGGCGAGGACGGCAGAGGGCCCGGCCGAGCGGCCGGGCCCTCCCTCCTGCGCGCCTCGGCGTCCGTCAGGAGCCGTAGACCGACCGCACCCCCGCGCGATCCGTCTCGGTCGTTGCTCCTCCAACCAACCGGTCGCGCCCGGTCTGGGGAAGCCCCGCGCAGGGTCAGGTGTCTGCACTGCATGAACCTGCAGGAGTTGCCCGCCTGGCGCTCGACGACGCGCAGCTGCACAAGTCCGGGGACGTCCGGCGCCTCGGGGCGACCTGCAAGACTCCTGCCCATGACTGACGTGGGGGGTACGCCGGTGCTGCGCGAGCCGGCCAACCGGGTGTCGCCGCAGGCAGTCCCGTTCTGGACCGTGTCGGCCCTGGTCGGCGACGCCGTGCTCGTGGTCGGCGCGCTGCTCGTCTGGTTGCTGGTGCCCGGGGTCCCGGGCTGGGCCGGCCTGGTGGTGCTCCTCCTCGCTCTCGTCGCGGCGGCGCACGTGGTGCTGATGCCCCGGATCCGATTCCGGGTGCACCGGTGGGAGGTCACCGACACGGCGGTCCACACGCGCGAGGGGTGGATCGGCCGGCAGACCCGCATCGCCCCCATCAGCCGCGTGCAGACGGTCGACTCCCGCCAGGGCGCGGTGATGCGGCTGTTCGGGCTCGCCTCGATCACCGTCACGACCGCCTCGGCCGCCGGGCCGATCACCGTGGACTGCCTCGACGCCGACACCGCCCGCGACGTGGTCGCGCGGCTGACCGCCATCACCGCGGCCACCGAGGACGACGCCACGTGATCCCCGAGCCCGGCGAGGGCTTCGTCCGGCTCAGCCCGCTCAAGCTGCTGCTCGATCCCGTGAAGGCCGTCGCGCAGTTCGTCGTGCCCGTGGTCATCGCGCTGGTCGGGATCAGCCGGAGCGACACGAAGTTCTGGCCGATCATCTTCCCGCTCGTCGTGCTGGGCCCGCTCGTCCTGGGCGCGCTGCCGTGGCTGACCACCCACTACCGCCTGACCGGCACCCAGATCCAGGTGCGCAGCGGCATCCTCAACAAGAAGACCTCGACCGCGCCGCTGGACCGTGTGCGCAGCGTCGACCTCGAGGCGTCCCTGCTCCACCGCATCCTCGGCCTGCAGAAGGTGCAGATCGGTACGGGGGTCGACGACGACCGCATCACGCTCGACGCCCTCGCCGCCGCCGACGCCCAGGCACTGCGTACGACGCTGCTGACGCGGCGCGCCGTCGCGGAGCAGCAGGCCGCGCCGGCTGCCGTGGGCCGGCCTGACGGCCCGTCGCCCGACCAGCCCGACCAGCCCGACCAGCTCGCCCAGCCCGAGGGGACCTACCGGCCCGACCGGCCCGTGGCCCCCGCTCCCCTGCCCGCGCCGGCGGTGCCGCTCGCGCGGATCGACTGGTCCTGGCTGCGCTTCGCGCCCTTCAGCCTCGGCCGGCTGGTGCTGCTGTTCGGCGGGCTCGGGGTGCTGTCGCAGTTCGCCGACGACCTCCCCATCTGGAACGAGGAGACGGCCACCTCGGCGTGGCAGTGGCTCACCCAGTTCGCCGTCGCCGCCATCGCGCTCGTGCTCTCCGTCAGCGCACTCGCCCTCTGGCTGGTCGTCTCCGTCGCCGGCTACGTCCTGCAGTGGTGGGGCTTCCGGCTCGTGCGCGAGCACGGCTCGCTGCACCTCACCTCCGGGCTGGTGACGACGCGGTCCATCACGGTGGAGGAGGCGAAGGTCCGCGGCGTCGAGATGACCGAGCCGGTGCTCATGCGACTCGTCGGCGGGGCCGAGCTCTCCACGCTGGCCACCGGCGTGGAGGACGGCGTCACGCAGGTGCTGCCGCCGTGCCCGCGCGGGGTCGCCGTCGCGGTCGGCGAGGCCGTCCTCGAGCATCCCGGCCCGCTGACCGGTCGGCTCGTGGAGCACGGTCCGAAGGCCCGGCGCCGCGCGTGGTTCCGCCAGCTCCGCAACGCGCTCGACGTCATCGTGCTGCTCGCGGTCGCCTGGTGGTGGTTCGACCTGACCTGGTGGTGGCTCGCCGCCATCGGCGCCGCACTGCTCGCCCTCGCCGCTGCGGCGGGCGAGGCGTCGTACCGCCACCTCGGGCACGACCTCGCCGGTGAGCACCTCGTCGCCGGGCGCGGCACCTTCGCGCGCATCCGCACGGTGCTCGAGACCGACGGCATCATCGGCTGGGTCGTCTCGCAGTCGTGGTGGCAGCGCCGTATCGGGCTCGTCGACCTGACCGCCACGACCGCCGCGGGCACCGAGCGGGTGCTGGTGCGCGACGTACGCCTCGACGTGGCCGTGGCGCTGGCCGACCGGGCGACACCCGGGCTGCTCACCGACTTCGTGGACCGGGTCTAGAACCAGGCGTCGCGCATCTCCAGCGTGGTGGTGTCACCGGAGGCGAGCAGGTCGAGCATCGGGCCCACCTTGGGCAGCTCCCAGCGGAAGAAGTAGCGCGCCGCGGCCCGCTTGCCGTCGTAGAAGTCCCCCGTCCGGTCCCCGACCGCGACGAGCTGCTCGAGCCACATCCACGCGACCACGACGTGGCCAGCTGCCTCGAGGTAGACGGTGGCGTTGGCCATCGTCCGCTCCGGGTCACCGAGCCCGGCCAGCGCGAGCGTCACCTCGCCCAGCCGGTCGACCGCCGACTGGAGCGCCTCGGCGTGGGCGGCGGGCTCCCCGCCCAGGTCGCGGGCCTGGGTGACGGTCTCACCGATCCGGGCGGCGAGCGCCATGAGCGAGGCGCCACCTCCGCCGAGGACCTTGCGCCCGAGGAGGTCGAGCGCCTGGATGCCGTGGGTGCCCTCGTGGATGGGGTTCAGCCGCTGGTCGCGCCAGTGCGCCTCGACGTCGTAGTCGCGGGTGTAGCCCGAGCCGCCGAGCACCTGGATCGCCAGGCTGTTGCTCTCCTGCCCCCACTGCGACGGCCAGGACTTCGCGATCGGCGTCAGCAGGTCGAGCAGCCGCCCGGTCTCGGTGCGCTCCTCCTCGTCGCGCGCGGTCGCCTGGACGTCGAGCAGGCGCGAGCAGTAGAGGTTGAGCGCCAGCGCGCCCTCGACGTACGACTTCTGCGCCAGCAGCATGCGGCGCACGTCGGCGTGCTCGATGATCGGCACCTGCGGCGCGCTCGGGTCGGCCGCCCCGAGCCGGCGGCCCTGCGGGCGGGAGCGGGCGTACTCCAACGACTTGAGGTAGGCCGTGTAGGCCGTGGTGGTCGCGGACATCCCGACCCCGAGGCGCGCCGCGTTCATCATGTGGAACATGTAGGACAGGCCCTTGCCGGGCTCGCCGACGAGGTGGCCGACGGCACCCGCAGCGCCACCGGGCGTGAAGGCTCCGCCACCGAACACCGGTGCGGTGTTGACCGTCCCCCGGCTGCCGAGCTTGTGGTTGATGCCGGCGAGCGCGACGTCGTTGCGCTCGCCGATGGAGCCGTCCTCCCCGACGAGGTGCTTGGGGACGACGAACAGCGAGATGCCCCGCGTCCCGGGCGCCGCGTCGGGCAGCTTGGCCAGGACGAGGTGGACGATGTTGTCGCCCATCTCGTGGTCGCCGCCGGAGATCCACATCTTGCTGCCGAAGATCCGGTAGGTGCCGTCGTCGGCGGGGACGGCCCGCGTGACGACGTCGCCGAGGCTGGAGCCGGCGTGCGGCTCGGAGAGCGTCATCGTCCCGAAGAAGCGCCCCTCGAGCATCGGAGTCACGAAGCGCTCGACCTGCTCGGGCGTCCCGTGGGCGAGCAGCAGCCCTGCGTTCGCGACGGTGAGGAACGAGTACGCCGCGGTGCCGATGTTGGCGGCGGTGAACCACGCCATGCACGCCGACGCCACCACGTGCGGGACCTGCTGCCCGCCGACCTCCTCGTCGAGGGTCAGCGTGAGCAGGTCGGCCTTGGCGAAGGCCTCCAGCGCCGTCGCGATCTCCGGGATGAGCAGCACCTTCTCACCGTCGAAGACCGGCTCCTCGGTGTCGCTGCGGCGGTAGTGCGGGGCGAAGTGCTCGGTGGCCAGCTGCTCGCACAGCGCCAGCAGCGCGTCGTAGGTCTCGCGGTCGTGCTCGGCGAACCGCGGTCGCTCGGCCAGCTGCTCCACGTCGAGCCACTCGAAGAGCATGAACTGCAGGTCGCGCGCGGAGAGGATGGTCGACGGCGAGGCGGTGGTGGACACGCGCCGACGCTACCCGGACGCGACCGGGGATCCGGTGCGGCGGTCCGGACGGGCCGAACGCCCCCTCCGCTCGGGACGGAAGGGGCGCTCGGGGCTGTCACCAGCCTAGGCGATCAGGAGCCGTAGAGGGTGACTGCGCCCTGGCGGTCCGTCGCCGTCATGCTGAGGTTGCTCGAGGTGCCGTTGCACTGGGGGTAGTGCATGATCGAGGACGAGTCGTACGGCGTCAGCGGGCGCCAGTTGTTGTCCTCGAAGCAGGTGCCGGCCTCGGGCCGCGTGTGCTCGTGCCGGAAGCCGAGCGTGTGGCCGAGCTCGTGGCCCAGGATGTTGCCCGGGGTCCACGACCCGGAGTTCATCAGCGACGAGGCGTTGACCAGGATGTTGCGGCTGCGCTTGCTGGTGCTCGGGAAGAACGCGCGGGCGATGTACTGCGTGGTGCTGGTGGGCTCGACGGAGAAGAGCACCGAGTTGTTGCGCACCGTGCAGCTGGCGTCCTGGGCGGGCACGTAGGTGAAGTTCACCTTCGAGGTGGCGCCCTCCCACAGCGCGGCGCCCTGGTTCATCGCGTTGACCACGTTGGTCTTCGACGTGCCGAACTTGTTGCTCACGCAGTAGGTCAGGTTGAGGGCCTGGCTGGCCGACCACTTGTCGTCGGCGCCGCCGACGGTGTTGACGATGAGGCCTTCCTGCATGGTCTCGGGCGCGACCATCGAGTCGTAGAACTCGCGGAGCTTGCCGGTGTCGGCGACGGGCTCGTCACCGTTGACGACGTACTGCTGGTCCGCGTCCTTGAACGTGGATGCGTGGAACTCCTGGAACGTCGGGATCTCCGAGTCCGTGGCGGCCAGTGCCGGTGAGGCGAGGGCCGCGCCGAGGAGTGCTGCGGAGCTGAGGGCGATCGCCCCGAGTCGACTGCGCTGCATGTGGGTTCTTCTCTCCTGATGGGGGGATTTGGCACACGCCATCTCGGAGTCCTGAGCAGCGCCGGACGTGGCCTGGAGCTGATGTGGTCACGGTCCGACAAGGGTCCAGCAGGTTTGCACACGTTCCCGAGACAGGTGCGTGCCGATGAACATCGCGCACGAGGCCCCGATCTGTAAAGACTTTCCTGCGCAAAGAGTTCCTCGCCCCACGGCATGCGCCACCAACTGCCTTCCTTAGGGTGGACGGGTGCGCATCGCGACCTGGAACGTCAACTCCCTCCGCTCCCGCATCGACCGCGTCGAGGCGTTCGTGCAGCGACACGACATCGACGTGCTCGCCCTGCAGGAGACCAAGGCCCGTGAGGACCAGCTGCCGCTGATGGGCCTGCAGGCCCTCGGCTACGACATCGCCGTCGCCGGGCTGAACCAGTGGAACGGCGTCGCGCTGCTGTCGCGCGTCGGCCTCGAGGACGTCGAGGTCGGCTTCCCCGACATGCCCGGGTGGGGCGACCCCGTGGCCGCCGARTCGCGCGCGATCGGCGCCACCTGCGGCGGGGTTCGCATCTGGTCGCTCTACATCCCCAACGGCCGCAAGCCCGACGACCCGCACTACGCCTACAAGCTCGACTGGCTCGCCCGCCTGCGCGCGACCGCGAGCGGCTGGCTCGACGGCGAGACCGCGCTCGTCGGCGACTGGAACATCTGCCCCACCGACGACGACGTCTTCGACGTCAAGCAGTTCGCGAAGTCGACCCACGTGACGCCGCCCGAGCGGGCCGCCTTCCAGGGGTTCCTCGACGACGGCTACGCCGAGGTGACCCGCGCCCACGACGCCGGCTACACCTACTGGGACTACTACCGCCAGCGCTTCGAGCGCGACCGCGGCCTCAAGATCGACTTCGTCCTCGCCTCCCCCACGCTCGCCTCGCGGGTCAGCGGCGCCTTCATCGACCGCGACGAGCGCGACCCCGCGCAGGGCACGGGCTCGCCGTCGGACCACGCGCCGGTCGTCGTCGACCTCGACTGAGGGCTCACATCACGCCGGTGGTCGGCGCTGCCACGGCGGGCTGCGGCGTGCGCCGGATGGCGTACGACATCAGCGCGGCGAGGGCGCAGAGACCGGCCGCTGCGTAGAAGGCGGGGTCGTAGCCGCCGGTGACGTCGCGGACCACGCCGGCGGCCGTTGCCGCGACGGCCGCGCCCACCTGGTGGCTGGCGAAGACCCAGCCGAAGACGATCGGGCCGGACGCCGCGCCGAACCACTCCCGGCACAGCGCGACGGTGGGCGGCACGGTCGCGACCCAGTCGAGGCCGTAGACGATGATGAAGACCCACATGCTGGGCTCCACGTGCGGCGACATCAGCGCGGGCAGCGCCATCAGGCCGACCCCGCGCAGCACGTAGTAGCCCACCAGCAGCAGCCGCGGGTCGACCTTGTCGGTGAGCCAACCCGAGGCGATCGTGCCGACGACGTCGAAGATGCCGACGACCGCGAGCAGCGAGGCGGCGGTGGTGGCCGGCATGCCGTGGTCGTGGGCCGCCGGGACGAAGTGCGTGGCGATGAGGCCGTTGGTCGTCATCCCGCAGATGGCGAACCCGCCGGAGAGGAGCCAGAAGGTCCGGCTGCTGGCGGCGTCGCGCAGCACCGCGAGGGCGCGCCCCGCGCTGGAGCCGACGTGCTGGTGGGGCGGCGGGCCGGGATCGGCCTCGGTCGCGCCGAACGCCTGCAGCCCGAGGTCGGCCGGGTGGTTGCGGAGGAGCAGGAGCACCAGCGGTACGACGGCGAGGGCGGCCGCGGCGGCCAGTAGTGCCGCCGTACGCCAGCCGTGGTGGGTGGCCAGCCAGGCCACCACCGGCAGGAAGATCAGCTGGCCGGTGGCGTTGCCGGCGGTGAGGATGCCGCTGACCAGTCCGCGGCGGGCGACGAACCAGCGGCTGGTGATCGTCGCGACGAAGGCCATCGACATCGAGCCGGTGCCGATGCCGACGAGCAGTCCCCAGCACAGGATGAGCTGCCAGGGCTCGGTCATGAAGACCGTCRGGCCGCTGCCGACCGCGACCATCAGCAGCGCGAACGTGACGACCGGCCGGACGCCGAAGCGGTCCATCAGGGCCGCAGCGAAGGGCGAGATCAGCCCGAAGAGCATGAGGTTGAGCGAGACCGCCGAGCCGATCAGCCCGTGCGACCAGCCGAACTCCTCGTGCAGCGGCTCGATCAGCACGCCCGGCACGGACCGGAAGGCGGCCGCGCCGACGAGCGTCACGAAGGACACCGCGGCCACCACCCACGCCCAGTGCAGCCGCTGCGGCCGCCCGAGGGTCGGCTCGGAAGGAGTCGTCATCGTCACCGGGACAGTCTCCCGACAACCGGCGCCGTCCGACGAGTGGCCGAAATGCCAACATGTGCAAGAATCCGGCCATGTCGTCGCCCTCCTCGTCGTCGTCGGCCGAGCCGCACCGCGTGGTCGTCCTCGCCGTCGCGCCGGTCATCGGCTACGACCTGACGATCCCGCCTCAGGTGCTCGGCGAGGCCCACGACGCCGACGGCAGCCCGCTCTACGACGTGGCGGTGGTGACCCTCGACGGGCACCCCGTGGCGGCGACCCGCGGCTACGCCATCGCCCCGTCGGCCGGGCCCGAGGCGCTCGCCAGGGCGCAGACCGTGATCGTGCCCGGCACCCAGGTCGCCGGTCCGCGACGTGACGGGACGATCGACGACGACCTCCGCGCCGCGCTGGCCTCCGTCCCCGCCGACGCGCGCTGGGTCTCGATCTGCACCGGGGCCTTCGTGCTGGCCGCGGCCGGGATCCTCGACGGCCACCGCGCCACGACGCACTGGAAGTACGCCGACGACTTCCGCCGCCTCTACCCCGACATCGCCGTCGACGAGGACGTCCTCTTCACCGACGACGGCCGGGTGCTCACCTCCGCCGGGCTCAGCGCCGGCATCGACCTCTGCCTCCACCTGGTGCGCAGCGACCACGGCACCGCTGTCGCCAACGCGGTCGCCCGCCACATGGTGGTGCCCCCGTGGCGCGACGGCGGGCAGGCGCAGTTCATCGAGCGGCACGTCCCGCGGCGCGCCGACGAGACCACCAGCGACGTACGCGCGTGGGCGCAGGGCCACCTGGACCGGACCCTCGACGTCGCGACCCTCGCCCGGCAGGCGTCGATGAGCGTGCGCACCTTCACCCGGCGCTTCCGGGAGGAGACCGGCCAGTCCCCCGGCGCGTGGGTCACCCAGCAGCGGGTCCGGCACGCCCAGCACCTCCTCGAGGCGACCGACCTGACCGTCGACGACGTCGCGACCCGCGCCGGGATGGGCACCGCCGCCTCGCTGCGCCAGCACCTGCACGCGTCCCTCGGCGTCTCGCCCTCCGCCTACCGGCGCACCTTCCGCGGTGACGCCGAACCGGGTCGGGTGCGCTCGCGGTAGTGCTCGACACGGGGCCGCGCACTCGACGCGGTTCGGAGGGTCTGTCGGTGGGTCGGTCCATGCTGGATCCATGGACACCTTCCCCCTCGTGCTGACCCTGGCGGCCGTCCTCGCCGTCGGGCTGGCCCTCGGTGCCGTGATCGGCGTGCTGTGGGCACGCAGCCGGCCGGGCGACGACACCGCGATCGCCGCGCTGCAGCAGCGGGTCGCCGACCACGCGGTCGTCCAGGACGGGCTCGAGCGGCTTCAGGACCAGCTGAGCGACCTGGCCCACGACCGCACGGCCTGGCAGGCCCAGCTCCACCAGCAGGTGACCGACGTACGCCACTCGACCGACGTGCTGCGCCAGGAGACCCACACGCTCGCGACCGCCCTGCGCAAGCCGCAGGTGCGCGGGCAGTGGGGCGAGCTCCACCTGCGCCGGACCGTCGAGCTCGCGGGGCTCGTCGACCACTGCGACTTCGCCGAGCAGACGCGCCTCGACGACGGCCGACTGCGCCCCGACCTCGTCGTCACCCTCGCCGGCGGACGCACCATCGCGGTCGACGCGAAGGCGCCGCTCGCCGCCTTCCTCGACCTCACCGGCGCCGACGACCCCGCCGAGCACGAGCGGGCGCTGACCCGGCTCGGCGAGCACGTCCGCAAGCACGTCGCCGACCTGGGCTCCCGGCGCTACTGGGAGGCGTTGACCGGCACCCCGGAGTTCGTGGTGCTGTTCCTCCCGGGCGAGGCGATCCTCCAGGCCGCGCTGCAGGCCGTGCCCGACCTCGTCGAGCAGGCCGCAGCCCGCAACGTCGTGCTGGCCACCCCCTCCACGCTGATCGCGCTGCTGCGCACCGTCGCCCAGGGGTGGCAGCACGAGGTGCTCAATGCCCAGGCGCAGGAGGTGCAGCGGCTCGGGCAGGAGCTGCACGCCCGGCTGGGCTCGATGGCCGGCCACCTCGACAAGGTGGGTCGCTCGCTCAACGCCAGCGTCGTCGCCTACAACCAGGCGATGGGCTCGCTCGAGGGGCGGGTGCTGGTGTCCGCGCGCCGCTTCGCCGACCTCGGCGTCACCAACGACCAGCTCGAGGGCCCCCGCCAGGTGGAGACGGTGCCCCGCTCGGCTGCCGCGACCGAGCTCGACGTCCTCGACGACGTCCCGGGCGCGACGGGCGACCCGACGCTCGACGACCTGCTCGACCAGCACCCCGGCTCGGCGCCCGCCGCGGCGCGCCGCGCGCGGGGCGCCTGAGCCCGGCCCTAGGTTGAGCCTCGTGACACAGGCCGACACGCGGTGGCAGGCCGGGCGGGAGCCGGGCCTGCAGGTGGTGTCCCTGGGCGTCGCCCTCACGCTGACCGCCGTCGCCCTCGACGTGCTGCTGGTCGGCAGCCTCACGCTGTTCTTCGACCTGTGCTTCGTGGCGCTGTGCCTGGGCCTGGCGGCGCTCGTGCGGCGCCAGGACTTCTACCTCGTCGCGCTGCTGCCGCCGGTCCTGATGGTCGTGGTCTTCGGCTTCGTCGCCGTCGTCGCACGCGACGCGATCGCCGACCCGCGCGACAGCCTGCTGCAGGCCGTCGTCTCCGGGGTGGCCACCCACGGCGTCGCCCTCTTCGTCGGCTACGCGCTGTGCCTGGGCTGGCTCGGCTGGCGCCTGCACCGCCAGGGCGACCTCGCCTCCGAGCTCGAGCGCGAGCTGGGTCAGCCGACCGGCTGACCCCGGTCGGTCACTCCTCGAAGCGCGAAACGTCGCCCGCCCCACGGCGTACGACGACGGGCTCGGCGTCGGACCAGTCGATCACCGACGTGGGCTCGGCGGTGACCTCGCCCGACTCGACCACGATGTCGACGACGTGGTCGAGGTCCTCCTTGATCTCCCAGCCCATCGTCCTGGCCTCGGTCTCGCCGGGGAGGATCAGCGTGCTGGTGAGGATCGGCTCGCCGAGCTCCTCGAGCAGGGCACACACGAGCAGGTGGTCGGGGATCCGGACGCCGACGGTGCGCTTCTTCGGGTGCATCAGCCGCTTCGGCACCTCGCCGGTCGCGGGGAGGATGAACGTGTAGGGGCCCGGCGTCGTGGCCTTGATGGCGCGGAACGCGTTGTTGTCGACGTGGACGAACTGCCCGAGCTGCGAGAAGTCCTTGCACATCAGCGTGAAGTGGTGGCGGTCGTCGAGCTCGCGGATCTTGAGGATCCGGTCGCGGCCGTCCCGGTTGCCGAGCTGCGCGCCGAGGGCGTAGCCGGAGTCGGTCGGGTAGGCGATGAGCTGGTCGTCACGCAGCGCCTCGACGACCTGGGAGACGAGCCGCGGCTGCGGGTTGTCCGGGTGGATGTCGAGGTAGCGGGCCATCTCGCGCTCCCGTCAGGCCTTCTGCGCCGCGCGCAGGTCGCGTCGCAGCTCCGGCGGCAGCGCGAAGATCAGCGACTCCTCGGCCGAGTGCACCGCACGGGCGTCGGGGTAGCCGCGCTCGGAGAGGAAGGCGAGCACGCCCTCGACGAGGTCCTCGGGCACCGACGCGCCGGAGGTGACCGACACGGTCTCGACGCCGTCGAGCCACGCCTCGTCGATCTCGGTGTGGTCGTCGACGAGGTACGACGCCTTGGCGCCGGCCTCGAGAGCCACCTCGACGAGCCGGACGGAGTTGGACGAGTTGCGCGAGCCGACCACGATCACCAGGTCGGCGGCCGAGGAGATCTCCTTGACCGCGAGCTGGCGGTTCTGGGTGGCGTAGCAGATGTCGTCGCTCGGCGGGTCGAGCAGCAGCGGGAACTTCTCCCGGATCGCGGCGACCGTCTCGAGGGTCTCGTCGACGCTGAGGGTGGTCTGCGAGAGCCAGGCCACCTTCGCCGGGTCGCGGACCTCGATGCGCGCGACGTCGGCCGGGCTCTCGACGAGCTGGATGTGGTCGGGCGCCTCACCCGCCGTGCCCTCGACCTCCTCGTGGCCGGCGTGGCCGATGAGGAGGATGTCGTAGTCGTCGGAGGCGAACCGCTTCGCCTCGTGGTGGACCTTCGTCACCAGAGGGCAGGTGGCGTCGATCGTCTTCAGTCCGCGCTCGGCCGCCTGCTCGTGGACCGCCGGCGAGACGCCGTGGGCGGAGAAGACCACCGTCCGGCCCTCGGGCACCTCGTCGAGCTCCTCGACGAAGATCGCGCCGCGCGACTCGAGGTTGGCCACCACGTGCTTGTTGTGCACGATCTGCTTGCGGACGTAGACCGGGGCGCCGTAGAGATCGAGTGCCTTCTCGACCGTGATCACGGCGCGGTCCACGCCGGCGCAGTAGCCGCGGGGAGCCGCGAGCAGGACGTTCTTGGCGGTCTCGGGGTCGAGGACCTGAGGAAGGCCGAGGTCGGTGCTCATGGGCCCGAGTCTACGGGCGTGTCCGCGCCCTCCCCTATCCTCACCGCGTGCCCTCACTCCGCGATGCCACGGCCGAGTCGCCGGCCCCGGTGCGGGCCGTCGCCAACGCCGTCTCGCAGTGGATCGACAAGCTCGGCGGCGTGTGGGTCGAGGGACAGATCGCGCAGGTCAACCGGCGGCCCGGCATGCAGACCGTCTTCATGACGCTGCGCGACACGGTCGCCGACATCTCGGTGACGCTGACGTGCTCCCGGTCGCTCGTCGACTCGATGAACCCGCCCCTCGTCGAGGGGGCCAGCGTCGTCGTGCACGCCCGGCCCAGCTTCTACGCCAACCGCGGGTCGTTCTCGCTGGCTGCCCGCGAGATCCGCATGGTCGGTCTCGGCGAGCTGCTCGCCCGGCTCGAGCGGCGCCGCCAGCTGCTCGCCGCGGAGGGCCTGTTCGCCCCCGAGCTCAAGCGCGACCTGCCGTTCCTCCCCGGCCGGGTCGGCCTGGTGACCGCGCCCAACAGCGCCGCCGAGCGCGACGTCCTCGAGAATGCGCGCCGTCGCTGGCCCGCCGTGCAGTTCGAGGTGGCCTACGCCGCCATGCAGGGCACCCGCTCGGCGAGCGAGGTGATGGAGGCGCTCGACAAGCTCGAGCGCAACGCCGACGTCGACGTCGTCGTGGTCGCACGTGGCGGCGGCTCGATCGAGGACCTGCTGCCGTTCTCCGACGAGGCGCTGGTGAGGGCGGTGCACCGGATGCGCACACCCGTCGTGTCCGCGATCGGCCACGAGCCCGACCAGCCGCTGCTCGACCTCGTCGCCGACGTGCGTGCCTCCACGCCCACCGACGCCGCCAAGCTCGTCGTCCCCGACATGGCCGAGGAGGTCCAGGGCGTCACGTGGGCGCGCGACCGCCTCCGCCAGGTCATCACGCAGCGCATCGCGCGCGAGCAGGACTGGCTGGCCCAGGTGCGCTCGCGCCCGGCCATGGCCGATCCCCGCAACCTGCTCGCCGCCCGCTCCGACGAGCTCGACGACCTGCTCGCGCGCGCCCGCCGTACGGTCTCGCACCGCCTCGACCGGGCCGCCGACGACATCGGCCACCAGCGCGCCCGGGCGCAGGCGCTCTCGCCCCTCGCGACGCTGCAGCGTGGCTACGCCGTTCTCCAGGACGCCGACGGCCACGTCGTCACGTCCGTCGCGCAGGCCGCGAAGGGTGCCGCCGTCTCCGTCCGGGTCGCGGACGGACGCATCCACGCCACGACAGACCGCATCGAAGAAGCCACCCTGGTCGAGGAGGACCCCGATGAGTGACGCCACCACGGAGCAGCCCAGCTACGAAGAGGCCCGCGAGGAGCTCATCGAGGTCGTCCGCACCCTCGAGGCCGGCGGCACCACCCTCGAGGAGTCGCTCGCGCTCTGGGAGCGGGGCGAGGCACTCGCCAAGGTCTGCCAGCAGTGGCTCGACGGCGCCCGCAAGCGCCTCGACGACGCGATGGGCCCCGACGCCGACGACTGACGCCGACGACTGACCGCATCCGCTGGTCGAGGTGGGACGAAGTCCCGTCACGAGACCCCTCGGCGAATGCTGCTTCTCGGCTGTCCGGATCTCGACGCGCTCGTGCGACTTCGTTCCTCAGTCGCGTCGCTTGCTCGATCTGGCCGCCCCCACGCCGCGGCCTCGTGCCTCGGCCGCGACTGGGCGTCTCACCGGGTCAGCAGCCCGATGTAGGTCTCGACGTCCTCGGCCGGGGCCGAGCCGTAGACGAGGAGCGCCTCGTCGCCGAGCTCGGTGGAGTAGCCCACGTCGCCACCCTCGTCGGACCAGGTCTGCCAGGTGTCGGTGATGTCGGACGGCACGGTGGCGTCGTCGCCGGCCTCGGCGTCCTCGTCGACGTAGAGCTCGACGAGGTCGGTGACCGACGTGTCCTGCTGCCGGATCCCGACGAAGCGACCGTCGTCGGTGAGCACGCCGAGGCTCCACCGCGGGTCGTCGCCGGCGGCGAGCTCGGTGCTGGTGGCCGTCCACCCGGCCGGCAGCTCACGGGGGTGGACGACCCGGAGGTCTGCCTGCTGCGCGAGCTCGACGCGCGCCTGCCAGTCCACGGCTTCCGCCTCGTTGTCCACGTCGCTGCGCCACAGGCCACGCCACGCGACGAACGCCAGCACCGCGAGAACCGTGACGATCAGGGCGCCGGTCATCCCGTTGAACGAGCGCGTGTAACGACTCGGCTGTCCCTGCCCACTCACGCGGGCCATCCTCCCAGCAGGCCCGAAGCGGGTTGCACGGGGGCCGAGCCCGCGGCCACCACCCGCCGATAACATGCGCGGCATGAGCTCCAGCGCGCCGCAGCCCGAACGCAACCTCGCCCTCGAGCTGGTGCGCGTCACCGAGGCGGCCGCCATGGCGGCCGGGCGCTGGGTGGGTCGCGGCGACAAGAACGACGCCGACGGCGTCGCGGTCGAGGCGATGCGCTACATGATCTCCACCGTCGAGATGCGCGGCACCGTGGTGATCGGCGAGGGCGAGAAGGACAACGCGCCGATGCTCTTCAACGGTGAGGAGGTCGGCGACGGCTCCGGCCCCGAGTGCGACGTCGCCGTGGACCCGATCGACGGCACGACGCTGACCGCCAAGGGCATGAGCAACGCCGTCTCGGTGCTGGCGGTCTCACCGCGCGGCTCGATGTACGACCCGAGCGCGGTGTTCTACATGGACAAGCTCGCCACCGGTCCCGAGGCCGCCGACCACGTCGACATCCGGCTGCCGGTCAAGGAGAACATCGCCCGCGTGGCCAAGGCCAAGGGCATCTCCATCCACGACGTCACCGTGGTGCTGCTCGACCGGCCGCGCCACGCCCAGCTGGTCGAGGACATCCGCGCGACCGGCGCCCGGATCAAGTACATCACCGACGGCGACGTCGCCGGCGCGATCATGGCGGCCCGCCCCGACACCGGCGTCGACCTGATGCTCGGCGTCGGCGGCACCCCCGAGGGCATCATCGCGGCGTGCGCGATGAAGTGCATCGGCGGCAAGATCCAGGGCCAGCTCTGGCCGCAGGACGACGACGAGCGGCAGCGCGCCCTCGACGCCGGCCACGACCTCGACCGCGACTTCGTGCTCGGCACCGACGACCTGGTCACCGGTGACGACGCGTTCTTCGTCGCCACCGGCATCACCGACGGCGAGCTCATGCGGGGAGTGCGCTACCGCGGCGACGGCGTGACCACGCACTCGCTGGTGATGCGCTCGCGCAGCGGCACCGTCCGCTCGATCACCGCCGAGCACCGGCTCTCGAAGCTACGCAATCTCTCCACGATCGACTTCGACAACTGACGTCGGCACCGGCGGCCGCAGCGCGGCCGAGACTGCGGTGATGACGAGGGGGTCGAACGCCATCCCCACGTGCGACGAGCGCACCTCCACCGGCCGTGCGGCCGGATCGACGCATGCGCGCCAGTCGACGATGCCGTCGCGCCGGGAGAAGATCGCGGTGAAGTCCATGCCCTCGGGGAGCGGCGCGCGCGCCTGGTCGAAGCTCTCCTTGGCGCAGTGGCCGGCGACGCAGTCCTCGGCCATCAGGCCGCGCATCCCGGCGCGGTTGAGTCGCACGAGCAGGTCGACGCTGCGGGCCAGCGAGACGTGGTGCGCTCCCGGCGCGAGCATCGGGCTGCCCATCGTGACGATGCCCGCGACGAGGTCGGGCCGTCGGGCTGCGACGCCGCGGGCCAGCATCCCGCCGAGGCTGTGGCCAACGATGCGCACGCGCGACCCACGCCGCTGCGAGATCTCCTCGAGCCGCTCCTCGAGCTGCGCGGCGGCTGACAGCGTGCAGCCGACGTTGGCGCGGATGTCGGCGCGGTAGGTCCTGAAGCCCTGGTGGCGCAGCGTCCGGCTCATCGGCCCCAGCGACGAGTCACCGGCGAGGAACCCCGGCACCAGCAGCACCGGCTCGCCGACCCGCATCGGGCGCGCGCCCAGCGGCGTACGACGTCGCGCGCCGCGCGAGCCGAAGGCCGAGACGGCGTAGCGGCCGGCCTCGGTGAGGACCGACCCTTCGCGCAGCACCGCAACCACGGAGGGCTGTGAAAAGCCCTCCGGAGTCAGGAATGCGGCCATTGTGCGCTGCGTCACAATCATCGAACCTAGCCCAGAACCCGCTTACCACCGGGGATGTGGGCCACTTTGCGTTTATTTGGGGACGACTGTCGTGTTCACTGGCGACATGCCCGCGCCCCACCGAGACAGCAGCCAGCCTCCCGTCGCGTCCGACGAGCTCCGCGCGCCGGTCGGCAACCAGGTCGAGCTCTGCTACCAGACCTTCGGCGACCCCGACGACGAGCCGCTGCTCCTCGTGATGGGGCTGAGCGGCCCGATGACGTGGTGGGACCAGGCGTTCTGCGAGCAGCTGGCAGGCGCCGGCTTCCACGTCGTGCGCTACGACAACCGCGACACCGGTCGGTCGTCCCGGGTCGCAGCACCGGTCCGCCGCGACCAGCTGGTGCGCGCCTTCGCGACCGGTCGCGCGCGGACGCCGTACACGATGTCCGACCTGGCCGGCGACGCCGTCGCGCTGCTCGACCACCTCGGCCTCGAGTCCGCGCACCTCGTCGGCGTGTCGATGGGCGGCATGATCGCCCAGACGATCGCCGTCGAGCACCCGACGCGGGTGCGGTCGCTGACCAGCATCAGCTCGACGACCGGACGACGCACCGTCGGCTGGCAGCACCCCTCCCTCCTCCCGCGGCTGATCGGGCCGCGCAAGGCCGGCCGGGACGCCTACATCGACAGCAGCGCCGCCATGTGGGCGCTGATCGGCTCTGCCGCCTACCCCTCCGCCCCCGACGCCCTGCGCACCCGCGCCGGCGAGACCTTCGACCGCGGCGTCAGCGCCAGCGGCGTCGTGCGCCAGATGCTCGCCATCCTCACGCAGGGCGACCGCACCCCGCGGCTGCGCAGCCTCCGCATCCCCGCGCTCGTCATCCACGGCAACGCCGACAAGATGGTCCACGTCAGCGGCGGGCGCTCGACCGCCGCCGCCATCCCCGGCGCCGAGCTGGTCACCATCGACGGCATGGGCCATGACCTGCCGCCCGAGCTCTTCGGCACCTTCGTCGAGGCGATCCGGCGCACGGCCGACCGGGCCTCCTAGCCCCTGGCCGGGCTGGTCAGCGGTCGACGGAGTGCGCGCCCTGCGACGGCTCGGCCGTGAAGAGGTCGGGCTCGCCGAAGCCGGCGTCCGCGAAGGCACGGCGTACGGCGTCACCCGCCGGGTCCACGGACTCCTCGGGCACCAGCCCGATGACGCAGCCGCCGAAGCCGCCGCCGGTCATCCGGGCACCCAGCGCACCCGCCTCCAGCAGCGCGTCGACGGCGGTGTCGACCTCGGGGACGGTGATCCGGAAGTCGTCGCGCATCGAGCGGTGCGACGCGGTCAGCAGTGGTCCGATGTCGGCGAGCCGGCTGTCGTCGAGCAGCCGCACCACCGAGAGCACGCGGTCGTCCTCGGTGACGACGTGCCGCACGTAGCGGCGCAGCTCCTCGTCGTCGAGGCGCTCGAGCGCGGCGTCGAGGTCGTCGGCGGTCACGTCGCGCAGCGCGGGAACGCCCAGGCGGCGAGCCGCCTCCTCGCAGCCGCGGCGCCGGGCGCCGTACTCGCCGTCGGAGTGACGGTGGGGGGCGCGGGTGTCGGCCACCAGCACCGCCAGCCCGCTGCCACCGAGGTCGAGCGGGACCGAGCGGGTCTCGTGGCTGCGCATGTCGCAGAACAGCGCGTGGCCGGCCTCGCCGCGCAGGCTGACCAGCTGGTCCATACCACCGGTAGGCGCGCCCACGGCGTCGTTCTCGATGTCGCGGGTCAGCGCGAAGAGGGCGTCGTCGTCGAGCCCGAGGCCGAGGTGGTCGTCGACGGCCCGCGCGACCGAGCAGACGAGCGCGGCTGACGACGACAGCCCGGCGCCCGACGGCACGTCGGAGTCGACCTCGACCTCGAGGGGCGGGACGTCGATCCCGCGGTCGGTGAGCAGCCAGAGCGCACCCAGCACGTAGCGCGACCACTCGGGAACGCCTTGCACGTCCGCGGCCGCCAGCCCCGAGCGTCGTACGACGACCGCGTCGGGCTGCTGGACGGATCGCACCGTCCAGCCGGCGGAGCCCTCGGCGCTGCCGGCCGAGCCCGCCTCGACGGCCGAGACCGTCGCCGTGCACCCGACGGCCAGCGCGAACGGCAGGACGAAGCCGTCGTTGTAGTCGGTGTGCTCACCGATCAGGTTGATGCGACCGGGCGCGAACCAGCTCGTCACAGGGGCCTCTCTCGTCACGGTCTTCCTCTGGGTGAGGCGCTGTTGCCAAACATAGCCACAGCCGATAGACCAGTGATCCACGTCATATCTAGGAGGGGCGCATGGCACCACGTTCATCGACCCGCTCGCGCGGTCGCCCAGGGGCTCGTCGGGTCGCTGGCTCGTTCGCCAGTCTGGCCCTTGCCAGTGCCCTGCTGGCCGCGTGCAGCAGCGACAGCGGCACGACCGAGCTGACCTGGTACATCAACCCCGACACCGGGGGCCAGGCAGCCATCGCCGAGAAGTGCTCGACCGACGAGTACACCATCGCGACCCAGGTGCTCCCCCAGAGCTCGAGCGAGCAGCGCATCCAGCTGTCGCGACGTCTCGCGGCCGAGGATCCCGAGATCGACCTGATGTCGCTCGACCCGCCGTTCACCGCGGAGTTCGCCGCCGCCGGCTTCCTCGCCGAGGTCCCGCAGGACGCCAAGGCACAGCTCGAGAAGCAGGGCACCTTCAAGGGCGCGATGGACGCAGCGACATGGGAGGACAAGCTCGTCGTCTTCCCGTTCTGGTCCAACACCCAGGTCCTCTGGTACCGCAAGTCCTTCGTGGAGAAGGCCGGCATCGACATGTCCCAGCCGGTCACCTGGGACCAGATCATCCAGGCCGCTGCGGACAACGGCGGACAGATCGGGGTGCAGGCGAACAAGTACGAGGGCTACAGCGTCTGGATCAACGCGCTCATCGAGGGCGCGGGCGGGCAGCTGGTGGAGAACGCCGACAAGGGCGTCGACCTCGACCTGACCATCGACAGCCCTCAGGGCGAGGACGCGGCCAAGGTCATCGAGGAGCTCGCGACCTCCGAGGCCGCTCCCGCCGACCTCAGCGTGTCCAACGAGGGCACGGCCGGGTCGACCTTCGGAGGGGACAACGGCTCCTTCATGGTCAACTGGACCTACATCTTCCACAACTACGACGAGACGGCCCCCGACGTCGCCAAGGACATCGGCTACACCCGCTACCCCCAGACGGTCGAGGGCGAGGAGTCCCGACCGCCCTACGGCGGCATCGGCATCGCCGTCAGTGAGTTCTCCGACCACAAGGACCTCGCGCTCGAGGCCGCCGCCTGCCTGGTGGAGCCGGAGAACCAGGGCATCAACGCCGAGATGACCGGCAACATGCCGGCCAGCACTGCCGGCTACGAATATCCCGCACTTGCAGACATCTACCCCGCGGACCTCCTGAAGCTCTTCCAGGAGAGCGTCGACACCTCGGCCCCGCGCTCGGTCACTCCCTACTGGAGCGACATCTCCAGCTCGCTGCAGAACACCTGGCACCCGCCGGCCAACGTGAACCAGGACACGCCCCCGGAGTCCCAGGACTTCACCCAGCAGATCCTGGAAGGAGGGAGATTGCTGTGAGCACCACCCTGCAACGCCCACCCGCCGACGTGTCCACCAAGGCTGTGGCGAGCGATCGGTCCAAGGCCGAGAACAGGCTCGGCCTCAAGCTGGTGGCACCCGCCGTGGTGATGATGCTGCTGGTCACCGCCTGGCCGATGATCCAGGCGCTCTACCTGTCGCTCTTCCGCTACCGGCTGACGGCACCTGACGACCGCGAGTTCATCGGGATCGACAACTACATCACCGTGCTGACCGACAGCCTCTTCTGGCAGGACACGTGGAACACCGTCCTGATCATGGTCGTGACGGTCGCGGTCGAGCTGGTCATCGGCTTCGCCTTCGCGATGGTGATGCACCGCATCGTGTTCGCCCGCGGAGTGATGCGGACCTCGATCCTCATCCCCTACGGCATCATCACCGTGGTCTCCGCCTTCGCCTGGCAGTTCGCGTTCTCGCTCAACAACGGCTTCGTCAACGCGTGGTTCCACTGGCTGCCGTGGATCGCCGAGGACACCAACTGGTTCGGCGACCACTGGCACGCGATGTTCGCGATCATGGTCTCCGAGATCTGGAAGACCACGCCCTTCATGGCCCTGCTGTTGCTGGCCGGCCTCTCCCAGGTCAGCGAGGACATGCTGGAGGCGGCCCAGGTCGACGGTGCCACCTGGTGGCAGCGGCTGTGGAAGGTGATCCTGCCCAACATGCGGGCCGCCATCATGGTCGCGGTCCTCTTCCGGGCCCTCGACGCCTACCGCATCTTCGACAACATCTACATCATGACCAGGGGCGCCCAGGACACCGAGTCGATCTCGTTCCTCACCTACCGGCAGGTGATCGAGCAGATGCAACTGGGGCTCGGGTCGGCACTCTCGGTCGTGCTGTTCATCTCGGTGCTGCTGCTGGCGTGGCTGATCGTGAAGCTGTTCAAGGTGGACCTGGCGTCTGCGAGAGGTGAGGGCTGATGAAGGGCAAGACCAAGATCGGCACCTGGGTCGGCTTCCTGCTGATCCTGGTGTGGTGCCTGTTCCCCGTGGCGTGGATCCTCTCGCTCTCGTTCAAGTCCGAGGGCGAGACGGCGGTCGGCAGTCCGCAGTTCCTGCCCAAGGACCCCACGTTCGACAACTACAAGGCGCTGTGGGACTGGCCCTTTGTCGGCGCCGACCCCACCGGGGTGGAGAAGGACTTCCAGAAGGCCCTCTTCAACTCGTTCGGCATCTCCATCATCGCCACCGTGCTCTCGGTGATCCTCGCGACCCTCGCGGCGTACGCCATCGCCCGGCTGGAGTTCAGGGGCAAGCGTCTGGTGCTCTCGCTGGCGCTGGCCATCGCGATGTTCCCGGTGGTCGCACTAGTGGGTCCACTGTTCGACCTGTGGACCAGGTTCGGCCTGTTCAACACCTGGCCCGGCCTGATCATCCCCTACATGTCGTTCACGTTGCCGCTGGCGATCTGGACCCTGTCGGCGTTCTTCCGCGAGATCCCGTGGGAGATGGAGCAGGCGGCCCAGGTGGACGGCGCCACGTCGTGGCAGGCGTTCCGCAAGGTGATCGTCCCGCTCGCCGCCCCGGGTGTGTTCACCGCGGCGATCCTGACGTTCTTCTTCGCGTGGAACGAGTTCGTGCTCGCGATCTCGTTGACCTCGACGACCGCGTCGCGCACCGTGCCCGCACAGATGTCGTTCTTCGTCGGACCAGACCCGTTCAACCCACCGTACGCACAGCTGTCGACCGCCTCGGTCATCGTCACGCTGCCGGTGATCATCATCGTCCTGTTGTTCCAGCGCAAGATCGTCGCCGGCCTGACCTCCGGCGCAGTGAAGGGGTGAGGCCGCCATGGCTGCCATCGAGATGAAGAACATCGTCAAGCAGTACGGCGACGGCTTCCCTGCCGTCAACGACATCAGCATCGACGTCGCCGACGGGGAGTTCCTGATCCTGGTCGGGCCCTCCGGCTGCGGGAAGTCGACGCTGCTACGGATGATCGTGGGGCTGGAGGACATCACCAGCGGCGACATGGTGATCGGCGGGAAGAAGGTCAACGACCTCGCCCCGCGCGACCGCAACCTGGCCATGGTCTTCCAGAACTACGCGCTCTACCCCCACCTCACCGTCTACGAGAACATCGCCTTCCCGCTCCGGCTGGCCGGCGCGTCGGACTCCGAGGTGGACGAGAAGGTGCGCAACGCGTCGAAGACCCTCGAGCTCGACGAGCACCTCGAGCGCAAGCCGGGCAACCTCTCGGGAGGCCAGCGCCAGCGGGTCGCCATGGGGCGTGCGATCGTCCGCCAGGCCGAGGCGTTCCTGTTCGACGAGCCGCTGTCCAACCTCGACGCCAAGCTGCGCGGACAGATGCGCACGGAGATCTCCCGTCTGCAGAAGCGGCTCGGCATCACCACCGTCTACGTCACCCACGACCAGACCGAGGCCATGACGCTCGGCGACCGGGTCGCGGTGCTGAAGCGGGGAATCCTGCAGCAGCTCGCCACGCCCCGCGAGCTCTACGAGAACCCGGCCAACCTCTTCGTCGCCGGCTTCATCGGCTCCCCGCCGATGAACTTCCTGCCGGCGGAGGTGAAGGGCAACCAGGTGGAGCTGCCGTTCGGGACCGTCACGATCCCGGAGGACAGGGCGGCGAAGGCACAGGGCAAGGGTCTGCTGATGGCCGGGATACGGCCCGAGCACTTCGAGGACGCCAGCGTCGTCGACGAGGACAAGGTGACCGACGAGGCGACGTTCAACGCCACGGTCGACGTCGTGGAGTGGCTGGGCAACGAGGCCTACGCCTACATCCCCTTCGAGGCGCCGCCCGAGGTCGCCAAGCAGCTCCAGCAGCTCGAGCGCGACCTCGACGGCGAGTCGCTGCGCACCCAGCTGGTGATCAGCCTCGACGGTGCGAGCCGGATCAGCGAGGGCGACGACGCCACCATCTGGGTCGACGCCCGCAAGATCCACCTCTTCGACCCGGCCACGGGCGAGAACCTCACGATGGACGCCTCCAAGGCCGGAGTCATCCCCGGTGGCAACGCCATGGCGAAGGCCGAGGAGGTCGGGCGCGAGCAGGACGAGGTCCAGCCGGGCTCGGACACCGCCACGACCTGACCCACGGTCGTCCGGCCCCGCAGGTCGGCGTGGGACGAGGCCCCGGGAGCATCAGCTCCCGGGGCCTCGCCGCGTCCAGCGCATCCTCGCGACGGCCTCAGCCGGGTGACGGGGACGCCGCGTGCAGCCACACCGACGCGTAGGGCTCGAGCCGCACCGCGCCGTCGTGGAGGTCGGGCGCGGCGCCGGTGAGGGCGTCTACCAGGTCGTCGGAGTGCAGGCCCAGCCAGTGCAGGACGTCGGCGGCCACCCACGCCTCCCGGTCGGTGACGTTGGCGGCGGCGAGGAGCGGGCCGTCCGGGTGCCGCCGGACCACGAGCAGGACGCCGGGGTCGCGCGGGTCCCACACCTCGGTGGGCGAGGCCGCGTGCAGGTGCGGCAGCGAGCGTCGTACGTCGATCAGGTGCCGCAGGCCCGACGTGATGCCGTGCGGGTCGGGGTCGGCCTCGACGTCGGCCCAGGGCATCCGCGGCCGGTGCACCCACCGGTTGTCGGCGGCGTGGTCGGGGTCGTCGGCCCACCCGTGGTCGTTGAGCAACCCGACCTCGTCGCCCATCCAGATCACCGGCAGGCCGCCGAAGGACAGGATGATCGCGTGCGCGAGCAGGATGCGCGCGGCGGCGTGCGGGTCGCCCACCTCGAGACCGGCGAGCGAGGCGAGCGAGCCGGAGATCCGCCGGTCCCCCATCTGCTCGTTGTGCTGGAAGACCAGCCCCCGCGCCCACGACCCGGGGAACGACCCGGCGTAGAAGTCGGACAGGAACCGCCGGTGAGCCGCCGCGTCGAGACCCACCGCACGGGCGTCCTCGTCGGAGATGGCCCACCCGATGTCGTCGTGGCAGCGCACGTAGGTGATCCAGGCCGTCGTCGAGGGCGGCTGCGGCAGCTGCTGGAGGGCGTACGTCGCCAGGCGGGCGTCGCGCGAGGCGAGCATCGACCAGACCTGCACCATCAGCCCATTGTGGTAGGCGAGGTCGCTGACCCGGCCCGCCTGCTCACCCACGCCGAGGTAGGCCGGAAGGTCCGCCGGGCCGACGATCGCCTCGGCCTTGAACAGGACCGCGGGGGCCGCGATGCGGGCGACGGTGCGGAGGGCGCGGGTGAGGTCGTGCACCTCGGGCTGGTTCTGGCAGTCGGTGCCGAGGCGCTTCCAGATGAACGCGATCGCGTCGAGGCGGAACACCTCCACGCCCAGGTTGGCCAGCGACAGGATGATGTCGGCGAACTCGCGGAGGACGGCGGGGTTCGACCAGTCGAGGTCCCACTGGTAGTCGTTGAACGTCGTCCAGACCCAGCCCGACAGCTCGTCGTCCCAGGTGAAGCTGCCCGGCGCGAAGTCGGGGAACACCTCCGGCAGCGTCGCCTCGTAGGCGTCGGGCACCTCGCGGTCGGGATGCACGTGGAAGAAGGCCCGCCGGTCCGGGTCGCCCGCGCGCGCCGCGAGGGCCCACTCGTGCTCGCGCGCGACGTGGTTGAGCACGAGGTCGAGGCAGAGGCTGATGCCCTCGCCGCGCAGGGTGGTCGCGAGGTCGCGCAGGTCGTCGACCGTGCCGAGGTCGGGCCGCACGGAGCGGTAATCCATGACCGCGTAGCCGCCGTCGTTCGGCGCCGGCCGCGGCGTCAGGAGCGGCATCAGGTGGAGGTAGCCGACCCCCAGCTCACGCAGGTACGCCCCGCGCTCCCCCACCCCGCGCAGCGTCCCGGCGAAGCGGTCCGCGTAGGCGGCGTAGCCCACCATCGAGGACCGCTGGAACCAGTCGGGCTCGCGCAGCCTCCGCTCGTCGAGCGCGCGCAGCTCGGCCGGCCGGGCCGCGTGCGCCGCCCGGGCGACCGCGACCAGGGACCGGGTGACCTCGGACGCCGCGTCGGCGCCGTAGACCCGCGACACGGTGTCGCGCAGGTCGGGCTCCAGGGCGGCCAGCCGCTGCTCGAAACCGGTGTCGGACCTCACGCGCCCAGTATGGCGAAGTGACGCCGGGGACGGCTGAGCCCCCGGGAGCAGGGCTCCCGGGGCTCATGCCGTGCTGGGCGGTGCGGTCGGAGGACTCAGTCGGAGAGGCGCTCGCCCGTCTCGGTGTCGAAGACGTGGACGTTCTGCGGGTCGGTGGTGACGTGGAGCGTCTCGCCCTTCTGCGGGTGCTGGCGTCCGGCGACGCGGACGATCACGTTGGAGGGCGTGCCCTCCACGTCGCAGGTGCCGTAGACGAAGCTGTCGGCGCCGAGCTCCTCGACGACCGTGACCTTGACGGGCAGGCCACCCTCCTCGGCGGTGACGATGCGCCAGCTCTCCGGACGCACGCCGACGGTGACCCGGCCCGACATCTTGCGCTCGGCGGTGGGGTCGACCGGCACCGTGTACTTGCCGACCTTGACGTCGCCGTCGACCGCCGTGCCCTCCATGAGGTTCATCTGCGGCGACCCGATGAAGCCGGCGACGAAGAGGTTGGCGGGCTTGTCGTAGAGCTTGAGCGGGGTGTCGACCTGCTGCAGCACGCCGAGCTTCATCACCGCGACCCGGTCGCCCATCGTCATCGCCTCGACCTGGTCGTGCGTGACGTAGACGGTCGTGACGCCGAGGTCCTGCTGCAGGCGCGCGATGTCGGTGCGGGTCTGCACCCGCATCTTGGCGTCGAGGTTGGACAGCGGCTCGTCCATGCAGAAGACCTGCGGATTGCGGACGATCGCGCGACCCATCGCCACGCGCTGACGCTGACCGCCCGAGAGCGCCTTGGGCTTGCGCTCCAGGAACTCCTCGAGGCCGAGGATGCGAGCCGCCTCGGCGACGCGCTTCTTCCGCTCCTCGGTGGGTACCTTGGCCATCTTGAGCGAGAAGGCCATGTTCTCCTCGACCGACATGTGCGGGTAGAGCGCGTAGTTCTGGAAGACCATCGCGATGTCGCGGTCCTTGGGGGGCACGTTGGTGACCTCCCGGTCACCGATGAAGATGCGCCCGTCGTTGACCTCCTCGAGCCCTGCGAGCATGCGCAGGGTCGTGGACTTGCCGCAGCCGGAGGGGCCGACGAGCACCATGAACTCGCCGTCCTTGATCTCCAGGTCGATGCCGGGCACGGCCGGCTCGTCGGTGCCGGGATACCACCGCTGCGCCTTCTCGAAAGTCACTGATGCCATGTTCTGCTCCTTCACCGGCAGGTACGTGCCGGACGATCCGTAGTGAAGTGACCCGGGTCACAGTAGGGCCCCGGGGTGGGCGCAGCAATCAGCGCCCGACCCGTGGTCGCGCCACGGCGGCGCGGGGTCGAGCGGAGCGGCAGGTCGCGCGTCTCGTCAGTAGGTGCCGAGGTACTTCTTCGGCGTGCCGGGCGCGGGCTGGCGCTGCACCGTGACCGACCCCATCAGGGCCATCCCGCGGATGCGCACGACCGGGGAGCCGGGGCCGACCTCGGCGGGCACCTTGTCCTTGGCCTGGCTGAACTCGCCCATGATCGGGGTGCCGTCCATGACCACGTGCATGTCGGCCGGGACGATCACCTTCACCTCGCCCATGATCGCGCTGGCGTTGAGGAGCGTCTCGTGGGCCGAGAGCTGCGCCTGGCGGAGGTCGATGACCACTCCACCCATCATCGCGAAGGCGCTGTGGTGCTCGGGCACCGACCAGACGCCCTGGCGCTTGCACTCGCTCATGATCGCGACGGACGAGTTGTGCCCGACCGCGGGCACCGCTGACGGCGTACGACGCACCGGCGGGCCGGTGGGTGGGGCGGCAGGGCCCGGCGCCTGCAGGTCGAGCGTGATCGGCACCAGCTCGCCGTAGGTCTTGGCCTGCCAGGTCAGCTCCATCCGCTCCTCGAGCTCGTCGAGGTCGATGCGGCCGTCCCCGGCAGCGTCGCGCAGCACGTCGGCGACGCGCTGGCGGTCTGCGTCGGAGATGCGCATCTGCGACGGGTCGTGCGGGCGGTTCTCGATCTCCCCCATGGCTCCAGCCTAGCGAGGAGCGGGAGTCCTCGCCCGTGACGGGCGTCAGGGGCGCCGACCGCAGGAGGTGGCGCCGCCCGGGGACGCCGGAAAATGCATGGACACGACGGCCCGTGCGTCGGATGGTGGAAGACGACGTCTCGGGGCACTGCACCAGCGGCCGTCGGAGGTGACATGGGCGCACTACCGAGCCCGGTCCTGCCACCGGGCGCCCACCAGGTCCTGGTCCGGGCCCTGCACGAGCTGCACCACGAGGCCGGCTGGCCCAGCCTCCGCTCGCTCGCACGCGACACCGGGGTCTCCCACACCACGGTCTCCAAGGCTTTCTCCAGCAGCGCCCTCCCGCCCTGGGGGACCGTGGAGCTCCTCGTCGAGGCGATGGGCGGCAGCCGCGCGGAGTTCCACGTTCTCTGGCTCGCCGCGTCGTCGTCGGACGACGACGACGCGCCTCCCCCACCGTCCCCGGGCATCGCTGGTCGCCGCACCGAGCTCGCCGTCGTGCGCGACCACCTGGACGGGGGCGGCGGCCTCCTGGTGGTCACCGGCGAGGCCGGCATCGGCAAGTCCACGCTCGTCGACGCGGCAGCGGCGCTCACCGACACCCGCGTGGCCGTCGGGCGCTGCCTTCCGTTCTCCACCGAGGTCCCGCTCATGCCGGTGGTGGAGCTGCTCCGGTCGATCCACGACGCGGACGACGGTCGGTGGATCGGCGAGGCGTTGTCCGACTGCCCGGCCTACGCACGTGAGGCGCTCGCCCGGCTCCTGCCCGAGCTGAGTGCCGCCGCGGCGTCGACCGACGACGTCGACTTCGCCCAGCAGCACCTGTACGCCGCCGTCGCGGCGGTGCTCGCCAGGCTCGCCGCGACGCGCCCCCTCGCCGTGGTGGTGGAGGACCTGCACGTGTCGGACGCGACCACCCTCGACCTGCTGGAGTACGTCCTGTCCCGCGACGTGGACGTGCCGATCACGGTGACGTGGCGCCTGGACGACCAGACGGTCCAGCGATGGCGCAGCGAGTGGCTCGCACGCGTGCAGGCACTGCCGGGAGTCCGCACGATGAGCCTGGGTCCGCTCACCCTGGCGGAGACGCGCGACCAGCTGCGACTGGCCGGGTGGCTCGACGGCACCACCAGCGACCGCGCCCGGCGGATCCACGAGCGGTCACGCGGGCACCCCCTCTTCACCGCGCACCTCGCCATCCAGGGAGACGACCCGACCCTCCCACCGGTGCTAGCCGACCTCCTGGACCGGCGCCTCGGCGACCTCTCACCCGACCAGGGCCGGGTGGCCACCGCGCTCGGCGTGGCCGACGGGCCGGTCGACGTCCGGCTGGTGACCGCCGCCACCGGCCTCGACGACCACGCTGTGCTCGACGCGTTGAGACACCTCGCAGCGCGGCACCTGGTGAGCGTGGGCGCCACGGACACGGTGCGACTGGCGCACCCACTCCTCGCCGACGCCGCTCGCCGACGGCTGCTCCCGGGCGAGGTACGCCGGCTCCACCGCACGTTCGCCGAGCTGCTCGGGCGCGACGGCGGCGCGGACCCGGCCGTGGTCGCCGAGCACTGGCGGCTCGCCGGTGGGACCACGGAGGAAGCCCGGTGGCGGGCCGCCGCTGCCCGTCAGGCACGCCGTCGCACCGACCCGCGCTCGGAGGCCGAGCACTGGTTGCGGATCCTCGAGCTGGGTCGCCAGCACGCCGTTTCGCCCGAGGGCCTGGTCACGGCGTGGCTGTCCGCGTTCGACGCCTTGCAGCTGTCGGGCCGGCTCGAGGCCTGTGCGGCCCTGGTCGACGAGGAGCAGCCCGACGTGGACGCGCTGCCCGACGAGCAGGCAGCGAGGGTGATCCGCCGCGCGGCGCAGGTCGCCTGGCTGGTCAAGGACGACCCCGAGGGGTCCGTCGTGCTGGCCGACCGCGCGCTCGACCGCCTGGCCGGGCACGCTGTCGGCCCCGACCTCGTCCGCGTCCTGGACCAGCGCGCGGACGCGTTGATGGACCTGGCCCGCTACGACGAGGCGACACGCGACCTGCAGAGCGCTCTCCACGCGTGCGCGGAGCTCGACGACGACGCGTTGTACCTCGAGACGGCCGCCACCCTGGGCTGGCTCGTGGGTCACCTCGGCGACCTCGCCGCGGCGCTCGACCTGTTCCGCCGGGCGCGCAGCCGGGTGGCCGGCACGGCCGGAGCGTGGCGGGAGGCCAACCTGGCGATGATGCACACCGATGTGCTCCTGCAGCACCACCGCCCGCCCGACGAGGTCGAGGAGGCCGCCCAACGGGTGCTCGACCTCGGGCGGGAGTGGCAGCTCGACTTCCACCTCCTCACGCTGGTGAAGGCCAACGTCGTCGAGGCCTACCTCGACGCGGGCCGGACCGGCGACGCCGCTGCCCGCCTGGTCGACGTGCCCCGGTCGCACAGCTACGACGACTGGCCGGGGCAGTGGGTCTCGGCGCGCCTCGACATCGTCCAGGGCCGTACGGACGACGCGATCAGGACCATGCGCGGACTGGTGAAGACCGGCGGGAGCACGCGCAACCGGCTGAACCGTGCGGTGTGGGAGGCCACGGCCCTGCTGTGGCAGGAGGAGCCGGCAGAGGCGTGGGGCGCCCTGCGCGACCCGCTCGAGGCGTTCCTCGACTCCCCCGGGATCGTCGACTACTGGATGGCGTTCCTGGTGCTCGCCCGTGCTGTGGCCGACATGCGGACCCCTCCGGGAGATCGCCCGTCCGACGAGGACACCGCGGCGCTCGAGGACCTGGAGGACCTGCGCCGAGGGGCCCGGCTCGACCCGCTCGACCCGCAGCGGTCCTCGGCAGGGGTCGCTGCCGGCGTGACCTGGGAGGCCGAGCTCGTCCGGGCCAGCGGCACCGACACGGTGGACCAGTGGTCACGCGCCGCGGTCGCCTGGGGCCACCTCGGCCGACCCCACGCGGCGGCGTACTGCCGCTGGCGCGCGGCGCAGGTCGCGCTCCGCGAGGGCCGCGGAGCCGTCGCCGAACGGCTGCTGCGGCGGGCCGCCGCCGACGCCCGTGAGCACGTCCCCCTGTCCAGGGTGATCGCGGAGTCGTCAGGGCGACGGGTGGGAGGCGACTGACGCAAGGATGGATCCCTGCCCCGGGAGGGGCAGGGATCCATCGGGCGGGCGCGGCCAAGGGACGAGGACCGGACGCCCCCCGACGGCGTCCGGTCTGCCACCTTCACAGGCCGTTGTCCCGGAAGTTCATCCGGTTGAGGCTCCGCCCCTGGTCCGGGCTGGGCTTGGGCGTTGCCCGCTTGCCGTACTCGTCACCGAACTCCTTGCGGTTGCCCGAGGCGTGGTCGGGGACGGTGGTCGTCTTGTCGGTCTTGTGCCGGTTGATGTTCTGGGCCGGCGGGTCGAGGTCGGCGCCACAGGCGGCGAACGTGGGCAGGACGACGGCCGCGACCGCACAGGCGGCGATGCGCCGGCGGACGGAATGGGTGTTGGTGTTCATGGTGTGTCCCTTCGTGGTGCCGGACCCGGATGGACCGGCCGTTCCTCCACGGTGGGACCGCCGCCACGACGGTTGACAAGGGTTGACAGACGCTGACACCCCGACCTCGAGCGGTCTGGACCACCCGCGGGTCGCACACCGGATCGGCGATCCTTGTCCGATGGGTGCGCTACCGCGACCCGAGGTGCCTCCCGGTCCCCACCGTGAGCTCGTCGACGTGCTCCACGACCTGCACCACCGAGCGGGCTGGCCCAGCCTGCGGAGGCTCGCCGAGCAGACCGGGGTCTCGCACACCACCGTCTCGAAGGCGCTGTCGTCGCCAGCTCTTCCCAGCTGGGGGACGGTCGAGCTGTTGGTCGAGGCGATGGGCGGCGACGTGCCGCAGGCGCGCGAGCTGTGGCTGGCTGCCTCGGCACCGTCGGGTGATCCCGGGACCGAGCGCGGTGCCACCCGCATCGCGGGCCGCGTCGCCGAGCTGAGGGTCGTACGACACCACCTCACGTCGGGCACCGGGCTGCTGCTGGTCACGGGCGAGGCAGGCATCGGCAAGTCGGCCCTCGTGGGTGCGGCGGCGGCCTCGACGGACGTCTTCGTCGCCGTCGGCCGCTGCCTGCACCTCTCCCGCGAGATGCCCCTCATGCCGGTGGCCGATGCCCTCCGGGCAGTGCTCGATCACGACGGGGGTCGGTGGCTTGCGGACGCGCTCGCGACCTGCCCCCGCTACGTCGCCACGTCTCTCGCGCGGTTGCTGCCCGAGCTGGAGGACGGCTCGGGAGCCCCGGCGACCGACGACCTCTGGGGCCTCGAGAGGCTCTTCGCGTCGGTGGTCAGCACGCTGCGCGCCCTGGACGGCGTGCGTCCCCTCGCGGTGCACCTCGAGGACTGTCACTGGGCCGACCGGAGCACCCTCGACCTGCTCACCCGCGTCACCAGCGGTCCGTCGCGTCCACCGGTCATCGCGACATGGCGCTCGGACGACCCGGACGTGTCGGACGCGCACACGGACTGGCTCAGCCGCGCTCGCTGGACGGCCGGGGTCGCTGCCGTCGACCTGCCACCGCTCACCCCGGCCGAGACGGTCGAGCAGTTGCGCCTGCTCACGGGCACCGGGGCGACCCACGACCTCGCCCGGCGGATCCACCCCCGCAGTCGGGGTCTACCGCTGTACACGGCGCAGCTCGCCGTGAGCCCGGACGACGACGCGCTACCCCGCGCCCTCGCCGACCTCCTCGACCGGCGTATCGGGGACCTCGACGACGTCTCGTGGCGAGCGGTGCGGGTGCTGGGGGTCGCTCAACGAGCGATGCCGCCTGCCATGCTCCGGGGCGCGACGGGACTGCCGCAGGACGCGATGGACGAGGCGTTGCACCTGCTGGCCGAGCGTCGCCTCCTCCGACCGGGCACGGCTGACGACGTGGAGCTCGCCCACCCCCTCTTCGTCGAGGCCGTCGCGCGACGGCTGGTGCCGGGCGAGGCCGCGGAGGTGCACGCACGCCTCGCCGAGGCAATGGACGGGGCGCCCACCGCCGAGCCGGCCGAGGTCGCCGATCACTGGATGGCTGCCGGACGCTCCGACCAGGAGGTCTCCGCGCGGGTAGATGCGGCCATCGCGGCAGGCGCCCGCTTCGCCTACGAGAAGGAGCTCGCAACGTGGCTGCGCGTCCTGGCCCTGTGGGACGAGGGCCACCAGCCCGGCGACGTCGACCTGTGGGAGGTGCTGGTGAGGGCGATCGACGCCGCCGTCGAGGCGGGTGAGGTCGAGACGGGCCACGACCTGGCCGGCCGCGCCGGTCGGCTGCGGCTCGAGGAGCTCCCCGTTCGGGCACGTGCGCAGGTCCTGCACCGGATCGGGTCCCAGCGCTACGAGGAGGGCGACGGCGCCGGGGCGGAGGCGCTGATGGAGCAGGCGATGCAGCTGCTCGAACCGCTGACGCCCTCGCCGGAGCTCTTCCGTTTGCTCGAGGACCGCACGGGGCTCCTCATCCAGATGGGGCGGCAGAGCGAGGCACTCGCCGCGCTCCGGCGGTCGGCCGAGCTCCTCGACGTCGCGGACGCCCGGTTCCGCCGGCGTCATCGGGCGTGGCTGGTCGGGAACGCCCGCCAGGCCGGTGGGGACGCCGACGCGGTGGTCGAGGAGGTGGTCGAGGAGGCCCTCCGGGCACTGCAGGACGACGAGAACCCGGACCCTGTCGCCGACCTGATGATCGCCGCCAACGCGACAGACGCGCTGCTCGGCACCTCTGCCTCGGCGGCGCGCGCCGAGGAGATCGCGCAGGCACCTCTCACCACCGCAGCCGCCTGGGACCTCGAGCTGTCCTACCCGGGCGTCCTCGTCCGCACCAACGTGTGCTGGGCGCACCTGCTCGAGGGCAACACCCGTTCGGCTCGCGCGTGGATCGAGCCGATCACGCGCTCGGGCCCGACCACCAACACCGCGTTCGCCCACGTCATGCTGGCGGCGGTCGAGCTGCGCGAGGGGCAGGTGTCCGCCGCCCTCCACCGCAGTCGGGCAGCCGACGAGCACATCCGCATCCACGACCAGAACTGGACGCAGTGCCTGCGCTGGGCGGCGGAGATCGAGCTCTGGGCGGGCCGGGCGTCCGACACGTGCACACGTCTCGCGGACGTGGTGACGCGCGACCTCGACGGCGAGCAGGTCGCCGCGGCTGCCCCGCTGCTCGTCGCGCTGGCCCGGGCCCATGCAGACGCCGCGGACGAGACTGCGGCACCCCCGGGGCTCCGACGAGCGGAGTCGACGTCCCTCCGCGCGATGCTGGCCAGCGCCTCGATCGACCCGTTCGGTCCGGGCGTCCCGGACGTCGCCACGACCGCCAACGCGCTGCGGTGGGAGGCAGAGCTGCGGCGGCTGGAGGATCGCACCACCGTGGACTGCTGGGCACGTGCTGCCGCCCCGTGGGACCGCCTGGGACGTCCGCACGAGTCCGCCTACTGCCGGTGGCGCGGCGCTCAGGTCGCTCTTCGCGACGGCCGCGGCACCGTGGCGATCCGGCTGGCAAGCCGGGCCCGCAAGGACGCCCGGCAGCACGTGCCACTCGCCGACGCGGCCGCCGCGACGCTCGACCACGCCGGGACCGCCTGACGGGATCTGGACAACCCCACACCGCGGGTCGATCCTGAGGATGAACCCCTGGGAGGGCCGATGGGCCTGCTGCACCAGCCCGAGCTCGAGCCCGGACCGCACCGCGACCTCGTCGACGCGCTGCACCGCCTGCACGACGAGGCAGGACGCCCCAGCCTCCGCGCCATCGCCCGCCGGGCGGGGTGCTCGCACACCACCGTGTACCACCTCTTCACGCACCCACGACTGCCCGCGTGGTCGCTCGTCGAGATGGTCGTGCCGGCGGTCGGGGGCGATCCGGCGGACTTCCGGGACCTCTGGCTCGCCGCGACGGCGGACGGCGCCCGGCACCTGCCCCCTCCCGCGCGGACCATCGCAGGCCGCCGCGCCGAGCTCCTCGTCGTACGCCGCCACCTCGAGGCAGGCGGCGGGCTGCTGGTCGTCACCGGCGAGCCCGGCATCGGCAAGACGACGCTGCTGGCCGCAGCGTCGCAGCAGGTGTCGACCTTCGTGGCCCGGGCCGGCGGGCTGCCGATCCTCGCCGACGCGCCCTTCGCGCTCGTGTCGGACGTGCTGCGCCGGGTCTGGCTCGACGACGGGGGCCGGTGGTTCGGGGAGGCGCTGGGCCGCTGCCCCGGGTTCGTGGCACCGGCGCTGTCCCGGATCCTGCCGGAGATCGGGCTGGCGGGTCGCGACGTGGAGGACCGGTTCGCGACCGCCCGCCTGTTCGCGGCCATCGAGTCCACCCTTGCCGCGCTGTCGTCGCTCCGTCCGCTGGCGCTCGTGCTCGAGGACCTGCACTGCTCCGATCCCAGCTCGCGCGGCTTCATCGAGCGGCACGTCGTCGGTGGCCGGGGCGTCCCGATCGTCGCCAGCCTGCGCAGCGGCGAGTCCGCGGAGGCCGACTACTGGTTGATGCGCGTGCGTCGCGAGGCCGCGCTGGTGCTCAACCTCGCGCCGCTGACCCACAAGGAGACCCGGGAGCAGCTGCGGCTGCTGATCGGTCCCCGGCTGCGACGCGGCGACGTCGAGCGCGTCCACGCGCAGGGCCGCGGGGTGCCGCTGTTCACCGAGGAGCTGGCGCGCTCGATGACCGCGGGCACGGAGCCGGAGCCGCTGGCCGACCTGCTCGCCCGGCAGCTCGACCACCTGAGCCCGAGCGCCAGGTCGGTGCTCCTCGTCGCGGCACTCGCCGACCGTCCCCTCCCCCCGCAGGTCGTCGCGGACGCGACGTCGATGGGCCGCGCCGAGCTCACCGACGCCCGGCGCGAGCTGGTGGCCCGGCACCTGCTCGCCGACCCCTACGCCGCGACGGACGTCACCGTCCGACATCCGCTGACGTCCGCCGCGGTGCGGGCCGGGGCCGTGCCGGGAGAGGCCGTACCGACCCACCGGAGGCTGGCTGCCGTCCTGGCCGCGATGGCGCACCCGACACCGGCCGAGGTCGCGGAGCACTGGCGCGGAGCCGGAGATCCTCGTGAGGAGCTGCCATGGCGGGTCGCTGCCGGACGGGCGGCCTGCGACGGGCTGTCCCGCGACGAGGAGGCCGTCCACTGGGAGCGCGCCCTGGCCCGCTGGCCCGCCGACGGCCCGCCCCCGGCCGACGCCGGGATCACCAGGTGCGAGCTCTTGCTGGAGCTCGTCCACGCCGCGATCGGCTCGGGGCGCCGCGAGCAGGCGAGGTCGTGGGTGGACGAGGCCCTGGCCCTCTCCCCCGCATCGCCCGGGCACGACCACGCCCGAGCGCTGCGCCGGGCCGGCCAGGCGCTCGCACAGGTCGACCCGGAGACGTCCGTGCGCCTCGCCGACGAGGCGATCGCCGTGCTCGACGCGCTCGGCRACCGCGACTCCCTGGTCCGGGCCATGGGCGACAAGTCGGGCGCCCTGCGAGGAGCCGGGCGCAACGACGAGGCCGACATCGTCATCGACCGGATGCTCGAGATCAGCGCCCGGCTCGACGATCCGGCGCTGCACCGCGACGCCCTGGTCGAGCGTGCCTGGCACGACATCGTCCTGGGGCGCACGGCCCACGGGCTGCGCGCGGCCCGGGAGGCCAGGACCATCCTCGTCGAGGACAACCCCTTCAGCGACGTCTGGCTCGGGACCTACCACACCGACCTGCTGCTGATGCTGTGCGCGCCGGCCGACGACGTGGCCGACGCCGCGGACCCCGGGCTGGCCGCCGTGCGCGATGCCGGGATCGACTCGTTCGTCCTCAGCACGATGCTCCTCTGCAACGTCGCCGAGGCCCGCCTGCACGCCGGGGCCACCGGAGCCGCGTCCCGCCTGGTCCGTCCGCGCACCAAGGACGAGCCCCGGCAGTCGACCCGCTTCCTGCACCTCACCCGCGCGTGGGTCCAGGTGGTGCACGGCGACCTGGAGGCGGCCGACCGCCGCCTGGAGGCGATCGCGGCCCTCGACTTCGGGGTCAGCGCGCACCGACAGGCGGTGGTGACCGTCCAGGCGCTGTGCGACCTGTGGCGCGGCCTGCCGGCGCAGGCCCTCGACCGGATCGGCGACGGCACCGCCGGCGAGACGGCCACCTCCTGGTCGCCCTACACCGGATCGCTGCTGTGCCTCGCCGCCCGCGCGGGGGCCGACGTGGCCGAGGCCGATCCCGCCCGCCGTGCCGTCCTCGCCGCCCGACTCTCGGACTGGCAGCGCCAGTGGTCCACCGACCCGTTGGCCCCGGAGGCAGCCCACGCCGCCGCCCCGGCGACCCGCAGCACGTGGCGCGCCGAGCTCGCCCGGCTCCACGGCGTCGCGCAGCTGCAGCACTGGATCGGGGCGGCCGAGCAGTGGGACCTCGTCGGTCGCCCGCACGAGGCGGCGTACTCCCGCTGGCGCGCGGGAGAGCTCGCTCTGCACGAGGGCCGCGACATGCTCGCCCGCCGGCTGCTGCGCCGTGCCCACGCGCAGGCACGCGGGCACGTGCCGCTCCTCGGCGTGGTCGACCGGTCCCGCGCGGTGGTGCCGGACGCGGTCTCCTCGGCTGCCCCCGGGAGGGCCGAGGGTCCCGAAGCGCGGGCGGCCGTCCGGGAGCGCGGCTGAGTCCCTGGCTCAGCGTCCCCGCGGCGCGGCGACGTGCTGGTAGTCCTTCGTCGACACCCAGGCGCCGCCCCACTCCCAGCCGATGCGCGAGAACGCCGCCACCGGGATGTCGCCGGCGCGGACGACTCCGGGCCGCGCGGGTGCCGACCGGTCCCGGTCGATCCCGACGAACGGCAGGCCGGCCGGAGGGGCGGTGCGTCCCGGCGTGACGTAAGGGTTCTGCACGGGGTTGATGTCGATCGCCGCACCGTAGGCGTGCTGCGACCAGCTGCGCTGGCCCGCGACCCGGCGACAGTTGAAGCCGGAGGTGTTGTTGGCCGCCATGGAGCGGTCGTCGTCGGCCCCGTAGTCGTCCACGAGCCGCATCCGGGCGATCGGGAAGCCGGCGTCGTACAGGCGCCCGAACGCGTCGGCCACCTGCCGCGCCCACCGCCGGTGGACGACCAGCTCGCCGGTCCGCGCCCGGCCGTCGAAGTCGCGGTGGGTCAACCGCAGGTGGCGCAGGTAGCGGAGCGGGACGGGACAGCCGGGTCGGTGGCTGCGGCGCATCCGGTCGGCGAGGCTCGCGTCGATGCGGCTCACCGACGAGCCGTACGCCGGGTCGTCGGCCTGCGCGCCACCGCGGTCGGCGGCCAGTCCGGTGCAGCGGTGCCGGGCGCGCCAGTCGGCCACGGCACGGCTGCGCGCGGCTCCCGTGACCGGGACCGGCCGTCCGTCGGCCGGCGAGATCCTGGCCGGCGTCCACGACTTCCGGACGGCTCCCCCGGCGTCGAGCGTGACCGACAGGACCCCCGTCCGGGACTGGCGGGCGTGGTACCAGACGAAGTTGCCCAGCCCGTAGGCCACCACCGCGTCGCCGGCCCATCCCCCGCCACCGAGGACGTGGGAGTGGCTGCCCACCACGACGTCCGCCCCGGCGTCGGCGAGGTCACGCGCGAGCAGTCGCTGCGACTGCGTCGGGCAGGACTGGTACTCGCGGCCCCAGTGCACGTAGACCACGACGAGCTGGTCGCGCGCCGACGCCGCCTCGACCGCGGCGACCAGCCCCGCGGCCTTGCTGCCCCGCGCAGACGCCGTACCGACAGTCCCGGTGCTCGCGGACCACACGTCGCTGGCTCCCTCGCGCTGGACGCCGTCGGCGGCGAGGAACGCGAGCTCCAGGTCGCCGACCTCGACCACGTGGGGGTCGTACGCCGCCTCGCCGCGGCCCGCGCCGACCATCGCGACGCCACGCTCCTGACCGGCGGCCAGCGTGTCCTGCAGGCCGGCTGCGCCGTAGTCGCCCGCGTGGTTGTTGGCCACGCTCACCACGTCGACGCCGGCGTCGGCCAGCACGTCGACGGCGGCGGGTCGGGTGCGGAACCAGTACCGGTCGCCGGCGTTCTCGAGCTCCTTGGGGTCGCGCTGCTCGCTCCGTGTCACCGGCGTCTCGAGGTTGACCATCGCGACGTCGGCGGCGCGCAGCGTGCGGGCGATGGGCCCCAACCCGCCGGGACGGTCCAGCAGCCGACCCGCGCGGCCCTCGAAGTGAACGTCGCCGCCGAAGGCCAGGGTCACCTGCCCGTCCCGGGCCGGCGGTGTCGTCGAGGTGCTGCCGACACCCGGGTCGGCCGGCGGCTCGTCGGTGGGTGAGGGCGAGGTGCAGGCGGACACGACCAGCGCGCAGGCGACGAGTGCCGCGAGGTGCCGAGCCCGTCCCTCCATCCCCCGATTGTGCCGGGGGACCGGTGGAGCCCTTGTCCGGACCGTGGACGTCGGCCTGCTGTGGCCGGCAATGCCGTGGACACAACCTCCTGACGGACCGATCCTTGAGGCACGGCCCGGGCAGAGGGAGGTCTCGTGTGAGCGCGCTTCCCCGCCCCGACCTGCCTCCGGGCCCCCACCGGCGGCTGGTCCACGAGCTGCACGAGCTGCACCACGACGACGGGTGGCGGAGCCTCCGCGCGCTCGCGCGCGAGGCCGGTGTGTCGCACACGACCGTCTCCAAGGTCTTCTCCTCCCCCGCGCTCCCGACCTGGGGCACCGTCGAGCTCATGGTCGAGGCCATGGGCGGTGACACGCACCGCTTCCACGGCCTCTGGCTCGACGCGAGCACGCCCGGGCGTGATGACCGGGACCCGGACGTCCGCATCGCCGGCCGACGGGACGAGCTCGACGTCGTGCGCCGGCACCTCGAGGCCGGGGACGGCCTGCTCCTCGTCAGCGGCGAGGCCGGGATGGGCAAGACCACCCTGATCGAAGCCGCGTGCGCCGAGGTGCGCGGCGCCGTCCTGCTGGCGCTCGGTCGATGCCTGCCGTTCTCGACCGAGGTTCCGCTGCTTCCTGTGGCCGAGGCCCTGCGGCACGTGGCTCGCGCCGAGGACGGAGGGCTCGTGGCGGCCGCGCTGGAGAGGTGTCCGGCCTACGTCCGCGAGGCCGTGTCCGCGGTGCTGCCCGAGTGGTCGACCGACGCGCCGGTGACGGACCCGGACGACCGGTGGCTGCGGCAGCGCCTGTTCGCGGCGGTCGCCGAGCTGTGCCGGGCACTGTCCACGGAGCAGCCCTTCGCGCTGGTGCTGGAGGACCTCCACTGGGCCGACGACCTGACCCTGGACCTCGTCGAGCACCTGCTTCGCCACGGGGAGGCGACGATCCTGGGGTCGTGGCGGACCGACGACCCCGAGGTCTCGGAGGGTCACCGTGACTGGCTCGGTCGATTGCGGCGGGACGCCGAGCTGCTGCCGCTGGACCCGCTGACCGCGGACGAGACGCAGCAGCAGCTCCGGCTCCTCAGACCCGAGGCATCCGCCCAGGACGCGGCACGGATCCACAGACGCAGCCGTGGCCAGCCCCTGTTCACCGAGCAGCTGGCCCACGCCGAGGCCGGTGAGCCCACCTACCTCGACGACCTGCTGGACGAGCGGGTCCGTCACCTGTCCGGACCGACGTGGGCGGTCGCGTCCGTGCTCGGGGTCGCGGACCGGCCGCTCGAGGCCGCGGACATCGCACGGGCCGGCGAGGTCGAGCCCGAGCAGCTCACCGCCGTCCTGCGCGATCTGCACGCTCAACGACTCATTGACGTCGTCCCAGCCGGCCTGCAGCTGCGTCACCCGCTGCTCGCCGAGGCAGTGCGTCGTCGTCTGCTCCCGGGTGAGGCGGCCGCATTCCACCGCGCCGTGGCGAGGGTCCTGGCCGCGGCCGAGGACGTCGAGCCCGCCGAGGTGGCCCGGCACTGGCAGCGCGCCGGGGAGCACGAGGAGGAGCTCGTCTGGCAGGTGGGGGCCGCTCGCGCGGCAGCCGAGCGCTACTCCGGCCTGCAGGCGGCCGCCCACTGGCGCCGCGCGCTGGCTCTGTGGCCGTCAGGTGCTGCGGAGGCGGGCGAGCCTCCGGTGCGCCGGCACGAGGTGGTCGCCGGCATCGCCACCCAGCTCGACCTCGCCGGCAGGCCACGCGATGCCGCGCCCGTGCTCGAGGCAGAGCTCGCGTTGCCGGACCCACCACACCTGTACGACGTCGCGGAACGAGCCGACCTCCTGCGCCAGCTGGCCCGGCTCAACTCGTCACAGTTCGTCGGCGGATCGCTCGGCCTGCAGATGATCGAGCACGCCATCGACCTCTACCGCACGCTCGGCCCAACACCGGGGCTCGCCACGGCACTCACGTGGAAGGGCACCGAGCTCGAGTGGGGCGGTCGGCGCACCGAGGCGACCGATGTCCTGACCGAGGCCGCCGCCATGGCGGCCGGGACCGGGGACCGCCTGCTCGAACGCTCGGTCCTCGCCCAGTGGGCCTGGCAGCTGGCGGCATCCGGAGACGCGGGGAGCGTCGACGAGATCGACCGGATCACCCGCACGTTCGGCCGGGACGAGAGTCCACTCAGGAACCTGTGGGTCGCCGTCCGTCACACGGACATCCTGCTGATGGCCTGCCGGCCCGCGGAGGACGTCGCGCGCGCTGCGCGACCTGCCCTGGACCAGGCCGCGAGGTGGCAGATCACGGGCGGGCACGCCGACATCCTGAAGAGCAACGTCGCCCAGGCATGGCGGCGCGCAGGAAAGGTCGGACGCGCGATGGAGGTCGTCGGCGACGAGACCCGGGCCGAGGCGCCCGGGCTCTCGTCCTTCCTCCACGTCGATCGCGCCATCCTCGAGGTGCTCCAGGGTCACGAGGACGCCGCGCGGGGTCGCGTCGACCACCTCGCCGCGGGCGGGCAGGAGGTGGCCGACAGCTTCAAGCTCGAGGCACATCTCTACTACGCGATCTGGATGGGCGACCCCGCGGAGGCCCTGGAGCTGACGAAGGTGGTCCTGGGCGCCCGGCACGACGAGGTGTCTCCGGGCACGGCAGGGGACATCCTGGTGCTCACCGCGGCAGCGGCAGCGGATGCCGCGGCCACCAGCCGGCCCTCGGACCGGCTCCGCGTGCGCCGCGAGCTCGACGAGCTCCACGACGCCCTGCACCACGATCCGTTCACGCCGGACGCCGTCCTCGCCGACCGGGCATGCCTGCCGCAGTGGGAGGCGGAGACGCAGCGGCTGCTCGGGGACGACACGGTCGAGGTGTGGTTGGACGCCGCCACGACGTGGCAGGACCTCGACCGACCGCACGACACGACGTACTGCCAGTGGCGAGCGGCCGGGGCCGCCCTTCGCGACGGCCGCGGCACGGTCGCAGCGGGCCTGCTCAGACAAGCAGCGAGGCAGGCCCGCGAGCACGTCCCGCTCGCGCAGGCGATCGCCCGCACCGCGTCCGCCACCGGAGGACGGCCGGGGTAGAGCTTCAGGCCGCCCGCGCGGCGAGGTGTCGCGACACCGCGAGGGCGGCCTGTCGACCCGCGCGCGAGGCGCCGACCGTGCTGGCCGAGGGGCCGTAGCCCACGAGCTGCACGCGCGGGTCGGCCACGGCCGTGGTCGCGCCCTGCACGTTGCCGGGCACCGGGACGAGGGCGATGCCGCCCTGCGGGGAGCGCAGGCCGAGTGGCGCGAGGTGCTCGACGGCGGGACGGAAGCCGGTGGCCCAGAGGATCACGTCGACCGGTTCGAAGCGGCCGTCGGACCACCGCACGCCGTGGGGCTCGATCCGTTCGAACATCGGGAGGCGCCGCTCGTAGGCGCCCAGCCGGGCCGCCTCCTGCTCCTGGGGACGCAGCGCCAGGCCGGTGACGCTGACGACGCTCGCCGGCGGCAGCCCCTGTCGTACGCGCTCCTCGACGGCGGTGACCGCGGCGAGGCCGGCGGCGGAGTCGAAGTCGTCGTCGCGCCACACCGGCGGGCGGCGGGTCACCCACAGCGTGTCGGTGACGGGGGCGAGCTCGCCGATGAACTGCACCGCGGAGGCGCCGCCGCCGACGACGAGCACGCGCTTGCCGCGGAAGTGCTCGGCGCCCGGGTAGCCGGCCGTGTGGAGCTGTTCGCCGACGAACGACGCGATGCCCGGGTAGTGCGGCACGAACGGGCGCGTCCAGGTGCCGGTCGCGTTCACCAACGTCCGGGTGCGCCAGACCCGGTCGCCCGCGCGCACGACGAGGAGGCCGCCCTCGCTCTCGACGCGGTCGACCTGCACCGGGCGCACGACGGGGAGGTGGTGCCACCGCTCGTAGCCGTCGAAGTAGTCGGGCACGACCAGGTTGGCCGCCCGGTCGCTGCCGTCGGGGGCGGTGGACGCCGGCAGGTCGGCCACCCCGTGGACGTCGCCCATGCTGAGTGACGCCCACCGGTGCTGCCACGCCCCGCCGGGACCGGGATTGGCGTCGAGGACGAGGTGGTCGATTCCCCGCTGGCGCAGGAAGTACGACGCCGCGAGACCGGCCTGCCCCGCGCCGATCACGACCGAGTCGAGCACGGAATCGAGGACGGAGTCCAGCACGGGGTCGGGCGCTGCCTCGTGGACCTTCACGTCGCCTGCAACACCCGAGCGCGGGGTCCTATGCCCGCTGGCCCCTGTGCTCCGCGCCTCGCGCGTGGCAGCCTCGACGCATGACCACCTCCGTCGCCACCCTCGCCACCCGTCTCCTCGAGCTCCACCACACCGGCTCCACGCTGGTCCTGCCGAACGTCTGGGACGCCTGGTCCGCGAAGGTCGTCGCCGAGGCCGGCTTCGGAGCGCTCAGCATCGGCAGCCACCCGCTGGCCGACTCCCGCGGCCAGGGCGACAACGAGGACATGACGCTCGACGACGCCCTCGACGGCGTACGACGGATCTGCTCGGCCGTGCCGGAGGTCCCGGTGACCGCCGACATGGAGGCCGGCTACGGCGCCACGCCGCAGGAGCTCGTCGAGCGGCTGCTCGAGGCCGGCGCCGTCGGCCTCAACATCGAGGACACCGTGCACTCCGAGGGCGGCCGGATGCGCTCGGCGGCGGAGCACGCCGACTACATCGGCGCGATCCGCCAGGCGGCGGACGCGGCCGGCGTCGACATGGTGGTCAACGCGCGCACCGACGTCTTCCTCAAGAAGGACCAGTTCGCGGACCCGGTCGGCGAGGCCGCCACCCGCCTGCAGGCGTGCSAGGAGGCGGGTGCGCGCTGCGTCTACCCCGTCGGCGTACCGGACGCGGCTGCGCTGCAGGCCCTCCTCGACGCGCTGTCCGGTCCGGTCAACATCATCGCCAACCCGCGCACGGGCAGCGCCGCCGGGTCGCTGGAGGACCTGCAGGTGATGGGCGTGCACCGGGTGACCTTCGGCCCCAAACTGATGCAGGAGCTCGCACCCGACCTCACCGCCCTGGTCACGCCCTGGCGCTGACGCCTCAGGCCACCACCAGCACCGGCACCGCGTCGACGGTCAGCCGGACCCGCGTGCCGGGCTCGAGGCGCAGGGCCTCGGAGCTCGCCAGCTGGGCGACGACGTCGGTGCCGTCGTCGAGCGTGCAGGTGACCCGCGAGAGTGGACCGAGGAACATCACCGTCGTGACGGTGGCGTGGCCCCCCTCGTCCGCGACGACCGAGACGGCCTCCGGACGCACGAGCGCGAAGCCGTCACCCGGGGCAGAACCGTCGAGGGCCGGCACCTCGCGGCCCAGCACCGAGGCGACACCGCCCGCGACGGTCGCAGGGAGCCGGTTGCTGAGGCCGACGAACTCGCCGACGAACCGGGTCGCCGGGGCCGAGTAGAGCTCCGCAGGCGGCGCGAGCTGCTCGAGGCGGCCGGCGTTCATCACGCCGACCCGGTCGGCGACGGCGAGCGCCTCCTCCTGGTCGTGGGTGACGAACAACGTCGTGGTGCCGACCTCGAGCTGCACCCGACGGATCTCGTCGCGCAGCTGCACGCGCACCTTGGCGTCGAGCGCCGAGAGCGGCTCGTCGAGCAGCAGCACCGACGGCTCGACGGCCAGCGCCCGCGCCAGCGCGACGCGCTGCTGCTGGCCACCGGACAGCTGGTGGGCGTAGCGGTCGGCGTGCTCGCTGAGGCCGACCAGGTCCAGCATGTCGCCGGCCCGCCTGCGGCGTCCTGCGCTGTCGCTCCCCCGCAGCTTGAGGCCGAAGGCGACGTTGTCGATCACCGTCATGTGCGGGAACAGGCTGTAGGCCTGGAACACCATGCCCATGTCGCGCTTGTTGGCCGGCACCCTGGTCAGGTCCTTGCCTCCCACCGACACCGAGCCGGAGGTCGCCCGGTCGAGCCCCGCGAGGATGCGGAGGGCGGTGGTCTTGCCGCAGCCCGACGGGCCGAGCAGCGCGACCAGCTCGCCGGGCTCGAGGTGGAGGGTCAGGCCGTCGAGGGCGCGGACCTCTCCGTAGATGCGGGTGAGGTCGGAGAGGTCGACGGCCAGCCCGCGCTCGGTCGAGAGGTCGGTCATGAGGACGCTCCTTGCTTGTGCCGGTCGCGGCTGAGGAAGGTGAGGCCGACGAGCAGCACGGCCACGAGGATCATCGAGGCGAGAGCGGCGGCCATCGCGGCGGGACCGTTGCTCTTGTAGAGCGCCGCCATCGCCACGGGCAGGGTGTCGAAGTGCAGCAAGGAGGCGAACACGTACTCGCCGAGCACGAGCGCCACCGCGATGAACGCGGCTCCGAGGATGCCGCCGGTGATGTTGGGCATGATGATGCGCACGATCACGGTGAACCACCCGGCGCCCAGCGAGCGGGCGGCCTCCGAGAGCGTCGCAGCGTCGATCGCAGACAACGAGGCGTCGATCGCGCGGTACGCGTAGGGCAGCACCAGGACGACGTAGGCGAAGGTCAGCACCAGCGCGCTGTCCCCCAGCAGGTAGGTCACCCACGAGTAGACGTTGCTGATCCCCACCACGATCACCAGCGCGGGGATCGTCAGCGGGAGCAGGCAGAGGAACTCGATCAGCCCGCGCGCCCGCGGGACCCGCAGCCGCACCCACACCATCGTCGGCACCAGCAGCGCCACCATCAGCACGACGGTGAAGAGCGCCAGCAGCAGCGACGCGACGATCGAGGAGCGGAGGTCCTCGTCGGTGACCATGAGGGCCCAGTTGTCCCAGGTGCGGCCGGGTGCGCTCCCCCGGACCTGGGTGGAGAAGTCGAACATCGCCAGCAGCGGCACGAAGAAGTAGGCCGCGAACAGCAGGAGGCCGACGGCGCGGAAGACCTTGAAGCCCCGGGACTGCGTCATCGCATCCACCTCGCCGTACGCCGGAGGAGCAGGTTGTAGCCCACCATCACGACCGTCACCACCACGATCATCTCGAGCGCCAGCGCGAAGCCCACGTTGGCCTGCCCGAGCAGGACCTCGCTGGTGATGGCCTGCCGGATCATGAGCGGCACGATCGGCTGGCCCTGGCTGACCAGCACGGCCGCGGTGGCGTACGCCGCGAACGCGTTGGCGAACAGCAGCAGCAACGCGCCGAGGAAGGGCGGCGTGAGCAGCGGCAGGGCTACGTAGCGCCAGTAGGTCCAGGTGTTCGCGCCGAGGTTGACCGCGGCCTCGCGCCACTGCGGCCGAAGGCCGTCGAAGGCCGGGGCGAAGACGATCACCATCAGCGGGACCTGGAAGTATGAATAGACGACGACCAGGCCGGGCAGGCCGAACAGCCAGCCGCTGCCGTAGACGTCAGCCCCGAAGAGGTCGGACATCGCCAGGGTGACGACACCGACCGGACCGATGGTCGCGATCCACGCGAAGGCGAGCACGACGCCGCCGAACTGGGCGAGCACGCCGCTGATGGCGAGCGACGAGCGACGCAGCAGGTTGTGCGCCGGCAGCGAGACGATGAGGTACGCCAGCACCGCGCCGAGCACCGCGCCGATCAGGGCGGTCGAGGCCGAGAGGATCAGCGACCCCCTGAGCGCGGTGAGCGCGGCCTCGCTTCGCAACGCGTCGAGGTTGCCCAGCGTCGGGCGACCGTCCTCGTCCTGGAAGGCGCCCAGCACCACGGTCAGCGTGGGGACGACCAGGAAGACGAGGACGAAGAGCAGGAACGGCAGGAGCGGGAGGGCCGGGCCGACGGCGAACCGCCGGCCCGTGCCCCCGCTCACGCGGGTCGGCGTGCTCAGCGGATGGCCTTGGACCAGTTCGCTGCGAGGTACTCGCCGGCGGTCACCGTCTGGTCGTCGGTCGGGATGACCGGGTCGCCGGTGACCTCGGGCAGGGCTCCCCAGAGCTCCTCGTCGATGGTGCCGGCCTCGGCCATCGCCTCGCCGCGGACCGGACGGGCGCCACCCTTGAGCCAGAGGTTCTGGCCCTCGTCGCTGTAGAGGAACTCCTGCCACAGCCGCGCGGCCGCCGGGTGCGGCGCGTCGGCGTTGATCGCCTGGAAGTAGTAGCCCGCGACGACGGCCTCCTCGGGGACGACCGTCTTCCACGTGTCGACGTTGGCCGCCGCGGCCGCGCCGAGGTAGTCCCAGTCGATGACGACGGGCGTGGTGCCCTGCTCGATCGTCGTGGAGTCGGGGTCGACGGTGAGGAAGTTGCCGGCCTTCTTCAGGTCGGCGAAGAAGTCGACGCCCGGCGCGATGTCGTCGGCCGACCCGCCGTTGGCGATCGCGGCCATCATGACGCCGCTGAACGCCGCACCGGCCTGCGTCGGGTCACCGTTGAGCGCCACCTGGCCCTTGAACTCGGGCTTCATCAGGTCGGCGACCGAGGTGACGTCGGGGACGACGGACGAGTCGTAGCCGATCGACATGTAGCCGCCGTAGTCGTTGACCCAGGTGCCGTCGGGGTCCTTGAACTCGTCGGGGATGTCGTCCCAGGTCTCGACCTGGTAGGGCGCGAACAGGTCGGTGTTGGCGAGGGCCACGGACTGGCCGAGGTCGAAGACGTCGGGCGCGCGGTCGGTGCCCTTGAGGTCGTTGGCCGCGTTGATCTCGTCCTGGGAGGCGGCATCGGGCTGGTCGGAGCTGACCTTGATGTCGTACTTGTCCTCGAAGGTGGAGATGACCTCGCCGTAGTTGGCCCAGTCCGGCGGCAGGGCGATGACGTTGAGGGTGCCCTCGTCCTGGGCAGCCTTCACGAGCTCGTCCATCCCGCCGAAGTCCTCCGCGGACTTGGCGGACGCGGCGTCGACGCCGCTCTCAGTGGTGGTGTCGGACTCCTTCTCCGGAGCCGCGCAGCCGGCGGCGGCTGCGAGGGTCGCCATCGCGGCGAGGGACACGAGTGTGGTGCGGAGCTTCAACTTCGACCTCCAGGGTGCTGGCCGGCCGCAGCCGGTGGAATGTTCCGCGCGGAGCCTCGTCGGGCGCGTCTGCTCGGAGGCTACTCCCGCGTGACGTGTCTGGGTACGACCGATGAACGCGCGGTCTGGCCCGCCTCGGCGGTTCTCCTCCCGGACGGCCACCACGCCGCTACGCTGCCGTCGCCCCGGTCGGTTCGGGGTCCCCGGCGCGCCCGGGGTCGGCATACGGGGGTATGACACGTGCTTCGCCTGCTCTTCTTCCTGGTCCCGCTGGTCCTCAGCATCTACTGCATCGTCGAGGCCATCTCGTCCCGCGACGACGAGGTCCGCAACCTGTCCAAGGTCTGGTGGATCCTGCTCGTCCTGTTCTTCCCGTTCGTCGGGTCGATCGCCTGGCTCGTCGCGGGCCGGCCGCAGCGCGCCGCCCGGCGGCACGGTCCCCACGAGCGCAGTGCAGGCGCGTTCCCCGAGTACGACCGCCCCGGCCGGTTCGCGGCCACCGACCCCGCCGCCGACGAGGCGTTCCTGAAGAAGGTGCGCGAGCGCGCGGAGGAGCAGCGGCGCAGGGCGCGCGAGCAGCGGCAGGCGCAGGAGGCGCAGGAGGGCGCGCGTCCCGAGGCCCGTCCGGACCCGGAGGGCGAGTCCGGCGCGGAGCCCGGCCCGGCGTAGCATCGGCAGCCGTGACGACCGCTGCCACTGGCCCTGAGTTCCACTACTCCGACCTCCTCCCGACCGCCGGTTCCAACGGCGCCCCGGAGACCCCCTACCGCCTCGTCACGACCGAGGGCGTGTCGACCGTGGAGGTCGGCGGTCGCACCTTCCTGCGGGTCGAGCCCGAGGCGATCCGGCGGCTCACCGAGGAGGCGATGCACGACATCAGCCACTACCTCCGCCCCGGTCACCTCGCGCAGCTGCGCCGGATCATCGACGACCCCGAGGCTTCCGGCAACGACCGCTTCGTCGCGCTCGACCTGCTCAAGAACGTCAACATCTCCGCCGGCGGGGTGCTGCCGATGTGCCAGGACACCGGCACCGCGATCGTGATGGGCAAGAAGTCCGAGGGCGTCCTCACCGGCACCGACGACGGCGAGGCGATCAGCCGCGGGGTGTACGACGCCTACACCCGCCTCAACCTCCGCTACTCGCAGCTCGCGCCGCTGACGACGTTCGAGGAGAAGAACACCGGCACCAACCTGCCCGCGCAGATCGAGCTCTACTCGACGCCCGCGAAGGACGTCCCGGAGTACAAGTTCCTGTTCATGGCCAAGGGCGGCGGCTCGGCCAACAAGTCGTTCCTGTTCCAGGAGACCAAGGCCGTCCTGAACCCGACGCGGCTGATGGAGTTCCTCGACGAGAAGATCCGCTCCCTCGGCACCGCTGCCTGCCCGCCGTACCACCTCGCCGTCGTCATCGGTGGCACCAGCGCGGAGTTCGCCCTCAAGACCGCGAAGTACGCCTCGGCGCACTACCTCGACGACCTGCCCACGGAGGGCTCGATGGCCGCCCACGGCATCCGCGACGTCGAGCTGGAGGAGCAGGTCTTCGAGCTCACGCAGTCCTTCGGGATCGGCGCGCAGTTCGGCGGCAAGTACTTCTGCCACGACGTGCGCGTCGTCCGCCTCCCCCGCCACGGCGCGTCGTGCCCCGTGGCGATCGCCGTCTCCTGCTCGGCGGACCGGCAGGCGCTCGGCAAGATCACGCCGGAGGGTGTCTTCCTCGAGCAGCTCGAGACCGACCCGGCCCACTACATGCCCGACGCCGGCATGGCCCACGACATCGAGGGCGGCGCGGTCGTCCCGATCGACCTCAACCAGCCGATGGCCGACATCCTCGCCGAGCTCTCGAAGCACCCGGTCAAGACGCGGCTCTCCCTCACCGGACCGCTCGTCGTGGCCCGCGACATCGCGCACGCCAAGATCAAGGAGCGCCTCGACGCCGGCGAGGAGATGCCCGACTACCTGCGCAACCACCCGGTCTACTACGCCGGTCCGGCCAAGACCCCCGAGGGCATGCCGTCCGGGTCGTTCGGTCCCACGACGGCCGGTCGCATGGACTCCTACGTCGAGCAGTTCCAGGCCGCGGGCGGATCGATGGTCATGCTCGCCAAGGGCAATCGCTCGAAGGCCGTCACCGAGGCCTGCGACTCCCACGGCGGGTTCTACCTCGGCTCGATCGGCGGCCCGGCCGCTCGCCTCGCGCAGGACTGCATCAGGTCCGTCGAGGTCGTCGAGTACGAGGAGCTCGGCATGGAGGCCGTCTGGAAGATCGAGGTCGAGGACTTCCCGGCGTTCATCGTCGTCGACGACAAGGGCAACGACTTCTTCACCGACCCCTCGGGCGCGGTGACGGTCCCGATCTCAGGCATCCGGGTCCGCTCGGCGCAGTAGCGGCAGCGGCCGCAGGAGCCGCCGTCAGGCGGCGGCGGTGAGGCGCGCGGCGAGGTCGGCCGCCGCCTCGCCGATCTGGTGGCCGAGGGGTTCGGCCCCCTCCACCCGGCCCTGGTGGGCGCCGCCGAGGTGGACGGCGGCGATCGGCGTGATCGCCTGCACGGCCTCGCGCACCGCCGGGAGGTCCTCGACGGTCGGGACCGCGAGCACCACGGCCTCGGGCAGCAGCGCACGGACGGTGTCGACCCAGCTCTCCACGGGGAGGTCGGCGCCGAGGTAGGTGACGTTGATGCCGCGGCTGCGCAGCACCATCGCGAAGGCCATGACGCCCAGCTCGTGGCGCGAGCCACGGGCCAGCCCGACCATCACCTGGGGTGCCCCGGGCTGGGCGTGCGGGAGCTGGTGGAACGCCTGCGCGAGCCGGCGCAGGACGGCGGCGCTGACGAAGTGCTCGCCCGCGACGCTCACGGTCCCCTGCTGCCAGGCCTCGCCGAGGCGTACGAGGGACGGCATCAGCCACTCGTCGACCGCAACCGCGAGGTCGGCCTCGGCGAACGCCTTGTCGAGCATGCCCTCCAGGCGCACGACGTCGAAGTCCTCGCCGCAGCCGGCGAGGTCGTCGAGCCGCTCCAGCGGCGACCCCGGCCGGGGCAGGTCGGCGGACCGGGTCGGCTCGTCCAGCACCTTCCGCGCCGCCTCGCGCGGCGCCCATCCGGAGTCGACGAGGTCGCGCATCACGGAGAGGCGTCTGACCGCCTCGTCGTCGTAGAGCCGGTAGTTGCCCTCGGTGCGGGCCGGCGACACCACGCCATACCTCTGCTCCCACTTGCGCAGGGTCTCGCGCGGCACTCCGGTGAGCTGTGCGGTGCGTCCGACGGTGTACACACCCACAAGGGTAGCGAACTTTGGACAAAGTGTGGACAACAGTCCTACTGTCCCGTTGTCCACCAACGGTGGACAAACTGTGGACAAGCCGCAGGGACACTTCCGAGGAGGACCCATGTCGATCACGGCGCAGCCGTTCATGGCAGTGACGGCACAGCCGGTGACAGACCTCGAGGAGCGCACCAACCGGCGGCTCCGGGTGGCCGGCGTCGCGGTCCTCGTCGCGGCCGCGCTGGGCTCGGTGCTGGGCTCGGTGCTGGGCGCGTCGCCGGCGATGACGGACGCGCCGTCCACCGACAACCACTGCCGCGTGGACATCGTCGGCGGCTACTGGTTCAGCAGCGGGTGCACCGAGGAGCCGACCGCGCCGACCGCCCGCTGAGCACCTGCGACCGGGTGCCTGGGTGCTAGCTGACGGCGCCGAGGCGGGTGGCGAGGGCGTCGGCCGCCGCACCGGCGTGGTGACCGAGGCGCACGGGACCCTCGACGCGGCCCTGGTGGGCGCCGCCGAGCAGCACCTCGGTGAGCGGCATGAGCGCCTCGGTCACCTCGCGCACCGCCGGCAGGTCCTCGATCGTCGGAGCGGCGAGCACCACGGCCCGGGGCTCGATGAGACGCACGGCTCCGACCCAGGCCTCGAGCGGCAGGTCGCCACCGAGGTAGGTCACCGCGACACCGCGTGACCTCAGCACCAGCGCGAACGCCAGCACGCCGATCTCGTGGCGCGAGCCGCGCGCGAGGCCCACGACGACGCGCAGGCCGCCGCTCGGGGCGGGGGGCAGCGACTGGAACGTCAGGGCGAGCCTGCGGTGCACCGCGCCGGTCACGAAGTGCTCGCCCGCCACCGAGACGAGCCCGCGCTGCCAGGCCTTGCCGAGGTGGACCATGGACGGCAGCAGCCAGTCGTCGATCACCGACACCACGTCGATGTCGCCGAACCCCTCGCTCAGCAGGCGCTCGAGCTGGGGGACGTCGAAGTCCTGGGCGCAGGCGACGAGGGTCTCGAAGCGTGCTTCGTGGGCCGGCTCCTCCGGTCGCGCGACCTGGGCCTCGGCGGCCGCGACGTCCTCGGCGACGTGGCGAGCCGCCTCCTGCGCCGTCCAGCCCGCCTCGACCAGGCTGCGCATCACGACGAGCCGGCGCACCGCCTCGTCGTCGTACAGCCGGTAGTTGCCCGGTGAGCGCTGCGGGACGACCACGCCGTAGCGCTGCTCCCACTTGCGGAGCGTCCCGGAGGGCACGCCGGTGAGCTCAGCTGTGCGGCCGACGGTGTACACGAGTTCACGGTAGTCGGACGGGCCGGGTCTGGGCAGCCTTTTCGCACCACCATCCGTCGGCGCGGCGACCTTGGACGAAGACTGCCCAGCACGCCGGCGTGGGCAGCGTGCCGTCCGGCAGCGGCGGTTGGCAGGATGGCGCCATGGTGATCCCCGAGAGCGTCCAGAGCGTGGAGATCGCCCGGGCCGAGAGCCCCCGCGGCGAGGTGGTGCTGCGGCGGCGCGCCAACGGCACCGGCGCCGACGTGCTCGAGCTCAGGGTCAACGGGGTGTTCGTGATGGACACACTCGAGACGACGAGCGAGATCGAGCTGGCCGCGCAGGCGCTCGAGCTGGTCGAGGAGCCGTCCACGGTGCTCGTCGGCGGGCTCGGACTCGGCTTCACCCTGCAGCGGGTGCTCGCCGACCCCCGCGTCGAGCGGGCGGTCGTGGTCGAGATCGAGGAGACGCTGGTGCAGTGGATGCGCGACGGGACGGTGCCGCACGGCCCCGCCCTGCTGGCCGACACGCGCGCCACCGTCGTCAACGCCGACATCGCCATGGCGATCGCCGAGGCACGCTCGACCTACGACCTGGTGCTCCTCGACGTCGACAACGGGCCCGGCTACCTGGTGCACCAGCGCAACGAGGCGGTCTACGAGGAGGAGTTCCTCGGCCGGTGCCGCGACGTCCTCGGCCCGGGTGGCGTGCTCGTGGTGTGGTCGGCCAACGCCGCGCCGGACCTGCTCGCCTCGCTCCGCGCGGTGTTCGGTGCCGCGGAGGAGCAGGCCCACGACGTGCTGCTCCAGGACCGGCCGGAGGAGTACTTCCTCTACCTCGCCCGTCGCTGAGGGACCGCGGCCCTCAGCGCAGGAACGCCTCCAGCACCGGGCCTGCGGTCTGCGAACCGGAGACGCCGGTCTCGACGAACACCGCGACGGCCAGGTCGCCCCGCGTCGCGATCATCCACGTGTGCGTCGGGAGCGCCCCGGAGGCGTCGGGCTGGCCGAACTCCGCGGTGCCGGTCTTCGCGCCCACCTCGCCCGGCACGTCCTGGAGGAAGCGGCCCGACCCGGTGGTGACCACGGCGCGCATCAGCCCGCGGAGGGTGCCCGACTCGGGACCGGTGAGCGGCTCCGGCGGGGGCACCTGCTCGACCTGGTGCTCCGGCAGCAGCACCGGCAGCACGGCCCGGCCGGCCCGCACCGACGCGGCGACGGTGGCCATCGCGAAGGGGCTGGCGAGCACGGTGCCCTGGCCGATCATGTCGGCGGCGGCCCCGGTCGCCGTCTCCGGCGGTGGGACCTGGCCGAAGTAGACCGGGAAGCCGAGGTCGTGGTCGGTTCCGAGCCCGAGGGCCTGGGCGGCCGCAGCCAGGTCGCCGTCACCGATGCGGTCGGCGTTGCCGATGAGGGCCGTGTTGCAGGACTGGGCGACGGCCTGGGTCAGGGTGATGTCGCCGAGCGCGGCGGCCGGGTAGTCGTCGTAGTTCTTGAACGACCGGCCGTCGACGACCGTGGTGGCGGGGCACGACACGACGTCGTCCACCCCCATCCCGCTGCGCAGCAGCGCGAGCGACGTGACCACCTTGAACGTCGAGCCGGGGGCGTACTGCCCCGTCATGGCGAGGTCGGCGCCCGCCGCCCCGGCACCGTTGGCGCTCGCCAGGACCGCGCCGTCGGAGGGCCGGATCGCCACGAGGGCAGCCGCCGGCGCACCCTCGCCGAGGGTGGCCAGCGCGTCCTCGCCCTTCTGCTGCAGCGCCGGGTCGAGGGTCGTCACCAGGTCGGCCCCGTCGGTGGCCGGTACCTCTGCGAGGGTGCGCAGCTGGTCGTCGGCGTCGCGGGCGACGACCGACGCACCGGGCACCCCCCGCAGCTGCTCGTCGTAGCGGGCCTGCAGTCCGGAGAGGCCGACCTCGTCGCCGGCGACGATGCGACCCTCCGAGGCCTCGACGACCTCGAGCGTGGCGGGGCCGACGCGGCCGAGCAGCGCCGCGGCGAACTCGCGCGTCGAGGCGAGCGGCATGGTGTCGCGCACGGCGAGGGCGCCGCGGATCTCCGCGAAGCCGGGCAGCACGTCGAGCGCGTCGTCCTCGCGCAGCACGAGCGCCTCGACGAAGGCCTCGGCGCCCATCACCTCCGCGCGCTCGACGTACGACGCCACGTCGACGTCGAGGACGCGAGCGATCCGCCGGGCGCTCCGTGCGACCTGCGGCCCCTGGACCTTGGTCTTGTCGAGCCCGTAGCGCAGCACCGGCCGCTCGGTCACCAGCACCGCACCGCCGGCCCCGGTGATGTCGCCGCGCACCGGCGGGACCGTGCGCAGCCCGAGGGTGTCGCCGTCGGCGAGGTCGGGCGCCAGCGCCTCGGGCGCCCAGTCGACCTGCCAGCCGGTCCCGGCCGGCACGAGGGACACCGTCGTGTCGTACTCCCAGGGTGCCGCGTCGGTCAGCTGCCACCGCCAGGCCAGCGTCGCCGTCGCGGAGCCGGGCTCGTCGCCGGTGCCCTCGACCTCGTCGACCGAGGTGACCTCGACGGCGACCGGCACCTCCTCCAACGGGGCGACGAGGTCGGCGAACGCGGCGCGGTCGGCGTCGTCGACCAGGGGCACGTCGGCGAGCGAGTGGGCTGACAGGGCGCCGGCGAGGTCGTCGGCCACTCCGGACGGCGGGTCGGCGTCGTCACCGCCGAGCACGGAGCACGCCGAGCTCACCCCCACCAGCAGAGCGGCCGTCCCGACGTGCATCCCGAGTCGCAGTGGTCGCATGCGCCCCATGGTCCCCAACGGGTCGTGACCGCACCAAGCGGCCACGCCGCGACCCCTCAGCCGAGCTGTGCCCGGTAGTGGTCCTTGAACGCCGGGTAGTAGTCGTCGAAGTCGACGACGGCGAGGTCGCCGCCGGTCTCGGCGAGGACCATCCGGTCGAGGTAGTAGTCCCATCCGGGGCCGACGCTCTCGGCCAGCTCGACGTCGGCGACGCCCTGCGCGAACGTCAGCTTCGTGGTGCCGTCGGCCTCGGTCAGGTCGATCTCCCACGCCCAGAGCAGGTCGGGCTCGACGGGCTGCGCGGATCGCATGACGACCCGGCGAGGCGGGTCGCACTCGTCGACCCAGATGGTCTCGTCGGCGACGTCGTCGCCCTCGGCGGTCATCCGGAAGGTGACCGAACCGGTCGACGGATCACCGGTCCACTCCCCGATCCACCGGGCGAGGCGGTCGGACTCGGTGACGGCCGCCCACACGTCCTCGATCGGTGCGCGGAAGGTGCGCTCGAAGACGAGGAAGGTCTCGCCGTGCCGCTGCTCGCGTCGTCCGGTGGGGCGGGGCTGATGCGTCGTGGTCATGCGGTCTCCTGGGCGGTGTCGGGCTGGTCGGGCTGGTCGGCGGACCGGTCGCGGGTCGTGCGGCGCACCTCGAGGTCGAGGCCGTCGAGGACCGACTCGTCGAACCGGGGGCGTGGCTCCAGCGCCGCGAGCCAGTCGGCGATCACGGCCAGACCGGTGCGTTCGAGCCGGTAGTGCCGCTCGCGGCCCCGGTCGTCGGCCGTCACCAGTCCGGCCTCGGACAGCAGGCGCAGGTGGCGGCTGATGGCCGGTCGGCTGACGGCGTGGTCGGCGGCCAGGTCGACCACCCGGGCCGGGCCGCTCGCCAGCCGCGCGACGAGGTCGCGTCGCACGGGGTCACCGAGGGCTGCGAACGGGTCCACCGTCTATTGGTAACTGTTTGGTTACCAGTTGTCAAGGCTGGTCCCGAGGAGGACGCACAGGCGTAGGAGGGCCGGCAGTGGGTACGGTCGTCGGGTGACCGAGACACGCACCGAGCACGACTCCATGGGCGAGGTCGACGTACCTCGCGACGCCCTCTGGCGGGCCCAGACCCAGCGCGCGATCGAGAACTTCCCGATCAGCGGCCTCACGTTGCAGCCCCGGCACGTCCAGGCGCTGGCCCACGTCAAGGCCGCAGCCGCGACCGCCAACGCCGCGCTGGGCGTCGTACGCCACGAGCAGGCGCAGGCCATCGTCTCCGCCGCCGACGCCATCGTCGAGGGAGCGCACGACGGGGAGTTCCCCATCGACGTCTTCCAGACAGGGTCCGGCACCAGCTCCAACATGAACGCCAACGAGGTCATCGCGACCCTGGCCGCGCAGGCCGGCGTCGAGGTCCACCCCAACGACCACGTCAACGCCTCGCAGAGCAGCAACGACACCTTCCCGACCAGCATCCACGTCGCGGCGACGCTCGCCGTCGTCGACGACCTCCTGCCCGCGCTCGCCCGGCTCGCGACGTCGTTCGAGGGCAAGGCAGAGGAGTTCGCCGACACGGTGAAGTCGGGGCGCACCCACCTGATGGACGCCACGCCCGTGACCCTCGGGCAGGAGATGGGGGCGTACGCCGCCACGCTGCGGCTCGGCGTCGAGCGGCTGGAGTCGGTGCTGCCGCGCGTGCGCGAGCTGCCCCTGGGCGGGACCGCCGTCGGCACCGGCATCAACACCCCGGACGCCTTCGCGGAGCGGGCCATCGCCGCGCTCTCCGAGCGGACCGGACAGCCCTTCACCGAGGCGCGCAACCACTTCGAGGCGCAGGGCACCCGCGACTCGCTGGTCGAGCTGTCCGGCGTCCTGCGCACCATCGCCGTCGGGCTCACCAAGGCGTGCAACGACCTGCGCTGGATGTCGTCGGGACCCACGACCGGGCTCGCCGAGATCCACCTGCCCGACCTGCAGCCGGGGTCGAGCATCATGCCCGGCAAGGTCAACCCGGTGCTGCCCGAGGCGACGCTGATGGTGTGCGCCCGGGTCGTCGGCAACGACGCGACGATCGCCTGGGCAGGCGCGTCCGGCAGCTTCGAGCTCAACGTGATGATGCCGGTCATGGCGCACGCCGTGCTCGAGTCGATCCACGTGCTGTCCACCTCCACGGTCCTGCTCGCCGGGAGGTGCGTGGACGGGATCACCGCCGACGCCGGGCGGATGCGGCGCTACGCCGAGTCCTCCCCGTCGGTCGTCACCCCGCTCAACGCCCACATCGGCTACGAGCAGGCCGCCAAGGTCGCCAAGAAGGCCCTCGCCGACGGGGCCACGATCCGCGAGACCGTGATCGACATGGGCTACGTCGAGCGCGGCGACCTGACCGAGGAGCAGCTCGACGCCGCCCTCGACGTCGACTCGATGACGGGTCGCCGGACCTCGGGGTAAGCGGTAGCCGCTCGTCCGGTTCCGGTCGTACCGTCACCGGAATGAGCGAGACGTCGTACGACATCAAGCCCCTCACGTCCGAGACGTGGCCCGCCTTCGACGACCTCGTCATCCGGCACAACGGGATCTTCGGCGGCTGCTACTGCATCTGGTTCCACCCCGACGGCCCCGAGCGGGGACAGGGCAGGGAGGGCAACCGCGGACTCAAGAAGTCGTACGTCGAGAGGGGCGAGGCGCACGCCGCGCTGGTCCTCGACGGCGACGAGGCGATCGCGTGGGCGGAGTACGGCACGCCCGTCGAGCTCCCCTCGCTCCACCACCGCAAGCAGTACGACGCCGAGAAGGACGCCGACCCCGACTGGCGGATCACTTGCGTGTTCGTCGACAAGCGCTACCGCCGCCGCGGGGTCACCGAGCTCGCGATCCGCGGCGCGCTCGACCTGATCGCGGAGTCCGGTGGCGGGGTGGTCGAGTCCTACCCGCACGACCTCACCGACCAGACCAAGAAGATGTCGTCGTCGTTCCTCTACAACGGCACCCGCCGCCTCTACGAACGACTCGGCTTCACCTACGTGCGCCCCAAGGGACTGAAGAACTGCGTGATGACGACGACCGTCGCCGCCCGTTGACGTCAATACCCCCCGGGGGTATATTCGAGGCATGGACCACGGCACGCTCCCCGGAGCCGGGCACGGCTCCCACCACGACATGGGCAGCAACGCGATGGCGGTCTCCGCCACCCTCCACTGCCTGACCGGCTGCGCCATCGGCGAGATCCTCGGCCTGATGATCGGCACCGCCCTCGGGTTGGGCAACCTCAGCACGATCGTCGTCGCGATCGGTCTGGCGTTCGTGTTCGGCTACTCCCTGTCGACCCTGCCGCTGCTGCGGGCGGGGCTCGGGGTCGGGGCCGCCCTGACCGTCGTCCTCGCGGCCGACACGCTGTCGATCGCGACGATGGAGATCGTCGACAACCTGGTCATGGCCGTCATCCCGGGCGCCATGGAGGCGGGGCTCGTGAACCCGGTGTTCTGGCTCTCGATGATGCTCGCGCTGACGGTGGCGTTCTTCGCGGCCTGGCCGGTCAACCGCCACCTCCTCGCGCGCGGCAAGGGCCACGCCCTGACCCACCACTTCCACGGCCTCGAGCCGGAGGGCGCGCGGCGCTTCATCCCGGACCTCGCGACCTCGACGCTCGTCGCCGCCATCGTCGCCTTCATGCTCGGCGGTCTGGTCGTCTCCGTCGCCGACGAGCTCGAGGAACCACCGGAGACGGGTCACGCGGCCGGCGCCACGCCGTGACAGGACCAGGCTCGATCGCCACCCCGGAACGAGAGCGGGTCAGGGCGCCTGTTCGCGGCGTCGCTTTGGTCGGCCTCGGCCGTCTCGAGCCTCCGGAGGACGTGGTTGCGCAGAGCGACGGCGTCGCCGAGGGCCTTGAGGGGGAGGGCGTGCTCGGCAAGCCCGGGACCGGGAGCATCCGTGCGGTCGAGCCGAGCGCGACCTGCCGGCAGGACTGTCGTGGTCGCCATGTCACGACCTCCTGACCATGCACGTCGCTCCGGCCAGCGCGATCACACGCTCGCCGGCGTCGACGACGCGCGCCGAGGCGACCATCGTCGTCCTGCCCGCGTGCACCACGTCGCCGGTGCAGAGCAGGGGCCCGCCCGAGAGGAGCGCCGGGCGCAGGAAGCGGACATTGAGCTCGCCGGTGACGTACCCGACGGCCGCCGGCAGTAACGAGTGGACCGCGCACCCCATGGCCGTGTCCATCATCGCGGCGAGGACGCCACCGTGGACGATGCCGAACGGGTTCAGGTGGTACTCACCGAGCTCCAGGCGGAAGTCGACCCGACCGGGATCTGCCCCGCGGGGTTCGATGCCGAGGGTGCGCACCGCCGGAGGGAGCGGGAGCTCCCCCGCGCCGATCCCGCGCATGACGGCGAGGCCGTCCCGGTCGAGGCCGGCGAGAGCCGTGGGAGCGGGGTCGTCCCAGTCATAGGTGCGCTGTCGCACGTCGGTCGACATGGCCACTCCCCTCGTCCGGGCCCCGGACGTCGACGCCGGTTGCTGGCGCCGGGCTCGCTTCGAGCCGTGCGCGACGGTGCCGCCACACGGCGTACGTCGTCAACGCGAGGACGACGTAGACGCAGACGAGCAGCCGGTCCAGGCGGTCCTTGTCCGCGCCGCCCACCATCGTGAAGAAGAACGCGCTGCCCGCGGCATTGAGCATCGCGTGCCAGACAGCCGCCAGGGTCCAGTGCCCGCCGCTGGCGAGCAGCAACAGGAGTGTCACCATCGTGAACGCGGCGTTGCCGGCGACGCCGACGGCCCACGGCAGGTCCCCGTGGAGCATGAGCGGCAGGTGCCAGAAGATGCGCATGGCCGAAGCGAGCAGCCAGGCGACGACAAAGCCGTGGCGCTGAAGCAGGACCGGGGCGGCGAAGGCCGTCCAGCCGGCTTCCTCCCCGATGCCGATGAGGACCAGGAGCACCACGAAGGTGATCGGTACCTGCGTCCAGCCGGCGAGCTGGTCGGGCGTCGGCAGCGGCGCACCCAGCAGGTGGTTGACCAGGACGATCAGGACGTGCAGGGCCACCGGCGCGAGCGCGGCGAGCAGGTACCACCTCGGTCCCGCTCGCCAATTGAGGAGCTGGCGCCCCCAGCTGCGCAGCTCGTCCCGCCCCAGGCAGGAGGTCACGACGAAGGCCGCCACGACCGGGCCGAGCGGCAGGTTCCCGCCACCTGTGCCGCCGCTCAGGAGGACGCCGATCCAGATGGCCCATCCGAAGAGGCAGGCAAGGGCGACGAACGAGCCGAGCGGGTAGCGGCGCACGAGCCGGACGGGCGCCGGTGCCTTACGCGTTGCCGTGTCGGTGCTCATGACGCCACCGCCAACGCTCGGGCCGCCTGCCCCAGCATGCTGCGCACGACCCGCGGATGGATGCGCCGGACCAACGCGGAGTAGGCACGTCCGCGCCCGCTGTGGAGCTGGACGACGGTGCTGAGCACCACGCGGCCGGGCTCGACAAGCACGGACGCGCGGAAGCCGAGGTGTCGCTGGTCGGTGCCGACGAGGACCTCGTCAGGACTCCATTCGATGATGTCGAAGACGTGTCGGCCGCCCGGCTCGATGCCGGCCACCTTGACGGCCGCCTCACGGACGACGAAGAGCACACGGATCCACGCAGGCGGCCCGTGGAAGATCGCGTCGGCCCACTCCTGCGGGTCGTGGTACGCCGCACCGCTCGGGATGCGGAGTGCGAAGGCGTCGGACCAGTCGACGCGTGGGAGCGCTCGTGCGAGCAGCTTCGTGGTTGGCAGCGGGACCTCGTGCACACGGGCGGGCCGAACCGGGCCCACGAGCGAGAGGTGAGGAGATCCGGCACCCGGCCGGACCGAGGTGATCTGAGCGTTCATGGCTCTCCTTCCATACGCCTCCGTATGGAGGCATTCCATACGGTAGCGTATGGGCATGGCGAGAGCAACGCGCAAGTCACTAGGCCCCGCGGACTGGACCGAGGCCGCACTCGCGGCGCTTGCGCGAGGCGGGGTGGCTGCCGTGGCGGTGGAGCCACTGGCCAAGGCGCTCCAGACGACGAAGGGCAGCTTCTACTGGCACTTCGCCGACCGGAACGCTCTGCTCGAGGCGACGTTGGAGCTGTGGGAGCTGCGCGACACGGATCGGGTGATGGCGAGCCTGGACGCAGCAGCGAACCCCCAGACCCGGCTACGCGGCCTGCTCGGCCTGGCGTTCAGGTCGGTCAGTGACGGCACGGACGCCGGCGCCGGCACCGTCGAGCTGGCGCTGCAGGCCAGCGCGTCGCAGCCCGTTGTCGCTTCCGCCCTCGAGCGCGTGACCGAGCGCCGCCTGGCGCTGATGACCAACCTCTACGGCGAGCTCGGCCTGTCTCCGGCCGTGGCGCGGAACCGCGCACTCCTGGCGTACACGTCCTACCTCGGCCACGCCCAGCTCGCGCACTCCACTCCCCTGCTGCTGCCCCGGGGGCAGGCCCTGTCGACGCACATCCACCAGGTGGTCGAGTCACTCGTCGACCTGGGCTGATCGCGGCGCAACTTCCGGCGCCGGTGGTGCGTCCCCCTACTGCTGCGCCCAGGGCGATGCGTGGACAGTGACACCCGGGGTGGTAGTCATCTCCGCGATGTCTGTCCTGAGCCTGGCTCGACACGTCACGATCTGCGTCTCTCGCAGGTCCCCTGTTCCGCTCACTTCCTGGAGTTGTCGTCGTGGCCCCTGCGTCTCCCCTGTCCGCGTGGATCGTGCTGGCGGCCACGTCCGCCGTGATGGCCGTGCCGGGTGCGGCGGCGGCCGACGTCCCGACGTGCCAGGGAAGACCCGCCACGATCGTGGGACCGACGGCGGGGAACAGCACCGCCGGAACGCCGGGTGACGACGTCATCGTCACGACAGCGGAGGGCGCGTCCGGTCGGGGCACCATCGACGCAGGCGACGGCAACGACCTCCTCTGCATCATCCCGGGCGCAGGCACCATCCCGCACCCGAACATCGACTCGACGTTCGACGTCCTGATGGGCGCAGGCAACGACACGGTCGTCGTGGAGGAGACCCGCAACACCAGCTACCTGCGCGTCACCCTCGGCGACGGCGACGACACGTTCCTCGGCTCGAGCCGACCGGAGACCGTCTTCGCCGAGAACGCCCAGCCGGAGTACCCGAACCTGGGCGGAGACTCCGGCCGCGACCACATCGACGCCGGCCTCGGCTCGGACACCATCTACAGCGGCTCGCCGTCCCCGGACATCCCGAACGACGACACCGTGATCTCCGGCGCCGGCGGTGACTCGCTCTACGTCGGCGGGAAGGGCGCGGTGCTCGACAACGGCGGCACCGCCGGCGACGGGGCGGGCGACAATCTCGCCATCTTCCACAAGGGCTGGCTGCAGCGACGTGTCACGGTCGACAACGCATCCCGCACGGCCACGTCGGACGCGGGAGAGCTCATGCGGTGGAGCAACGTGCAGTTCTTCCACGTGTACGTCGACTCGCCGCTCACGTTCACGGGGTCGGGTGCTGCTGAGGTCCTGACGGTGTCGACGAGCCTGGCGCCGGAGTACCGGTATGACACGACCGTCGATGCCGCCATGGGTGCCGGTGACGACGCGGTCCGGTACGCCACCGGCCCGATGAGCGGAACGCTCGACGGAGGCGAGGGCGACGACTCGATCGAGATGCCTCACTGCTCGACGATCGAGTACCGGCTCGGGCGGCGGTTCAGGTGTGGCGACACGACCGCGGACGGGGGGCGCTTCTCGTTCCTGACCGAGGTCGGTCGGTTCGAGGGCAGGGCGCTGGTGACTGCCGGCCGCCGGGCCGACATCGTCGGCACGCAGGGCAGGGACGTGATCGTGGTCCGCGCCCCTCGCGTCCTGGTGAACGCCCGCGGCGGGGACGACCGCGTCACGGTCTCTCCCTACGCAACGACGAAGGTCTCGACCCTGCTCGGCGGGAACGGCGATGACATCCTGCTCGGGGGGAAGCGCGCCGATCGGCTCGTGGGCGGTGCGGGACGCGACCTCCTGGTCGGTCGCGCCGAGGACGACGTCCTCATCGGCAGCAGGGGGCGCGACACGGCCCGCGGCGGGTCCGGGAGCGACCGCTGCTCCGCGGAGGTCGCGCGTCGGTGCGAGGTCCAGCGGACCTGACCCGACGGATCGCGCCGGGGCTCAGTACCAGCCGTTGCCCTGCTTGAAGCTCCACGCGCTGCAGGGGGTGCCGTAGGTGTCCTGGATGTACTCCAGGCCCCACCGGATCTGAGACTCGGCGGAGGTCATGTAGTCCGCCGGCAGCTCGTGGAGCTCGGTGAGGGCCTGCGGGATGCCGTACGCCGACGAGGTCGGGTTGTCGGCGTCGATGCGCCAGTCCGACTCGCTGACGTAGAGCGAGTCGAGGCAGGAGAACTGGTCGGAGGAGAAGCCGTACGCCGGCAGCAGCGCGCGGGCGATGTCGCGCGGGTCGCCCTCGGACAGCTTCTCCGAGCGCGTCACGGCCGAGCCGCCGGACATCGCGAGCGTCGTGGCCTTCGCCTTGTCGGTCCGACGTGCCGAGCGCGAGACGACCTGTCGCGACGAACGCTCGAGCGTGGTCGCGTCCGCGGTCGAGCCGGCGGCCTCGGTCGTGGCCTCGGCGGACGGGCTCGGGGTGGTGGTCGCCACGTCCGCGGCGGCGGGGGTCAGCACGTCGGGGTCGCTCGCAGCGAGGCCGCCGGTGACGCTCACGCCGGTCACGGCGGCTGCCAGTCCGGTCAGGACGACGCCGGTGCGCAGGGCTCGACGGGGCGCGCGGACGGCCTTGTGCTTGCCGGGGACGCGGTGCTTCGGGACGTACTTGTCTGACTTGGGCACAGGGGCTCACGGGGGTTGACGACAGGGGGTGTCACGCCGGGTCGTGCACGGAGGCGCGGGGGCGACCACGAAGACCTGGTCCGGCGGGACGGGGCGGTGGTGCGGGGGATCCCGGCGCCCTGCCGACGACCGAGGTCACGGAGCGGTCACGAGCCACCATGCATGAGGGTTCAACCACGTGCAAACCGAACGGCACAATTGGGGCTGTCCCTTGCGTCACAACAGTGTCTTTACGTCTCGTCAGTCCCATCGGCCACGCATGGTGACGACCGCCACCGCCTCAACCGCGCCGCTGTAACGCCGGGTCAGGAGCTGTACCCACCAGGATCCGTCATGGGGGGTACAAGCAGTAACCCGGCGTTACAGCGCACCAGGGCGGCCCGAGGCGTCGGTCAGAGGGTGACGTCCTCCAGCATCTCGGTCACGAGGGCGGCGATGGGCGAGCGCTCGGAGCGGGTCAKGGTGACGTGGGCGAAGAGGGGGTGGCCCTTGAGCTTCTCCACCACGGCGACGATGCCGTCGTGGCGACCCACGCGGAGGTTGTCGCGCTGGGCCACGTCGTGGGTGAGCACGACCTTGGAGTTGGCGCCGATGCGGGACAGGACCGTCAGGAGCACGTTGCGCTCGAGCGACTGCGCCTCGTCGACGATCACGAAGGCGTCGTGGAGCGAACGACCGCGGATGTGGGTCAGCGGCAGCACCTCGAGCATGCCGCGGTCCATCACCTCGTCGATGACGTCCTTGCCGGTCAGCGCACCGAGGGTGTCGAAGACGGCCTGCGCCCAGGGCGACATCTTCTCGTTCTCCGAGCCGGGGAGGTAGCCGAGCTCCTGCCCGCCGACGGCGAAGAGCGGGCGGAAGACGACGACCTTCTTGTGGTGGCGGCGCTCCATCACCGCCTCCAGGCCCGCGCACAGGGCCATCGCCGACTTGCCGGTGCCGGCGCGACCGCCGAGGGAGACGATCCCGACCTCGGGGTCGAGCAGCATCTCGAGCGCGATCCGCTGCTCGGCGGAGCGGCCGTGGATGCCGAAGGCGTCGCGGTCGCCGCGGACGAGGTGCACGCGCTTGTCCGCCCCCACGCGGCCCAGCGCCGTACCCCTGTCGGACAGCAGCACCAGGCCGTTGTGGCACGGCAGGTCGCGGGCCTCGGCGAGGTCGACGACCCCGTCCTCGTAGAGCTCGTCGAGGTCGGTGGCCGGGACCTCGAGCTCGGTCATGCCGGTGTAGCCGGAGTCGCTGATCGCCTCGGCGCGGTATTCCTGGGCGTCGAGGCCGACGGCGGACGCCTTGATCCGCAGCGGCAGGTCCTTGGAGACGAGCGTGACCACGTGGCCCTCGTCGGCGAGGTTGCGCGCGACGGCCAGGATCCGGGTGTCGTTGTCCCCCAGCCGGAAGCCGGACGGCAACGAGGCCGCGTCGGTGTGGTTGAGCTCCACCCGGAGCGTGCCGCCCTCCGTGCCGATGCCGACGGGCTCGTCGAGCCGGCCGTGGACGACGCGCAGGTCGTCGAGCGCGCGCAGCGCCGCACGGGCGAAGTAGCCGAGCTCGGGGTGGTGCCGCTTGCCCTCCAGCTCGGTGATCACCACCACGGGGAGCACGACCTCGTGCTCGGCGAAGCGGGTGAGCGCACCGGGATCGGCGAGCAGCACGCTGGTGTCCAGGACGTAGGTCCTGCGGTCAGAGCTGACGGAGCTGGGTGAGGTGTTGCTGGCCACGACTAACCCCTTGCTGCGGGTCGGCGCGCGCACTCCTCGCCCGGCCCGATGTCATTCAACGGACCGGAGAGCTCCCATCTGAGTGCCCAAGGTGTGCCTCCCGGTTCAGCCGGCTTCCCCACCTGCTGATGTCGCGAAAGTACGCCCGTGGATCACCCGATCCGGGGCGACACGCCCGAACGCGAGGTGACGGTCGGGTGACGTCTGCGAGCCGCTGCTCAGCCGCCGAAGCGGCGCTCGCGCTCGGCGTACGCGCGGATGGCGCGCAGGAAGTCGACGCGCCGGAAGTCGGGCCACAGGGCCTCGCAGAAGTAGAACTCCGAGTTGGCCGACTGCCACAGCAGGAAGCCGCCGAGGCGCTGCTCGCCCGACGTGCGGATCACGAGGTCGGGGTCGGGCTGGCCCTTGGTGTAGAGGTGCTCGGCGATGTGCTCGACGTCGATGATGTCGGCGAGCTCCTCCAGGGAGGTGCCCTTGGAGGCGTGGTCGGCGAGCAGGGCGCGTACGGCGTCGGCGATCTCGCGGCGGCCGCCGTAGCCGACCGCGACGTTGACGAGCACGCCGTCGATGTCGCGGGTGCTCTCCTCGGCGGCCTTGAGCCGCTCGGCGGTCTCGGTCGGCAGCAGGTCGAGCGCTCCCACGGGGTGGATCCGCCAGCGTCCCGCCTCGGCGAGCGACTCGACGGCGCCCTCGATGATCTTCAGCAGCCCGGTGAGCTGCTCGGGCGGGCGGTTGGTCAGGTTGTCGCTGGAGAGCAGCCACAGCGTGACCACCTCGACGCCGACCTCCTCGCACCAGCCCAGCAGCGGACGGATGTTGTCGGCGCCGGCCTGGTAGCCCTCAGCGGTGTTGAGCCCGACCGCCTTGGCCCACCGGCGGTTGCCGTCGAGCATCACGCCCACGTGCTTCGGGATCTGGTCGTGGGGAAGGAACTTCACCACCCGGGACTCGTAGGCCGGGTAGAGCACCCGTCGCACGGCGTCCTTCACGTTGACCACCAGCCGATGGTAACTCCGTCGCGCCGTGTGACCGGGCACTCGGTGCACTCGGCTGCGCACTTCACGCCCGTCCGGGTAACTTCTTTCCATGGAGACCTCCGGCCAGACCCCGCGCGACCGCGTCGAGCACGCCGTCGAGCGCGCCGGCGAAGTGATGGCCGACAAGATGGCCGAGATCAAGCCGCACCTGCGCGGCTGGCTGCACGCCGCCACCGCGCCGATCGCGCTCGCCGCCGGCATCGTGCTCGTCGCGCTCTCCCCCACGGCCTCCACCCGCGTCGGGTCGGCGGCGTTCGCGTTCTCCGCGCTCCTCGTCTTCACGGTGTCGGCGATCTACCACCGCGGCACCTGGTCGCCGCGCACGTGGGCGTTCCTGCGCCGCTTCGACCACGCCAACATCTTCGTGCTGATCGCGGGCACCTACACGCCCTACGCCCTGCTCTTCCTCGAGGGCAGCGCGCGTACGACGCTGCTGCTCGTCGTCTGGATCGCGGCGATCGCGGGTGTGTTCTTCCGCGTGTTCTGGACCGACGCGCCGCGCTGGCTCTACACGCCGATGTACATCGCCCTCGGCTGGGCGGCGGTGTTCTTCATCCCCCAGTTCATGGAGGGCGCCAACCGCTTCAGCAGCGGCGTCGCGGTCGCCACGCTGGTGCTCGTGGCGGTCGGCGGCGTGCTCTACACGCTCGGTGGCGTGGTCTACGGCCTCAAGCGCCCCAACCCCTCGCCCCGCTGGTTCGGCTTCCACGAGGTGTTCCACTCGTTCACCATCCTGGCCTTCGCAGCCCACTACGTCGGCGTCTCGCTCGCGACGTACTCCCTGCGCTGACAGGGCACTTCGTGCCCGTCCTGCGGGTCTGACCGGGCACGTCGTGCCCGTCGTAGAGCACCAAGTGCCCGCTCGGCGGGTCTGACGCGGCACGAAGTGCCCGCTCGGCGGTCTGACGGACGCCGTGCCCTTGCTCACGTCGGGCAACGATCGGCCGCTCCCGGTCGTCGTACAGGGGAAGCCCTGTCCCCCACCCCCCTTCGCGAGATGCCTGACTCCCCCATCGACACGCCCGAGCGGACCGACCGGACCGACCGCCAGTCCTTCCTCGACCTGAGCCTCCCGCAGCTCGTCGCCGGCGCCACTGCCGCCGCGACGTCGGCGATCCTCATCAGCCACCTGAACCTCCTCGGCACGGTGCTCGGGGCCGCCTTCGCCAGCATCGTCTCCGCGGTCGTCACCGCCGGTCTCGTCGGCGGCTGGCACCGCGTGCGCACGGTGCCGAGCCGCTTCCCACGCAACGTCCACGGCATGGTGGTGACCGCCGTGGCGCTCGGCCTCGTCGTCCTGGCGGCGCGCGAGGGTCTCACCCTCGTCACGCAGGACCTGCCGCGCGGCACCTTCGCCGCGCGCTGGCTCGCCGAGGTCGGCCTCAGCCGAGGCTGAGCACCGCGAAGACGACCAGCGAGGCGGCGACGACGACGCCCGCCAGCACCCAGGCCGCGACGGGCGAGCGTCGGGCCAGTCGCTCGAGGGCGAGGTAGCTCGCGCCGATGACGGCGAGGCCGACGGTGACGTGGAGCAGCACAGCGAGCACCACCCCGGCGATCGCGCCCGCCATCCGCAGCCGGCCCCACAGCAGGCTCAGCGCCAGCGGCAGCACGATCGCCCCCGCGAACCCGCCCGCCAGCTCCGCCCACCACGGCCTGTCACCCATCCAGGGCACGTCGACGGCACCCACCCACGAGACGTCGAACAGGTCGCCGGTGGCGCAGTAGCCGAGGTAGACGATCGCGGCGATCGTGACGCCGGCCGCCACCCGGTAGGACCAGTGCTTGAGCGGCGACCACGGCACGGCCCGGCCGACGAAGATCGTCGCCACGGTCACGGCCGACCAGACGATCCAGCGACGGATCACTCCGGTGCCGGTGTCGGCCATCGCGTCGCGGAAGACCCGGTCGGCCTCGACCCGGTCGACCACGTGCCCCTCGGTGGAGACGTAGGACGCGGGGTCGTCGCGACCGGCCACGAGGGCGTCGTGCAGCAGCGCAGCGGGCAGGTGGGCCCCGGTCTTGGGCACCAGCCAGGTGAACAGGGCGGGCACCGAGGTCAGGTCGGTGCGGAAGCCGGCGTCCGCCGGGACCAGCAGCTCGCCGAGGTGGCGGTCGCGGTAGGCCAGTCGACGCTCCAGGGCGAACGTCTCGACGCCCTCCTCGGAGTGCCGCTCGAGCACGATGCGCGGATCGGACCCGGGTTCGGGCGGCGCGCCCGGACCTGCCGCGGTCGGCAGCGTGCCGCCGTCGTAGAACCGGCGCGGCTCCACCGCCACCTGTCTCCCGATCGATCCGACGCGCTCCCGAGCCTGCATGCCTCCAGTCTGGCCCTGCGGACCGACAGCCTCCACCCGCCAGGCACGGCCCGACCTCCCGGGCACGGCACCCGGAGGTGACGTCAGGCGGGCATCTGGTCGAGCGCGGAGCGGATCGCCTTGAGCGCGTCGTTGGACGAGCTCACCCGCCAGTCGCGCTCCTTGTTGCCCTGGAACCAGCACACGGCCCGGACCCGCGGGAAGGTGGTCGCGGCGAACATGTCGGTGATCCAGCGTCCCTTCGAGGCGGACTTGATGCGCGGTGCCCCGTCGTCGTACGACGGCTCCTTGCAGCCGACCTCGCAGATCCACACCGGAGCGGTGGGGTGCAGGGCGACGAGCCGGTCGTACTGCTCGCGGTAGATGTCCTCGAAGGTGCGCCACGGCCCCCAGCTGAGGCCGGTGTTGCCCCAGTTGTAGCCGTCGAGGCCGAGGACGTCGACGTAGTCGTCACCGGGGTAGATGGTGCGGATGTCCGTCGTGCCCTCGTAGGTGTCGGTCGTCGGGTTGAACACCCAGCGCAGGTTGGTGACGCCCCGGTCGCGCAGGTAGGTCACCAGGTAGCGCCAGGCCGCGACGAACTCCCCCGGCGTGCCGCCGTGCTCCTTCTCGCCGGCGGGGGTCGGCTGGAACGAGGTCCAGTCGCCGTTCATCTCCGGCCAGGGGCGCACGTACATGACGTACGGGAAGGCGCGCGCCGCCGCGGCGATCTGGTCGAGGTAGGCGTCGTGCAGGCCGGCCGGCCACTCGCTGTAGCGGAACTTCCCGATCTCCCACGCGACCAGCAGGTCGCGCGCGCCACCCCGAGCGGTGTCGAGGTCCTGCTGGGCGGGGAAGACGACGTCGGGTCCGTAGAAGTAGGACGCGATCGAGACCGGCGCCTGGACGGTCCGCTGGAGGTCGTCGAGGACGCCGGGGGTCCACGGCACGTCCCACGCGTAGGCGCCGAACCGGACCTGCCGCCCCAGCGGGGTGCCTGAGGCGGCGTACGCCCTGCCGGGCGCGACGGACAGTGCCGCGGCGGCGGGGCCGAGGAGGGAGGCGACCACGAGGGCGCGACGAGACAGGGTGGAACCGAGGAACGACACGGAGACTCCGAGGGGTCGAGAACGTCTGCCAGCGGCCGCGACGACCGGTGGGACTTCCAGCGTAGAGGCGGGCGGAGCACCCGTCCGGCGAATCCGGGCACTCCTCCGCCGTGGCCGCCGCCTAGGGTGCGCCCATGACCACCGCGCGGACCGTTCCCGTCACCACCGAGATGGACGGTGACGAGCTGGACGCGCTGGACGCCTGGCACCTCGCACGCCACCACGGGCTGGGGAAGATCGCGGTCGAGTCCTTCGTGCGCTTCCGCTACGGCGACGGGTTCACCAACTCGCGCGCGCTCGCCCTGCAGGCCTGCCTCGCCGTCGTCCCCTTCCTCCTCGCCCTGACCGGCCTCGCCTCCGACATCGACCACGAGCGGCCCGCCGCGGTCGTGGCGCACGTCGTCGACTCGCTCTCCCCGGGCTCGGGCGAGGGTGACGCGCTCGCCTCGGCGGTCGACGGGTCGGACGCGTCCGAGCGTGCCGGTGAGATCGCCCTGGTGCTCGGCCTCGGCTTCGCGCTCCTGTCGATGACCACGGCGATGGCGCAGGTCGAGCGCGGCGCCAACCGCATCTACGGCATCCGGCGCGACCGCAAGGCGCTCCACAAGTACGGCCGTGCGGCGGTGCTGACCGCCGTGCTCGCCGCGCCGGTCGGCGTGGGGTTCGTGATGATCGTCGGCGGCGGCGCGCTCGGCGAGGCGATGGTGGAGAGCTACGGCTGGTCCGACACGGCCGTCGACTGGTGGAACGGACTGCGGTGGCCGGTCGGCATCGCGCTGCTGGTGTTCGCGATCGCCGTGCTGCTCGACCACGCGCCGCGCCGCCGGCAGCCCGCCCTCTCCTGGCTCGCGCTCGGGTCGGGGATCGCGGTGGTGCTCAGTGCCGTCGCCACCGCCGGGCTCGCGGCCTACGTCTCGCTCAGCGGGTCGTTCGGCAGCGTCTACGGCCCCCTCGCCGGCGTGTTCGCCCTGCTGCTGTGGGCGCTGCTGTCGTCCGTGGCGTTCTTCTACGGCACGGCCGTGTGCGCCCAGCTCGAGGCGCTCCGGGCAGGCGAGGTCGAGCCGGCGCTCGACGACCCGGGCCGCCCGCACGCCACGACCGTCGGCGACCAGGTCGCCGGCTGACCACCGCGCCCCCCAGGCCGGGTCACGCCCTCAGGAGCGCGAGAAGCGGCCGGAGGTCGCCGTGGACCTCGACCGCGCCGGCGTCGAGGAGCACCTCGCGCGGGTGGGACGTGCCGATGCCGTGCACCTGGCGTACGCCGGCACCGAGCGCCGCGCGGACGCCTGCCGGTGAGTCCTCCGCCGCCAGCGCGGCTGCGGGGTCGGCGTCGAGCCTCCGGCAGGCGAGCGCGAAGCCGGCCGGGTGCGGCTTGCCGTCCTCGACGTCGCGGGCGGTGACGACGAGGTCGACGCTGTCGAGCTCGAGGGTCAGCGACTCGACCAGCGACCGGTGCACCCAGTCCGGTCCCGCCGAGGTGACGATCGCGACCGGCGTGCCACCGGCGCGGGCTGCCTCGATCAGCTCCCGGGCACCCGGCACGGCGCGCGCCGCCTCGTCCGGCACGTGCTCGAGCACCTCGGCGAGCACGGCCTCGGGGTCGAGCCCGTCCCAGGGGCCGGGCTCTGTCGCGAAGACGTCGACCGCCCGGCGGCCGGTGAAGACGGAGAGGTCGGGAAGCTCCCAGCCCTTGTGGGCGAAGAACGACTCGTAGCCGCGCCGGTGCAGCGGCTCGGAGTCGACCAGCGTCCCGTCGAGGTCGAGCAGGAGTGCGGAGACCCCCGTCGTCGCCCCCGTCATGCGGTCGCGAAGAGCACGTCGCCGGCAGCCACGGACCCGCCGATGGCGTCGCTCGTGACCGACCCCTTCGGTGCGTCCATCAGCACGACCGGGACGATCGGCGAGACGTCCTGGCCGCTGGCCGTGGGCGGCAGCGAGGACGGGTCCCACATGATCATCGGGTCGCCCGCGGCGACCTCGCTCCCCTGGGTGGCGAGGACCTCGAAGCCCTCCCCTTCCAGGCGGACGGTGTTGATGCCTAGGTGCACGAGGACGCCGACGCCGTCGCCGAGGACGACGAAGGCGTGGGGCAGGACCTTGACGACCTTGCCGGCGATCGGCGACACCACGGTCGTGCGGCCGGGCTCGGGCTCGATGGCCACGCCGGGGCCGACCATCTCCTCGGCGAAGACGGGGTCGGGCACGTCCGACATCGCGACGACCCGTCCCGGGCAGGGGGCGAGGACCTGGACGGCACCGCTCACATCAGGTCCTCGATGTCGTCGGCGAGGTTGTCCGCCTCGGGCCCGACGACGACCTGGACGACGGTGCCGCTCGCCATCACGCCGTGGGCTCCGGCGGCCTTGAGGGCCGCCTGGTCCACGATCGAGCCGTCCTTGACCTCGGTGCGGAGACGGGTGATGCACGCCTCGATCTCGACGATGTTGTCGGCGCCACCGAGGCCGGCCAGGATCTGCTCTGCCTTGCTGCTCATCTCAGGTTCCTTTCGTGGGTGGATCCACTGTCGCGTACGCCGACGGGTGCCGGCGCAACGGTCGTAGGGGTCAGCGGTCGGTCTGGGTGACCTTCTTGAGGCCACGCGGGTTGTCGGGGTCGAGGCCCAGCCGACGGGCCATCTGCTCGATCATCAGCTGCGCGGGCACGATCGACGCGATGGGCTCCACCGTCTCGGGCAGGTCCGGACCCGCCAGGTGCAGGTCGCACTCGGCCGCGAAGTCGGGCGTCCCACCGAGCCCGAGGACGCGCGCCCCGCGCTCGTGGAGGTCGCGGACCAGGTCGACCATCGGCTCGGCGAGCGGGCCCTCGCCCGCGCCGACCAGCACGGCCAGCAGCCCCTCGCTGACCACGGAGATCGGGCCGTGGCGCAGGTCGGCGTAGGAGTAGCCGCGCACCGGGCGCAGGCACGTCTCCTCCATCTTCAGCGCCGTCTCCAGCGCGGTGCCGAGGAGCAGCCCGCGACCCGACACGACCACCCGGTCGGTGGTGGCCAGCGCCTCAGCAGCCGCGTCGACGTCGGTGTGCAGGAGCTGCTCGACGGCGCCGGGCACGCGGTCGAGCGCGTCACCCAGCGGCGCCTCCCCCAGCGCCTCGGCGAGGACGGCGAGGGCCACGAGCTGGGTGAGGTAGGACTTGGTCGCCGGCACCGCGACCTCGGGACCGGCCCGGGTCACGAGCGCGACGTCGGCGGCGTCGGCGAGCGGCGACCCCTCGACGTTGGTCACGCCCACGGTCGCGGCCCCGCAGGCTCGCGCCCACTCCTGGGTCTCGACGATCTCGGCGGTCGCACCGGACTGGGACACCGAGACCACGACCGTGTCCGAGAGGTCGAGCCGCGCGCCGTAGTGGGTGGCGACGCTGGGCGCGGCCAGCCCGGCGGGGACGCCGGCGGCCACCTCGAGCAGGTAGCGGCCGTAGATCGCGGCGTTGTCGCTCGACCCGCGCGCGACGAGCAGCACGCGGCGGCGCCCTGCGGCGAGCTCGCGCAGTCGCGGCTGCTCGGGCAGGAGCGCGTCGAGGGTGCGGCGGGCGGCCGCGGGCTGCTCGGCGATCTCGGACGCCATCTGCGTCGCGGGTGAAGCCGGGAGTGAGGTGTCCATCGTGGTCCTTGACAACGTCGACGTGTCGGAGCCATGCTCTCCAACTGGTACGTACCAGACCGTACCAATGGATCCATCAGACGTCGAGAGGACGACATGTCCCCCAGGATCGAGGACGGCCCGCGGCCCAAGCACGTGCAGCTGAGCGACGTGCTGGCCGAGCTGGCGACCCGCGACCTCGGGCCCGGAGCCTCGATCCCCTCGGAGCGCGAGCTCATGACGACGTACGACGTCTCCCGCGCCACGGTGCGCAAGGCCATCGACAGCCTGGTGGTCGGCGGGCTGCTGGAGAAGATCCACGGCAAGGGCACCTTTGTCGCCCGACCCCGCGTGCAGACCAGCCTGCACCTCGCGTCGTTCTCCGACGACATGCGCCGCCGCGGCCTGGTCCCGGCGACCCGCCTGATGCGCGTCGACGAGGAGCGGCCGCCGCCGGAGGTCGTCAAGGCACTGCGGCTGGGCCCACGCGGCACTGCCTGGCGGATCGACCGTGTGCGGCTCGCCGACGGCCAGCCGATGGCGATCGAGCAGGGGTGGTACCCGTGCTCCGTGCTCCCCGGCCTCGACACCGCGGACCTCACCGGCTCGCTCTACACGCTCTTCGCGAGCAGCTACGACCTCGTCATCGACGGTGCCGAGCAGACCCTGTGGGGCGAGGCGGCGGAGGGTGCGACCGCGCGCCGCCTCGAGGCACCCGTGCACACACCGCTCCTGGTCTTCCGCCGCATCTCGACCGCGGCGGGCCGACCGGTCGAGTACGTCGTCTCCCGCTACCGGGGCGACCGCTACCAGGTCCACATGAGCCTCGGCGCCACCCCCGACGCCGTCGGAAGAAGCAGCACCAACAGCACCACCAGAAGGGATCGATCCTGATGACCACCCAGGACGCCGCCTCGGGCGGCACCACGACCCGGCGCAAGCTCAACCTCGCGCCGGTCCAGAAGTTCGGGCGCAGCCTGATGCTCCCCATCGCCGCGCTGCCCGTCGCGGCGCTGCTGCTGCGGCTCGGCCAGCCCGACCTGCTGGGCGCCGACGGGCTGGGCTGGGACAGCGTCGCAGCCGTCATCGGCGCAGCGGGCAACGCCCTCTTCGCCAACCTGCCCCTGCTGTTCGCCGTCGGCATCGCGATCGGCATGGCGCGCAAGTCGGACGGCTCCACGGCCCTGGCGGCCGTCGTCGGCTACCTCGTCTTCCAGGGGGTCGGCGAGGCGATGTCGCCCGAGATCCTCGAGGGTGACGAGCTGATCAACTACGGCGTGCTCGGCGGCATCGTCATGGGCCTCGTGAGCGCCTGGCTCTGGCAGCGCTACCACCGGATCTCGCTCCCGCCCTACCTCGCCTTCTTCGGTGGACGTCGCTTCGTCCCGATCATCACCGCCTTCGCGGCCGTGGTGATCTCGGTCGCGATGAGCTTCGTCTACCCGGCCTTCGACTGGGCGATCACCGGCCTCGGCGAGCGGGTGACCGACAACGCCGTGCTCGGCGGCTTCGTCTACGGCACGCTGAACCGGCTGCTGATCCCGCTCGGCCTGCACCACATCCTCAACAACCCGCCGTGGTTCATCTTCGGCGAGTACTCCTCCGGCGGCGAGACCTACAACGGCGACATCGCCCGCTTCCTGGCCGGCGACCCGACCGCGGGTGCCTTCATGACCGGGTTCTTCCCGATCATGATGTTCGCCCTCCCGGCCGCCGCCCTGGCGATCTGGCACGAGGCCAAGCCGCACAACAAGAAGCTGGTCGGCGGCATCATGCTCTCGGCCGCGCTGACCGCGTTCCTCACCGGCGTCACCGAGCCGCTGGAGTTCGCGTTCATGTTCGTCGCGTTCCCGCTCTACGTCATCCACGCCCTCCTCACGGGCTCCTCGATGGCGCTGATGAACTGGATCGGGGTCAAGGACGGGTTCGGCTTCTCGGCGGGACTGTTCGACTACGTCCTCAACTTCAACATCGCCACGAAGCCGCTGCTGATCATCCCGATCGGCCTGGCCTACGCGGCGCTCTACTACTTCCTGTTCCGGTTCGTGATCCGGAAGTGGAACCTCAGGACGCCCGGTCGTGAGGACGAGGACGACCCGGCCGGCGGTGGCTCGATCCTCGAGCAGGACAACAAGGCCTGACGTGATCCTTGCTGCACGACAGGTGGTCACCCCGGCGCGGGTCCTCGCGCCGGGGTGGCTCCTCCTCGACGGCGACCGCATCGTCGAGGTCGGCGAGGGGGCGCCTCCGCGCGAGCCCGACGTCGACCTCGGCGGGGCGACCGTCGTCCCGGGGTTCGTCGACCTCCACGTGCACGGCGGCGGGGGCGCGTCGTTCGACCTCGGTACGGCGGACGCGGCGGCGGTCGTCGCCGACACCCACCTCGCCCACGGGACGACGTCGATGGCGGCCAGCCTGGTCACCGACACCCCGCAGCGGATGGCCGACGCCGTCCGCGAGCTCGCCCTGCTGGTGCAGGACGGTCGGCTCGCCGGCATCCACCTCGAGGGCCCCTGGCTGAGCCCGCAGCGCTCCGGCGCCCACCAGCCGGGCTCGCTCACCCACCCGGACCCGGCCGCGGTCCGGGCCCTCCTCGCCGCGGGGGACGGCGCCGTACGCATGGTCACCCTCGCGCCCGAGCTGCCCGGCGGGATCGAGGCCGTCCGGCAGCTCGCCGACGCCGGCGTCGTCGCCGCGATCGGCCACACCGACGCGACGTACGACGAGTCGCGAGCCGCCCTCGACGCCGGCGCCCGCCTCGGCACGCACCTCTTCAACGCGATGCGCCCGCTCCACCACCGCGATCCCGGCCCCGTCGGCGCCCTGCTCGACTCCCCCGTCGAGGTCGAGCTGATCGCCGACGGCGTCCACCTGCACCCGGCCGTGCTCCGCATGGTGTTCGCTGCCGCGCCCGGCCGTGCCGTCCTCGTCACCGACGCGATGGCCGCCGCAGGCGCTCCGGACGGCGACTACCGGCTGGGCCCGATGGCGATCGAGGTGCGCGACGGCGTGGCACGTCTCGCCGACGGGAACGGCACCGGCGCGATCGCCGGCTCCACGCTCACCATGGACGCAGCGGTCCGCTTCGCCGTGCGCACTGCAGGCCTGCCACTCCTCGACGTGGTCCACGCCGCCAGCACCGCGCCGGCCCGGGTGTGGGGCCTGGACGACGTCGGCGCGCTCGAGGCAGGTCGCCGGGCCGACCTCGTCGCGCTGGACGAGGACCTGCAGGTGGCCCGGACGATGCGCGCCGGCGTCTGGGTCAGCCCTTCGTCGATCCGAGCGTGAGCCCGGAGACGAACTGCTTCTGCAGCAGGAAGAACACGACGAGCACCGGCAGCGCGACGATGATCGAGCCGGCCGCGACCAGGTTGGTGTCGGTGAAGAACTGCCCGCGCAGGTTGTTGAGCGCCGACGTCACGGGAAGCTTGTCGCCCTGCTGGATGAGCACGGTCGCCCAGAAGAACTCGTTGTAGACCCAGGTGAACTGCAGGGTCGCGAGGGCTGCCAGCGCGGGCCGCACCAGCGGCATGGTCAGCTGCCAGTACTGGCGCCACACGCTGGCCCCGTCGAGCTCGGCGGACTCGTAGATCTCATGGGGCAGCGTCTTCATGTAGTTGCTCAGAACGAACGTGCAGAAGCCCATCTGGAAGGCCGTGTTGACCAGGATGAGCGCCCAGAAGCTGTTGAGCAGGGAGCCCGAGTCGCTCATGAACAACGGAAGCGGGACCTCCCGGAACATCCGGAAGACGGGGATCAGCAGCGCCTGCGGCGGCAGCAGGTTGGCGGCGAGGAAGACTCCCAGCATCAGCAGGTTGAAGCGGTAGCTGAACCGCGCCAGCACGAACGCCACCATCGACGAGAGCCACAGCGTCAGCAGCACGGCCGGGATGGTGACCAGCAACGAGTTCTTCAGGTGGAGCCCGAAGTTGCCACGCGTCCAGGCCTCCTCGTAGTTGGAGGTGGTCCACCCGCCGAGGGAGAGGTAGCCGTTGGCCTGCGTGTAGTCGTACTCGCGGAACGAGTTGATCAGCGCCCACAGCAGCGGGAAGAGCCACACCAGCGCCAGCAGCGCGACGATGACCGTCACCACCACTCCGCGCGGCCTGCTCATGACCCCGCCCTCGACACGCTTGGGAGGGGTGCCGGTCCCGCTCGCGCCGGAGGGCGTGGGACCCGTGTCCGCGGGCAGGGTCTGGGTGCTCATCCTCGGCGCTCCTCACGGAAGACGTTGCGCAGGTAGACGGTGATGAAGATCGACGAGATCAGCATCATGATCACCGCCAGGGCGGAGCCGAAGCCGTACCTCGTCGCCTCGCCGATGACGTTCTGGGCGACGAGCGCGCCGATGACCTCGAGGCCGTTGCGGCCCTTGTTGATGATCCAGACGAGGTCGAAGGCACGCAGCGATTCGATCACCACGATGACGATGACGATCATGTTGATCGGACGCATCACCGGGAAGATCACGTGGAAGTAGGTCTTCACCTCGCTGGCCCCGTCGATGGCTGCGGCCTCGCGGAGGCTGGCGTCGACGCCCTTCAGGCCGGCCAGGTAGATGAGCATGATGTAGCCGGTGTGACGCCAGGACGTCGCGACGAGGACAGCCCACAGGTTGACGTCCGGGTCGCCGTACCAGTCCACCTGGGTGCCGAAGACATCGTTGATGAGGCCCTGGTCGCGGGAGTAGAAGAGCTGCCAGATGAAGCCGATGAGCGCCAGGGACAGCACGACAGGCATGTAGAAGGCGGTCTGGTAGAAGCGGCTGCCCCTCATCTCCCTGTCGAGCAGCACCGCGAGCAGCATGCCGAACACGGTGGGGATGAAGAACAGGAAGCCCAACCAGATCAGGTTGTGCTGGATGGCCGGCCAGAAGGCCGGGTAGATCGTCGCGATGTCCCGGTAGTTCTGGAAACCGACCCACTCGATGGTGTCGAGGTCACCGAAGCCGTTCCACTTGCCGAACGACAGCGCGACCGACCCGAGTGCCGGCACCCAGACCAGGCCCAGCACCAGCACCAGCGGGACCGTGACCATCGCGATGACGGTGATCCGGTCGCGGGTGCCCAGCTTCTTCTCCCGGCCCTGGCGTGGCGCCGAAGCCCGCTCGGTGGTCCCTTCGGGCTGCGGCGCCTCATCGATGTGTGCCATGGCGTCAGCTGAAGATGGAGTTGGCCTGCTCCTGGATGCTGGCCGTGACCCCGTCGATGTCGTCGGGGTTCTTCAGGAAGTCCTGGATCGACGGGATCATCACCGTGTTGGCGAAGTCGGCGTTGGTGTCGCGGTCCATGAACTGGGCGATGTTGGCGGCCGCGCTGACGACCTCGACCGACTTCTTCTGCAGGTCGCTGTATGTGGAGGTGCTGGAGCCGGAGTTGGCCGCGATGAACGGCGCGTCGGCGCCGTTGTTGCCCACATCGGCGGCCGCGGCACTGCCCAGCCACTTGGCCATCGCCTTGCCGCCCTCCTGGTTCTTGCCGGCCGCGGCGACGCAGAAGCCGTCGATCGGCGCGTCGAGCGCGTCGGCGCCGATGCTGGCGTCGAGCTCGGGGAAGGTGAAGAAGTCCAGGTCGTCCACGTCGCTGATCGCGTCCACGACGAAGGTGCCGAGGAGGTACATGCCGCACTCGCCCTTGCCCATCGAGGTGGCGGCCTCCTGCCACGTCCGTCCGAGCGGGTCGGCCTGGTTGTACGGCAGGAGCGTGCGCCACTTCTCGAACACGGCCTTGACCTGGTCGCCGTCCCAGGCCTCGTCCCCGGCCATCAGACTCATGTGGAAGTCGAAGCCGTTGAGCCGCATGTTGAGGATGTCGAACGTGCCCATCGCGGGCCACCCGTCCTTGTCGCCGAAGGCGAACGGCGTGATGCCCTTGCCCTGCATGTCGTCCATCAGCGCCATGAAGTCGTCGTCGTTGGTCGGCGGCTGCCACCCGTTCTTGTCGAAGACGGACTTGCGGTAGAAGACCGCCCACGGGTAGTAGCTCACCGGCACGAAGTACTGCTTGCCGTCCGGCGCGGTCGCGGCCTCCTTGAAGGAGTCGTCGAGGCCGTCGATGGGCCACTCGTCGCTGAGGTCGGTGATCAGGCCGTTCTCGGCGAACTGGGCCATCCGGTAGCCGGCAAACCAGGTGAAGACGTCGTCCGGCGTGCCCTGGAGGTAGGTGTTGATGCTCTCCTGGAACGTGTTGTGGTCGACGGCGTTGACCGAGACCTTCGTGTCGGCCTCCTTGCCGTACGCGTCGGCCATGGCCTTGAGCCGGTCGTAGGCGGGACCGGAGCCCTCCGCCTCGTTGATGCCGAAGCTCACGCCGCCGCCGGACGAGCCGCCCGAGTCGTCGCCGCCGCACGCGGCCAGCAGGTTGGCGCTGCCGACGGCGAGGCCGCTCAGCGCGAGGCCGCGCAGCACGGAACGCCGCGAGGCGGCCATGGTGGTGAGCGCCGAGCGGGGGATGGCGCTGGGACGGGAGAGTGACACGACGGCCTCCTGGGAACGACTGACAGCCAAGGACAAAATCAAACAGGGATGCACAGCATGTGACGGCCGCCACAGGGTCGTCAACCCTTTCGGGCGGCCATTCGGCACCAGATCAAACATTTCCAAACCCAAATCCTCGTCAGGGCGTTGACTTTCGCGTGTGAGGGCGGACACAGTTGCGCATGCCGACTTCCCTGCCCGCACTCGCCTTCGGCGGCGACTACAACCCCGAGCAGTGGCCGGCCGAGGCCCATGTCGAGGACCGTCGCCTGATGCGTGAGGCCGGGGTCGACCTCGTCACGCTCGCGGTGTTCTCGTGGGCCTGGCTGCAGCCACGAGCCGGAGCGTGGGAGTTCGGCTGGCTCGACGAGCAGATGGACGACCTGCACGCGGCGGGGATCAAGGTCGACCTCGCCACCGCCACCGCGTCTCCACCGCCGTGGCTGACGCACCGCCACCCCGAGATGCTGCCGGTGACCCAGGACGGGCGCACGCTGTGGCCCGGCGGGCGCCAGTCCTTCTGCCCCAGCTCACCGGTCTACCGCGAGCACGCCCTGGAGCTGTGCGCCCGGATGGCCGAGCGCTACCGCGACCACCCGGCGCTCGCCCTGTGGCACGTGTCCAACGAGCTCGGCTGCCACAACGCCCGCTGCTACTGCGACACCAGCGCGACGGCGTTCCGCACGTGGCTGCGCCGCCGGTACGACGACGACGTGGCGCGGCTCAACGACGCGTGGGGCACGGCGTTCTGGTCCCAGCGCTACGACGACTTCGAGCAGGTGCTGCCGCCACGCGTGGCGCCCACCCACGCCAACCCCACCCAGCAGCTCGACTTCGCGCGCTTCTCCTCCGACCAGCTGCTCGACAACTTCGTCGTCGAGCGCGACGTGCTGCACCGGCTCTCCCCCGGGGTGCCGGTGACGACCAACTTCATGGTCATGCGGCAGACACCTGCCATGGACTACCTGCGCTGGGGGCGCGAGCTCGACGTCGTGTCCAACGACCACTACCTCATCGGCGCGGAGGACGGTGGCCACCGCGAGCTGGCGTTCAGCGCCGACCTCACCCGCGGTACGGCCGAGGGTCGTCCGTGGCTGCTGATGGAGCACTCCACGAGCGCAGTCAACTGGCAGCCCCGCAACCGCGCCAAGGTGCCCGGCGAGATGATCCGCAACAGCCTGTCGCACGTCGCGCACGGCGCCGACGCGGTGTTGTTCTTCCAGTGGCGCGCCTCGCGGGCCGGGGCGGAGAAGTTCCACTCGGGGCTCCTCCCCCACGCCGGCACCGACACCCGGCAGTGGCGCGAGGTCGTCGAGCTGTCCCGGGTGCTCGACGCGGCGGAGGAGGCGGCCGGCAGCACCGCCCGCAACGACGCCGCCATCCTGTTCGACTACGAGGCGTGGTGGGGCTGCGAGCTCGACTCCCACCCGAGCATCGACGTGCGCTACCGCGACCGGGCCGAGGACCTCCACCGGGCCCTGTCGGCCCAGGGTGTGGGGGTCGACGTGGTCCATCCGTCCACCGACCTGTCGTCCTACCGGCTCGTCGTGGTGCCCACGCTCTACCTCGTCGACGACGCCACCGTCGCCGCCCTGACTGCGGCAGCCGAGGCCGGTGCCACCGTCGTGATCACCTACTTCAGCGGCATCGTCGACGAGCACGACCACATCCGTCTCGGCGGCTACCCGGGGGCGTTCCGCGAGCTGCTGGGCGTCCGCACCACCGAGTTCCTCCCGCTGCTGACCGGCCAGTCGGCACAGGTGGAAGGGCTTGGCGCCGACGCCGTCACCGCAGACACCTGGGCCGAGGACCTGGAGCTGGCCGGCGCGGAGGCCGTCGCGACGTACGTCGACGGCCCCGCCGCCGGACTCCCCGCGGTCACCCGCAGGACGGTCGGCGAGGGCACCGCGTGGTACGTCGCCACGCGCCTCGACCCCGGCGGCACCGACCGGCTGGTGGAGCGGCTGGTCGCCGAGACCGGCATCGAGGCGCTGCCCGGCGCCACCGACCTGGTCGAGGTCACCCGCCGGGTCGGCGACGACTCGAGGTGGCTCTTCGTCATCAACCACGGCGACGCACCCGCCCCGGTCGACGTGCACGGGGTGGAGCTGGTCACCGGCCGCGACGTCGCCGGTGACCTGCAGGTGCCCGCGGGCGGCGTGGCCGTCGTGCGGGAGTCCTGATGCTCGCCGCCCAGCGCCGGGGCCGGATCCTCGCCGAGCTCAGCCGGGACGGGACGGTGCGCGTCACTGACCTCGTCGAGCTGCTCGGCGTCTCCGACATGACGGTGCGGCGTGACCTCGTCGCCCTGCACCGCGACGGCCTGCTCGAGAAGGTCCACGGCGGGGCCCTCGCGGTGGCCGAGCCGTCGTCGTCCGAGCCCGGGTTCGCCGCGAAGTCGGTGCAGCACCGGCGGGAGAAGGAGGCGATCGCGGCGGCCGCCGCCGAGCTGGTGCACACCGGCATGGCGATCGCGGTCTCGGCAGGCACCACCACCCACGCCCTCACCGAGCACATCGCCCGGATCCCCAACCTCACCGTCGTCACCAACTCGGTGTGGGTCGCCGACGTGCTGCACCGCACGGGTGACGCCACCACCTCGGTCCTCCTGACCGGCGGCCTCCGCACGCCGTCCGACGCCCTGGTGGGCCCGGTCGCCGTGTCGTCGCTGCGCAGCCTGCACGTCGACGCGTTCTTCATGGGCGTGCACGGCATGGACGTCCGAGCCGGCTTCAGCACGCCCAACCTGCTCGAGTCGGAGACCAACCGCGCGATGATCGAGCGCTCGCGGCGCCTGATCGTGTGCGCCGACTCCAGCAAGTGGGGCGTCGTGGGCCTGAGCAGCATGGCTTCGCTGTCGGAGGCCGCCGTGCTGGTGACCGACTCCGGACTGTCGGCCCACGCCAGCGGCGCGCTCGCCGACCACGTCGGCGAGCTCGTCGTCGTCGACCCGGTCGACGACGACGATGACGACCTCGTGGCGGCGGTCGACTCGTGAGCACCGCGCCCGTCCACCTCGCGCGCGGCGGGGTCAGCCTCGTGCTGGCCGACGACGACCACGGCATCCCCCGCATCGTGCACTGGGGCGCCGCGCTCGGCGACCTCGACGACGCGGCCCTGACCGACCTGGCGGCAGCCCGGCGACCCGGCGCCTCGCGGTCGTCGTACGACGGCAGGCGCACGACGGGCCTCGTGCCCGACGGCACGCGCGGCTACTCCGGCACCCCTGCCCTGTCCGGCCTCCGCGTCGGCGGCACCACCCGGGCGGTGACGCCGAGCCTGGTCGCGTGGGACGTCCGCACGGACGGCGGCGCGAGCGTCACCTGCACGTCGACCGACGACGAGGCCGGATGGTCCGTGCGGATCGCGCTGTCGCTCGACGGGGCCGGCCTCCTGCACGCGCGGACGTCGGTGACCAACACCGCCGACGGCGACCTCCACCTCGCCTCGGTCCTGACCGCGCTGCCCGTCGGCGCCCATGCCACCGAGCTGCTCGACCTGACCGGACGCTGGTGCAAGGAGCGTGCGCCGCAGCGCCACCCGTGGGTGCAGGGCACGCACCGGCGCGACGCCCGCCACGGCCGCACCGGCCATGACGCGACCCTCGTCCTGGTGGCCGGGACACCCGGGTTCACCTTCGGGTCCGGCGAGGTGTGGGCCGTGCACACCGCGTGGAGCGGCAACCACACCCACTACGCCGAGCGCACGCCCGAGGGTGAGTGCCTGGTCGGCGGGGGTGAGCTGCTCGACCCGGGCGAGGTGGTCCTCGCCCCCGGCGAGACCTATGACGCCCCGCACGTGCTCGGCTCGTGGTCGGGATCGGGCCTCGACGCGATGAGCCACCGCTTCCACGCCCACCTGCGCGACGTCACGCCGCGGTCCCGGACCGAGCGCCCCGTCATCGCCAACTCGTGGGAGGCGGTCTACTTCGACCACTCCCTCGACCGGATCGCCGAGCTCGCCGACGCCGCCGCGTCCGTCGGGGTCGAGCGCTTCGTCCTCGACGACGGCTGGTTCCTGGGCCGCCGCGACGACACCTCCGGGCTCGGCGACTGGACGGTCGACCCCGCCGTCTGGCCGCAGGGACTGGGCCCGCTGGTCGACCACGTGACCGGCCGCGGCATGGAGTTCGGCCTGTGGGTCGAGCCGGAGATGGTCAGCCTCGACTCCGAGACCGCCCGCCGCCACCCCGAGCGGGTGCTGCGCGGGCGCTCCGCCGTGCCGCCGGAGTGGCGCCAGCAACAGGTCCTCGACCTGCAGGACCAGGGCGCGTACGACGACCTGCGCGACGCCCTCCTCGCGCTGCTCGACGAGCTGGACGTCGCCTACCTCAAGTGGGACCACAACCGCGACATCACCGACGCCGTCCACGACGGTCGGCCCGCCGTGCACGGCCAGACGCTGGCCTTCTACCGCCTGCTCGACGAGCTGCGGTCCGCGCACCCGGCCCTCGAGGTCGAGTCGTGCTCCTCGGGCGGCGCCCGCGTCGACGCCGAGGTGCTGTCCCGCACCGACCGGATCTGGCCCAGCGACACCATCGACGCGCTCGAGCGGCAGCACCTGCAGCGCTGGACCTCGCTCCTCGTGCCGCCGGAGCTGATGGGCTCCCACGTCGGAGGGCCGACGGCGCACACCACCGGGCGGACGCACTCCCTGCGCTACCGCGCCGCGACCGCGCTGCTGCACTGGTTCGGCATCGAGTGGGACATGTCGCGCCTCGACGAGGCCACCCTCGCCGAGCTGCGCGCGTGGATCGAGCTCCACAAGCGGGTGCGACCCCTGATCGGCACCGGCACGCTCGTCCACCCCGACCACCCGGACCCCGCCGTCGTGGTGACGGGCATCGTGGCCGAGGACCGCTCCGAGGCGTGGTACGTCGTCGCGACCGTGGCGGCGACGGCGACCCAGCACCCCGCCCCGCTCCTGCTCGCGGGCCTCGACCCCGACCGGCGCTACCGCCTCACCGAGGAGATGCCCCGCGGCCCGGTCGGCGCCGACCTGACCGGCACCTGGTCCGCGCACGGTGCCGAGCTCGGCGGCCGGGTGCTGGCGACGTCGGGCATCGCGCTCCCGGTCCTGGACCCCGAGGAGGCCCGGGTGCTGCGACTCGTGGCCGTGGACTGAGCCCGGCGCCACGTCCCGAACCGGGCCTACCCTGCTGGACATGGACGCACACGCCTGGGACGAGAGGTACGCCGCCACCGACCTGGTCTGGTCGCGGGAGCCCAACCAGTTCGTGGCCGCCGAGATCGCCGACCTGCCTCCGGGCACTGCGGTGGACCTCGCGGCCGGCGAGGGACGCAACGCCATCTGGCTCGCCTCGCGCGGGTGGTCGGCCGTCGCCGTCGACTTCTCGCAGGTCGCCCTGGACAAGGGCGCCCGCTTGGCTGCCGACGACCCCCGAGGGCTCGACGTGACGTGGGTCCGCGCCGATGCCACCACCTGGGAGCCGGCGGAGCCGGTCGACCTCGTCGTGGTGGCCTACCTGCAGGTCCCCGCGGGCGACCGGCGGCGTGCCGTGCGCAACGCAGTCGGGATGCTGCGTCCCGGCGGGACGTTCCTGCTGGTCGCCCACGACTCGACCAACCTCACCGACGGAACCGGCGGCCCGCAGGACCCGGCGGTGCTGATGACCGCCCAGGACGTCGTCGGCGACCTGACGAGCACGGCCGACCTCGACGTCGAGGTGCTGCGCGCCGAGCGTGTCGCCCGCGAGGTCACCGCGGCCGACGGCCACGGCGGCGAGGAGCGTCGTACGGCGTGGGACTGCCTGGTCCGCGTGGTCAGGCGCTGACCCAGGCTCGGGAGCCGGGGCTGCGTCATACCGATCCGCACCGATGGGTGCCGGTCCGTATGACGCAGCGGCCGGCGATCCGTCGGACAGGGCGTACGACGACGACGGCCCGCCCTCCGGTGGGAGGACGGGCCGTCGGGGGGTGTCCGGGGGTCAGACGTTGTTGCGCACCTGACCACCCGGGAACGGGTCAGCGCTTGAGGCGGACCTTCACGCGCTGCGTGGTGCCGTCCTCGTGGCGGACGACCAGCACCACCTTGAGCGACGCCTTCTTGCCGAGGAGGGCGCGTGCCAACTTGTTGAGCTTGAGCACCACGGTGCCCTTGTCCCGCGCGTCCATGTCGAACGCGCCGGCGCCGAGCCGCTTGCCCTTCGCGCCGCGGGTCCGCAGCACGACCTTGCCCTCACAGGCCACCGAGCCACAGCTCAGCACCAGCTTGGCCTTGCGACGGTTCTTCGTCGCGTCGACCTTCCCGCCCTTGACGACCGTCACCGCGGGCGTCGACGGGGTCGTCGGCGGCGTGGTGGGCGGCGTGGTGGGCGGCGTCGTGGGCGGCGTCGTGGGCGGCGTCGTCGGYGGCGTCGTCGGCGGGGTCGTCGATGGCTCCACCACCTTCAGCTGCGCACTGCCCTGGCCCGGGTCGGTGGCCACGTCGCCGGCGTACTCAGCCACCAGCTCCACGGTCCCCGCCTCGGTGAACGGGCCGACCTCGAAGGTCGCCTTGCCGTCCTCGAGCTCCACCGCCGGCAGGTCGGTGCCGTCCACGGACAGCACCACCTCACCAGTCGGTGCCGCCTCGGCGGCCGAACCGACCTCGACAACAACCTCGCCCTTGGCGCCCGTCTCGACCTGCTCCGGTGCGGTGACGCTCACCTCGGCCGCCACGTTCTCTGGGTCGTCGAGCTCCATTAGCTGCACGTCGCGGTAGTAGACGTTCTCGCCGCCACCGTGGTTCTGCAGGCCGATGTGCGACGGCCAGGTGAGGCGCTTCGTCTGGTCGTCCGGGCTGGTGAAGTCGTTCACCAGCACGTCGTTGAGGAAGACGCGGATGCGCTTGCCCTCGACCCGGATCTCGTAGTGGTTCCACTCGTTGACCGGCTTGAGCGCCGCGTCCCGCTCGGCGTTCGCGCCCTTGAACGTGTAGATGGCACCCGTCGTGCGGTCGGGAAGGTCGGTGGCGTCGATCTGGATCTCGTAGCCACGGTCGACCGCGACCCAGGGGTCACCCGCCGGGTTGGGGGCGTCGCCGTCGTAGCGGGGGGTCGTCTCCGGGTTCGGGAACCCGACGAAGACGCCACCGTTGTCGTCCTTGGTGAGCTTCCAGTCCAGCTGCAGCGAGTAGTCGCCCGCGAGCGGCTCCGAGTGCCACAGCAGGCCGAGGCCACCGTTGGTCTTCAGCGTGCAGTCGGCCTCACGGGTGAACAGGCCGGGTCCGGCCATGTTCCAGTCGTCCATGCTCGCCGCGGTGCCGTCGAACAGGCTGCGGTAGCCCGGGTCTGCAGGCGTGGCCTCACAGGTGTCGGGCTCGACGACCGGCTCGACCATCTTGAACCAGTCGAACGCGCCGACCTGGCTGCCGGTGCCGTTGTAGGCGGCGACGCCGACCTTCGGTGCCACCAGCCCGGTGCTCGGGTAGCCCGAGCCCATCGACGTCCACGTGGCACCCTGGTCGACCGACCAGCGGCCCTGGATCGAGGTGCCGGTCGAGACCATCTGCAGCTGCAGGTCGTCCGGAGCGGCGCCCTCGGGCAGGTCGGCGTTGGTGTAGACCATGTCGCCGTTGATGCGGCGGCCCAGCTCGAGCACCCAGTCGCCGTCCGGCTTCTCCATCGCCACGAACTTGGCGTAGTTGGTGGCGCTGGTCCAGGCCACGAGACCACCCTGGAGGTAGTCGTCGGCACCGGTCATCGAGAACTGGGTCGCAGCGGCCCAGGGACCCTCGGCCGGAGCCGGCTGCAGCACCATGTTCTTGGCGTCGACCGCCCCTCCGGAGAGGTCACCGGACTGCGCGTTGATGCGCAGCTGGCCGTCGGCCACGGCGACACCGGTCGCGGTCTTGTTGAGGATCGTGCTCCAGCGGCACGTGTCCAGCTTCGTGCCGTCGAACTCGTCGTCGGCACCGGGCGTCTGACCCGGCGCGCACGCCTCACGGGAACCGAGGTCGAGGTAGTCGATGTTGACGTTGCCGTTGTCGCCGGCGTCGCGCTGGATCTTGATGACGTTGGTGCCGGCCTGCAGCTCGAGCTGGTCGGTGACCGAGCCCCACTCCTTCCAGGTGGCGAACGGCGGCAGCGACAGCTTCTTGGCGAAGACGCCGTTGACGTAGACGGACATCACCTTGGTCTGGCCGGCCTGGGGGTTCGGGCCGTTGGCGTAGCCGAGCTTCACGTTGTGGAACCCGGCCGCCGTCGCGGTCACGTCGAAGGTCACGGACGCGCCGTCGACCTCGAAGCCACCGACGTAACCGGCGCCGCTGAAGCCGGCGTGCTCGGTCTGCACGCGGTTGCGGTCACCGGTGATGGTGCCGACCTCGGCCTCGACACGACCACCGGTCGGGTCGACGACCTTGAGGTGGTCGAGGTTGACGTTGCCGTCGTCACCGGTCTCGTAGGCGATCTCCACGGTGGTGACGCCGGCCGGCAGGTTGACGCGGACGGTGTGCGTGCCCCACGTCTTCCAGTCGCCGAGCGGCGGCAGGACGATCGTCTGGAGCACCCCGCCGACGTACAGGCTCATCTTCTTCGCCTGGTTGGGCTGCGGGTTGGGACCGTTGGCGTAGCGCAGCACCAGGTCGTAGGCGCCGGCCCTGGGGGCGACGACGTCGACGGTGACACCCGAGCCGATGGTCTGGATGCCGTCGACGAAGCCCGAACCGGTGAAGCCGGCGTGCTCGGTGTCGATCCCGGCGGTGCCGGTGAGGATGCCGTCCTCGAGCTCGTAGATGCCGTCGGCCGGGGCCTCGGGCTCGGGCTCGACGTAGCCGGGGTAGCTGTTGAGGGTGTACCAGGCCTCGGTGCTCCACAGCGTGTCACCGGACGTCGAGGCGAACGGCCGCGGCGAGCGGAGGTGGACGACGCGGTCGGGCTTCAGGCCATCGACCTCGAGCGTGACGGTCTTCCCGTCCTCGCTGGCGGTCGCGCTGGTGACGGAGAGGCTCTCCTGGTCGAGCTTGGGACCGCCGTACTGTGCCGTCGCGCGGTAGCGCCACTGCTGGACCTGGTACTTGCTCGCCAGGTCGGCGAGCGTGTCAGCGGACAGGGGCTTGGTGTACTCGATCTCGAAGCCACCCTCGACGACGTCCATCGACAGCATGTCGAAGGGCACGTTCTGGGTGAGGTCGAGCTTCTGCAGGCCGTAGCGCAGCTTGCCGTTCTGGCCCCAGTTGCCGCCGGCGCCGAGGCCACCGATGATCAGCTGGCCGTTGTCGCCCTTGAGCACCCGGCTGACACCGGCCTCGAGGCCCTGCGTCATCCGGAACAGCGCGCCCTGCTTGGCGCCGTCGACGACCTCGAGGTCGGCGCGCTGGAGGCCGCCGTAGGTGACGTCGCCGATGAACATCTGGCCGGCGTACGGGCCGCCGTCGACGACGACGGGCGTGCTCGGGGAGTTGGCGATCTCGTTCTGCGGCATCCACAGCACCGGCTTGGTGACCGGCTGGTCGTCGAAGCGACCGGGCGTGCCGTCCTTCTCGGTGGTGAAGTGGTTGTAGAACTCGCCCGGCTTGATCTCGATCAGCTTGGAGGCCGGGAGCCAGCCGCCCTGGTTGTCGGTCACGAAGATCTCACCGTTCGCGCCCCAACCCATGCCGTGCGGCGTGCGGAGGCCGCCGGCGACGTAGTCGATCTCGCCGGTGTCCTTGTCGATGGTGATGTGCGTGCCGCGGTCCTGCGAGCCCTGCGGCACGGTGGTCGCGCCGCCGAGGTTGATGGAGACGGACAGGTTCACGTGGAACTTGCCGTCCTTGTAGAGCATGCCGAAGCCGAACTCGTGGAAGTTCCCGTCGAACGGGTAGGTCGCGATCTGGTCCTGCGACTGGAAGACACCCTGGGCGTCCTCGTCGGTCAGCTTGATCAGGCCGGTCTTCTCGGAGATGTAGATCTCGCCGTCGACGACCTTGATGCCCTGCGGCTCCTTGAGGCCGCCCGCGATCTTGGTGCGCGTCACGTCCGCGGTCGAGTCGGCGCCCTTGACGCCCTCGAGCCGGTAGAGCTCGCCGAGCTCCACGTTGCCCTGGTCGTTGCCGTTGCCGCCCCAGGTGAGGACGAGCAGGTCGTCGCCCATCCACTCGAGGCCGGTGACCTGCGGCTCGAAGCCGCTGGGCCGGAGGTCGGTGACCTTGTAGGCGGGGTTCACCCCGTCGAGCTGGAGGCCGTCGCCGGCCGAGTCGTTCTGGCCCTCGCAGTACTTGAACCCGGGAGCCGTGACGCGCGTGACGCCGGCCTCGGTGCTGAGGACGGAGGTGGGCACGACGGTGAACGCGGCGTCACCGGGCTTCTTCCACTGCAGCGTGAGCTGCTCGCCGCCACCGGCCTCGAAGAAGTTGATCCGCAGCTTCTTGATGCCCGGCGACAGCTCCGCCGAGCCGTCCTTCGGCGTGTTGCCGTGGAGGCCGTCGTTGTCGATGACCTTCGTGTCGTCGATGAACAGCTCGGAGCCGTCGTCGCTCAGCAGCCGGAACGTGTAGGAGCCGGCGGTGGGGATGTCGAGGTTGGCGAGCGCCTCCACGACGAAGTTCTCGGACAGGCCGCCGAAGTCCTCCGGGGCGTCCCAGTCGATCGTCGGCTTGAGCAGGTCGACGTTGGGGGTCTGCGCGGCCTTCAAGGTGCAGAGCTCGGAGATGCCCTGGCCKAGCTGGTAACCGCGCATGGTGACGCCGGGCTCGTCGCCGGCCGGGATGGCCGACGCGGCGCTCGGCACCGTGGCAGCAAGGCTTGCCGCAACGGCAGCGGCAAGGGTCGCGGCGGCCCAGCGGCGCGCGCGGGGGGGTGGAGCGGTGGAGGAATTCTTCGACACCGGGGATTACCTCTCGGGAGCCCGGGCACGACGCACGCCGGGACGGTTGTGACGTCGCTCACCCTAGGACCGATCCGACAGTTTGTGAACAACTTTTGACTGGTGATCGTCATAAGGGATGGTCCCCGTTACAGTTCCGCTCGTGCTGGAGGACCTCGGACGGCTGCTGCACCGCTGGCGACGCCCGGTCCTCGCGACCTGGGCGGTGGTCGTCGTGCTCGGCGCCGTGCTCGGCGGATCGGTCTTCGACCTGGCCGAGGCTCCCGACCCGTTGCGCGACGACAGCGAGTCGGCCCAGGTGAAAAAGCGGCTGGAGGYCGCCGACCCCGAGGGCGAGCTGGTGGTCGCCGTCCTGTCCGGGGCGGACATCTACGGCATCGACCTGATCGACCAGGCCACGCGCACGCTGCACGACGTACGCGACCTGCCGGACGTCGTCGAGGTGCGCGACCCCTGGACCACCGGCGCGCAGGACCTCGTCCGGCCCGACCGGTTCGGCACGGTCGTCACCGTCGAGATCGACCACACCGTCGACCGCGACCGTGCCCTCGCTGCCGCCGCGGAGGTCGAGAAGACCCTGCAGCAGGTCGGCATGCCCGAGGTGCTGGTCGGCGGCCCGCTGCTCGCCGAGGAGGCCTTCGGCGAGCAGGCGGTGCAGGACGCCGCGCGCGGCGAGGGCGTCGCGATCCTCGTGCTCGTCGTCGTCCTCGCGCTCGCCCTGGGCGGGCTCGTCGTCGGCCTGCTGCCCGTGGCGACCGCGCTCGGCTCGGTCTGCGTGGCCCTGCTGGCGCTGACGGGCCTGGCCCGCCTGACGCCGGTGAGCGACTACGCCGTCAACGTCGTCACGCTGCTCGGCCTCGGCCTGGCGGTGGACTACGCGCTCCTGGTCCTCGGCCGCTTCCGGGAGGAGCGAGCAGCCGCGCCGGGCACCGACGTCGCGGCAGCGCTCGGGCGCACGCTGGCCACCTCCGGGCGCACGGTCCTCGTCTCGGGCCTCACCGTCGCGACGGCGCTGGCCGGCCTGCTCGTGCTGCGCGACCCGGTCCTCTCCCCGATGGCGATCGGAGGCCTCGTCGCGGTCGCCGGCGCCACGCTGACCGGACTGACCCTCGCCCCCGCGCTGGTCGCCGTGTCACACGGGCGGATCCCCGCACCCGCGGCGGGTCGTTTCCTGGGCGGCACCCCCAGCGCCCATGCGCTGCTGCCACGCCTGGCGAGGTTCGCGCAGCGCCGCCCGTGGCCGGTGCTGCTCGGGTGCACCGCCCTGCTGCTCCTGCTCAGCACGCCCCTGCTGTCCCTCGACCTCCGCAACTCCGACACCCGCTCGCTTCCCCGCGACAGCGAGCCGCGGCTGACGCAGGCCGCGATCGAGGACCGCTACCCCGACCAGGTGGCCACACCGATCACCGTGCTTGTCGAGGCGGAGTTCTCCTCCCAGGAGACGGCGGACGCCATGGCGGGGCTGGCCGGCATCCCCGGCGTCGTCGACGTGCTGCTGTTCGACCCCGTGCCCGGCGACCTCAGCCAGCTCCTCGTCGAGCCCGAGCCGGACGCTGCCGGCGACTACGACGGCCCGAAGGTGCAGGACCTCGTACGCCGGCTGCGGGCCGCCGACCTCGGGGCCGACGTCCTCGTCGGCGGGCCCACGGCCGAGCTGGTCGACACCCGCGACGCCCTCGCCGACCGGGCGCCCATCGCGGTGCTGGTCGTCGCGCTGCTCACCGCCCTGCTGCTGGGACGGCTGACGCGCTCCGTCGTCGTACCCATCAAGGCCGTGGCCCTCAACCTGCTCTCCCTCGGCGCGACGCTCGGCGTGGTGGTGGCCATCTTCCAGCGCGGTTGGGGGTCGTCCCTGCTCGGCTTCGACTCGTGGGGCGCCCTCGACGTCACCACTCCCCTGCTGCTGTTCATGTTCGCGTTCGGGTTGTCGATGGACTACCACGTCTTCCTGGTCGCCCGGATCCGCGAGGCGTGGGACGAGGCCCTGGCCCGCCCGACGCGCAAGCGGGATCGCGGCAAGGACCTCCGGGCGCTCAACGACGAGGCCGTCCTCACCGGCATCACCGCCTCGGGACCGGTGGTGACGCTCGCCGCGGTCGCGATCGGGATCGTGTTCCTCGGCTTCGCGCTCGGCGAGCTGATCGCGGTCAAGGAGATCGGCGTCGGGATGACGGTGGCCGTGCTGCTCGACGTGACGATCGTTCGTGGCCTGCTGCTGCCGGCGTCGATGACGCTGCTGGGCCGGTGGAACTGGTGGCTGCCCGGGCAGGGGCAGCAGGGCTGAGGAGCCTCAGCGCTCGTCGGTGGTGGAGGAGGTGCCCGTCGTGGCCGAGCCACCCGGGGTGCCCGGTGCGTCCGGTGCGTCCGTCGCGTCCGTCTCCTCGGAGCGCTGAACCGGCTCGTCGCCGTAGACGCCGGCGTCCTTGGCCGCCTGCGCCTTGCGCAGCTGCTTGACCAGGCTGAACGCGATGATGACGACCGCGATGATCATGAAGATCCACACGGCGAAGCCCAGCGGACCCGCCTTCACCTCGGTGTCCTCCGGCGTGGGGTCGTTCACGAGCGCGATGATCAGCAGGTGGAGCATGCCCCTAGTGTCCCACTTCCTGCTCAGGGAGCGGGGGTTGGGATCCCCGCGAAGAGATCGTCCTCGGGCAGTGTGCTCTCGACCGTCGACTCGACCAGCTCGTAGTCCTCGGTGGGCCAGGTCTTCTGCTGGATCTCACGCGGGATCGCGAACCACATGCCGTCGGGGTCGATCTGCGTGGCGTGGGCGAGCAGCGCCTGGTCGCGGACCCCGAAGTAGTCGCCGCACGGCACCCGCGTGGTGATCCGGTCGTCCCACTCCGGCTCGCGCTCCCACTTCTCGAGGCGCTCGGCGTAGGGCGACTCGAGGTCGTGGGCGAGCATCGCCTCGTGGAGGGCGTTGGTCTTCGCCCAGCTCCAGCCGTGGTGGTAGTAGAGCTTCATCGGCTGCCACGGCTCACCCGCGTCGGGGAAGCGATCCGGGTCGCCGGCCGCGTGGTAGGCGGCGACGGAGACCTCGTGGCAGCGGATGTGGTCGGGGTGCGGGTAGCCGCCGCGCTCGTCGTACGTCGTCAGGACGTGGGGACGGAACCCGCGGATCAGCCGTACGAGGCGCTCGGTGGCCTCCTCGAGCGGCACGAGCGCGAAGCAGCCCTCCGGGAGCGGCGGAAGCGGGTCGCCCTCGGGCCAGCCGGAGTCGACGAAACCGAGCCAGTCCTGACGGATGCCGAGGATGTCGCGGGCGCGGTGCATCTCCTCGCGGCGGATCTCGGTGATGTTCTCCCAGACCTCGGGGCGGTCCATCTTGGCGTTGAGCACCGAGCCGCGCTCGCCGCCGGTGCAGGTGGCGACGTGGACGTCGACCCCCTCGGCGACGTACTTCGCCGTGGACGCGGCCCCCTTGCTCGACTCGTCGTCGGGGTGGGCGTGGACGTGCATGAGGCGGAGGCCGGCGCGGGGTCGGTCTGCGGGGGGCTGGGCCATGGTCTGGAGTCTAGGAGCAGGGACTTACGCTTCTGTGCGTGACCACCGACCTCGCCGACCGCTACGGCGCCCCCGCCCGGTGGCGGCGCCCCGCAGCCGTGGGCCTCGCGGTCGTCCTCGCCGTCGTCGGACTGACGTGGCTCGGCTGGACGGCGTGGTTCCACGGCAGCCCCGACGTCCGCTCCGAGGTCGTCACCTTCGACGTCACGAGCGACCACCAGGTCGAGGCCCGCGTCGACGTACAGCTGGCGGACGGCGTGGAGGCCAGCTGCCGCGTGCGCGCGCTGGCCGAGGACAAGACGGCCGTCGGCGAGCTCGCCTTCACCCCGGTCGACGGCCCCAACGAGGTCGTCATCCGCACCGAGCGCCGCGCCACCTCCGTGGAGAAGCTCGGGTGCACCTCGCCCGACCAGCCGCGACCGCGCTGAGCCGTCGGCCTGCACTTTTGCCTCAGTCTTGCTAACCTGATCGTTCTGCCCGTCCGGGTGCGCTGGCCGACGTCTGTCGCCGCGCCGACACCGATCGGACGGAAGATCCCACTGACCCGATGCGGGCGCGCTGAGGCACACCCGCATCCAGTACCACGTGAGCAGGAGCACCGACATGACCGACCAGGGCACCGTCTGGCTGACCCAGGAGGCCTACGACAAGCTGCAGGCCGAGCTCGAGGACCTCAAGGGCCCCAAGCGCCAGGACATCATCGAGAAGATCGCCGCAGCACGTGACGAAGGCGACCTCAAGGAGAACAGCGGCTACCACGCTGCCAAGGACGACCAGGGCAAGCAGGAGGCCCGCATCCGTCAGCTCGAGGACATGCTCCGCAAGGCCGAGGTCGGCGAGACGCCTCCCAACGACGGCGTCGTCGAGCCCGGGATGGTCGTGACCGCCCGCATCGACGGCGGCGACGAGGAGAAGTTCCTCCTCGGCGCCCGCGAGAACCTCTCCGAGGGCGACACCCTCGACGTCTACTCGCCGCAGACCGCCCTGGGATCCGCGATCAACGGCAAGAGCAAGGGCGACACGGTCACCTACACCGCGCCCACCGGCAAGGAGTTCTCCGTCGAGATCGTCGACGCGGAGCCCTACAAGGCCTGAGCACCACCCTGATCACCGCCGGAGCGGTGGTCCACCCACATTCCTGACTCGGCGGATTCAAGCGGTCGATGCAACACCGGTTGGTTTTGGTGGGTTCGACAGTAGTTCGTCGAGTGCCTGTGCCGGTGTCTTCCAGCCGAGGGTCTTGCGGGGCCTGCGGTTGAGCTTGGCGGCGACGTGGTCGAGGTAGTCGAGCTGGTAGACCGACAGGTCGGTGCTTTTGGGGAAGTACTGGCGCAGCAGGCCGTTGGTGTTC
>NZ_JBFUMR010000003.1:0-212899 GCF_054049275.1 Nocardioides sp. P5_E3
GCTCCCTGCCAGCCTCGCACCGCGCCGGCGTCGCGATCGCCCGGGCGCTGCGCGACACCGTCGCGGGGGAGGGCGTGATGATCCTCGACGAGGCGACCCGCGCCCTGCCCCGCGACGAGCTCGCCCGGTTCCATGCCCTGCTGCGACGCGTGGTGGCCACCGGCACCTCGGTGGTGATGATCAGCCACAACCTCGAAGAGGTCCTCACCGTCAGCGACCGGGTCACCGTGCTGCGCGACGGGCTGGTCGTCGGCGAGGCACTCGAGACCACCGGCCTCGACGAGGCCGCCCTGGCCCGCCTGATGCTCGGCTCGTCGGTGGACCGAGTGGTGCGCGCCGTGCCGGCCGACGCGGACGCACCCGTCGTCGCGCGGATCCAGGACCTGGCTCTTGCGGGTCACGAACCGTTCTCCCTCGACGTGCGTCGCGGGGAAGTCATCGGCCTCACCGGTCTGCCCGGCACCGGGTTCGAGCAGGTGCCCTACCTCGTCTCCGGGGCACACCCCGCCACAGGCGGCGCCGTCGAGATCGGAACACGACGACTCGACCTGCGCCGGTCCTCGGTCGCAGACCTGATGGCGGCCGGGGTCGCGATGGTCCCCGAGCGGCGCGTGCGTGACGGCCTCGCCGTCGAGCTCAACGTCCGCGACAACCTCTCGCTGCCCAGCGTACGGCGCAAGGGCCGCCCGTGGTTCGTCGCACGAGGCTGGCAGCAACGCCTCACCGTCGAGTCCATCCAGCGCCTCACCATCCGCGCCCGCTCGGGTGCCGACCTGGTCAAGGAGCTCAGCGGCGGCAACCAGCAGAAGGTCCTCTTCGCCAAGTGGCTCTCGGTCGAGCCCGTGCTGCTGGTCCTCCACGAACCCACCCAGGCCGTCGACGTCGGCGCCCGCGCCGACCTCCTCAACACCGTCCACCGTTCAGCCGAAGCCGGCATGGGCGTACTCCTCGTCAGCACCGAACCCGCCGACCTCGTCGAGGCCTGCGACCGCATCCTCGTGCTGCACCCCGGCAGGTCGCCCCACGAGATGCGCACCACCGACGCCGACGAAGTCCTCGAAGCCGTCTACGCCCAGCCCGCACCCGTTCCCTCCCCAGCCCCCGCCGGAGCCCCCCATGCCTGAACCCACCACTACCGCGACCGCCGAGCCCACCGCGCCGAGCAGCGACGCACCCAAGCCACGCAACGGCGCACCCGACTGGCTCCACCAGGTCGCCAGCCGCTACGCCCTCATCGTCGTGTGGGCGCTGATGGCGCTTTACTTCTACCTCCAGGTGCCCGACACCTTCGGCACCCACGGCACGTTCTCCTCCATCTTCGGCTCCCAGCAGGTACTCGTCTTCCTCGCCATGTCGGCGCTGGTGACGCTCGCCGTGGGGGAGTTCGACCTGTCGGTGGCCGCGGTGATGGGACTGACCGCCACCATCATCCCCGTGCTGGCCGGCGTTCACGGCATGAACGTCTGGCTGGCCTGCCTCATCGGCGTGGGAACCGCCCTGCTCGCCGGAGCCGTCAACGCGTTCTTCGTGGTCGTCATGGACGTCTCCTCGTTCGTGGTGACGCTCGGCACCGGCACGCTGATGACCGGCATCGCGCAGTTCATCTCCGGCACCAACATCGTCTCGGTCAACAGCCCCGGCCTCGCCGACTTCGCGACCTACGACGTCCTCGGCATGCCGATCTCGTTCTACTACGGCATCGCGCTGACGCTGTTCCTTGCCTACGTCCTGTCGTGGACCCCGGTCGGGCGCAGCATGGTGTTCGTCGGCGCCAACCGGGAAGTCGCCCGTCTGGCCGGCATCAGAGTCCAGCGCGTCCGGTTCGGCGCCTACCTCGCCGGCGGCCTGCTCTCCGGACTGGCCGGGCTGCTCCTGGTCGCCACCGTCGGCGGTTTCGACTCCGCCTCCTCAGCCAGCTACCTGCTCCCAGCACTGGCTGCGGTGTTCCTCGGCACCGCCGTCGTCCAGCCCGGAGCGTTCAACCCCATCGGCACGCTGGTCGCCATCTACTTCCTCACCACCGGCATCTTCGGCCTCCAGCTCCTGGGCTACTCCGGATGGATCCAGAACGCGTTCTACGGCGCCGGGCTCGTCGTCGCCGTCACCCTCGCCAAGGTCGTGCGCGACCGCTCCAAGAAGGGCTGAGCCATGCACGAGACACGAGCCCGCACCGCATCCACCGCCGCCGAGCTCCGCGCCGAGCTCGTACCCAGCGACGAGGCGAGCCGCCTCACCGACCGGGCAGCGCAGCTGCTCCGCGACTCCGGAGGCATGCGGCTCCTCCAGGCCAAGGACCTCGGCGGCTACGAGGAGCATCCCAACGAGTTCTTCGACTGGGTCACCCAGATCGGCACCGAGCACCCCTCCGCTGGGTGGATCGCCGGAGTCGTCGGAGTCCACCCGTGGGAGATCTCGATCATGCACCCGAGAGTCCAAGACGAGATCTACGGCACCGACCCCGACGTGCTTACCGCATCCCCCTACGCACCGTTCGGGCGTGCGGTGCCCGTCGACGGCGGCTTCCGGTTCACCGGCCGCTGGCCGTACTCCACCGGCACCGACCACGCCGGCTGGATCATCCTCGGCGGAATGCTCGCCGATGAGACCGGAGCACCCTCCAGCCCGCCCGACGTACGCCACTTCGTCCTCCCGGAGGGCGACTGGACGATCGTCGACGACTCCTGGAACGTGATGGGGCTGCGCGGCACCGGCAGCAAGGACGTCGTCGTCGACGCCTTCGTGCCCGACCACCGCGTCAGCGAAGCCTCGAAGATGTACGACGGCAGCTACGCCCGCGAACGGCGACCCGACTCCCCGCTGTTCCAGATGATGTTCGGCCTCATGTTCCCCGCCGCCATCGCCGCCGGAACCTTCGGAGTCGCCCGCCACGCCATCTCCGCCTTCGGTCAAGCAATGGAGTCGAAGGTGTCCGTCGCCGGCACCGCCGCCCGCACCAGCGCCATCCAGGTCGAGCGACTGGCGGCCGCCGAAGCCGACATCGAAGCGAGCATCGCCCACTTCCGCACATCCATCGCCGACCTCTACGCCTACGTCGACGACGGCAACGAGATCACCCTCGACCAGCGCCACCGCTTCCGCCGCGACCAGGTGCGCGCCACCGGACGATGCGTCGAAGCCATCGACCGGCTGTTCCTGCAGTCCGGTTCGACCGCGATGGGGGAGAACCACCCGGTCTCCCGCGCCTGGCGAGACCTCCACGTCGCCGGCACCCACGTCTGCAACAACAGCGAGCTCACCTACCAGGCGTGGGGCGCCCACCGCTTCGGCGGACCCATCCCGCCCGGCGTCGCCTTCTGACGCCCCCAACAGCACCCGCCTGAACACACGAACACACACGCACGAACACCGCCCACGCCACACCCCGAAAGACAGCCACGAAGGAGGAGAGCCCGATGCACGAGGTTCTCGACAACATCAGCAGGTCCGCAAAGGTCCTCAACGACGAGGCCGTGCCCAGCGACAAGCTCGGCCGGCTCACCAACACCATGGCCTCGACCTTGAAGGACACTGGCCTCGTACGCCTCCTCCAGCCCGTCGAGCACGGCGGCTACGAGGCACACCCGTGCGACTTCCTCGAGGCCGTGATGAACGTCGGCATCGCCGCCCCGTCCGCGGGCTGGGTCTCCGGCGTTGTCGGCGTCCACCCGTGGGAGATCGCGATGATGGACCCGCGCCTGCAGGAGGAGATCTGGGGCGAAGACCCCGACACCTGGACCGCATCCCCCTACGCCCCGTTCGGACGCGCCACCCGCGTCGACGGAGGCTTCCTGTTCACCGGCCAATGGCCCTACTCCACCGGCACCGACCACTCCGAGTGGGTCATCCTCGGCGGCTTCGTGCTCAACGAGGACGGCCAGGTCGCAGGAAACGGTGGCCCGCCCGACATGCGGCACTTCGTCATCCCGCGCGCCGACTACCAGATCGTCGAGGACTCATGGAACGTCATGGGCCTCCAAGGCACCGGCTCCAAGGACGTCCGCATGACCGACGTCTTCGTCCCCGACCACCGCGTCGTCGAAGCGATGAAGATGGTCGAAGGCGTCCACGAGGACCGCCAGGCCGGCAAGCCGCTCTACCGCGTCAAGTTCCCCATCATGTTCTCCGCCGCCATCGCCGCCGGCACCCAAGGCATCGCCCAAGGCGCCCTCGCGGCCTACCACGACTACATGACCACCCGCGTCTCCGTCGCGGGCAACGTCGCCAAGAACGACGCAGCCCACCTCGTGGTCTACGGCGAGGCCGCCGCCGACGTCGCCGCCAGCCGCTCCCACCTCCTCAACTCGATGCGCGAGCTCTACGACCACGTCTCACGCGGCGGCGACGTCTCCTACGACCAGCGGCTCGTCTTCCGCCGCGACCAGGTCCGCGCCTCCCGCAGAGCGGCCGACGCCATCGACCGGATCTACAAGATCTCCGGCGCCAGCGGCATCCGCACCGACTTCCCCAACGAGCGCTACTGGCGCGACCTGCAGGTCGGCCTGAGCCACGTGTGCAACGTCGCCGAGAACATCTACGCCGCCTGGGGCGCCCACGACCTCGGCGGCGAAGCCGCCCCCGCCCTCTACGTCTGACCCCACCGCCCCACCGCCCGACCACACCTGCGCCCGACCACCTGAAGGAGTAACCAGCATGATCAAGTCACTGGCCTATGTGGGAGTCAACTCCCCCCGCGCGGAGGACTGGCGCCGCTTCGGCACCGGGTTCCTCGGCGGCGAGCTCGCCCCCGACGGCCCGGACGGCGCCGTGCGGGTCAGGGTTGACGACGCCGCCTGGCGCATCGAGGTCCGCCCCGCCGAGCAGGACTCGGTCGGCTTCTTCGGCTGGCAGGTCGACCACGAGGAGGACCTCGACGTCATCGTCGACAAGCTCGCCCACGCCGGCGTCACGGCCGAACGTGGTTCGCGTGAGCTGGCCGAGGAGCGCAACGTCGACCGGCTCATCACCTTCACCGACCCGTGGGGCTTCCCCCACGAGGTCATCTGGGGACAGCACCTGTACCCCTCGACGTTCCGTCCCGGGCGGGCGAGCTCGGGGTTCGTCACCGGCGACCAGGGGCTGGGTCACATCCTGCTGCTGATGCCGGACATCGAGGCCGGCCACGAGTTCTTCTCAGGTGTTCTCGGGTTCGAGCTGTCGGACAAGATCATCGTCCCCGGCGCGCTGAACTCGCGGTTCTACCACGTGAACAAGCGCCACCACACGCTCGCTCTGGGTCAGTGCCCTCCCGGCGTGGCGGGCTTCAACCACCTGATGCTGCAGGTGAAGGACATCGACGACGTGGGCTTGGCCTACGACATGCTCGACGAGTACGACGTGCCGGTGACGCTGTCGCTGGGCCGTCACACGAACGACAAGACGTTCAGCTTCTACGCCGCCACTCCGTCGCTGTTCAACATCGAGGTCGGATACGACGGCATCGAGGTGGACGGCGCCTGGGTGCCGCAGGTGTACAACCAGACCGCCATCTGGGGCCACAAGCTCGACCCCGAGGCGAAGAACCGGCCGCCGGGCATCATGCACCCGCTGGCCGACTGAGCCCGCACAACGAACCGCCCCGGAGGTGATCCTCCGGGGCGGTTCTTGCGCTTGGCCGGGGTGGCGGCCAAGCCGGGTCCACACGACTACCAAGGGCTGCAAGTCTGCGGTTCACATGGGGAAGTCGGCGTCGTACCAGGCCCGGTAGTCGCGCAGGGCGCTGCGGCCGGCCGCGGCAAGGTGCCGCTCGACCGCACGAGCTGCTTGCTGAACCGTCGCGATCCACTCCTCGACCTGCGCGCCGGTGCCTTCGGACGGCAGCTGGGTGGCGCGCAGAAGCATGGAGATGTCGCCCTCGGGGTTCCGCACGGGCACGACGATGCCGCCGACGCGGTAATTCTCGGTGGGGTCGAGGTCGCGGTCCTGGAAGAAGCACGTGGTGCTGGCCAGCAGGGTGCGGAACTCACGCTCCCGGGCCGGGGTCAGCTCACCGGTGCCGTACTCACGCAGCGCCTCACCGAGCTGCTCGTACTCGACGGGCGCGTCACCGCCAAGGAACGAGACGCCGGCGCCGCGTCGCTCCACCGACGCCAGCCGCGCGCGGTACTGCCCCACCAGCTCCGGGTCCTTCGGGTTCACCTTGGACAGCCAGTGCTCGACAACCTCGGTTGCCGCGCCCGCGACGTAAGCCTCGCCGATCGGTGGGATGAGAGGGATCCGCTGTCCCAGCGGCTCGACCATCTCGGCGGTGCCGCCGTACGCGCTGAACGCAGTGGTCAGCTCGTCCGGTCCCACCCCGACCAGGACCGCCGCCTCGCACTTCAAGTGCTGTGCCACCCGTTCAACTTCACGGCGTGCGATGTCGGTAAGCCGGAGAGCGGCGATCAGGTCCGCGTCCCCGCGGGCGGCCATGCCGGCCGGCGAGAATCCGCCGTAACCGCCCTGGAAGAACAAAAGGGGAGTCACAGGTCGGGCGACCTCGAGGCCGCGGACCCGGCACAGGACGATGTAGTGGTCCCCTGCCTCGATCTCCCGCTCCGGCGTGCAGTGGACGTGGGCGACGGCCGCCTCCAGGACCGGTGCGCCGACCTCGGAACGATGCCAGGCGACGCTCGCGAACTTGTCGTCACCAGGGGTGGCCATCGTGCGGCACAGATCCTGCTGGTCGTGGGCCAGCACGTTGATGCAGTACGACGACGCCCGGGACAAGCGGGCGTACGTTCCGGACGTGACTGTGGGCATGAACGCCACCAGCGGTGGGTCCAGGGACACCGACGTGAACGTGCCGACCACCATGCCGATCGGCTCGTCGCCATCGAAGGCCGTCACGACCGTCACCCCGGTGGGGTAGTGGCCGAGCACCTCGCGGTAGAGCGTGGGGTCGATCTCGGTCGCGTCTGCGAGCTGAGCGTACGGTTCCATGCCCCCACGATGCGTCCCGACGACCCCGACGGAAACTGAACCGTTCCGGCTGGCGGAAAGCCACTCTGCCCCTGCCGGTCCGGTGGGCGGAACCATCTGGTTGGAGGTGCCGGGCGCACCACCTCACGATGTGGGGCATGAGCCCGACTAGCACCGGCACAGCCGACGCCACCCAAGCCACCACGGGAGTCGTCGAGGCCGCATCACGCCTCCACGAGGCCGCCACGTCCCTGCAGCCGTGCACTCCAGTGCGGGACGTCATCGGCCCCAACGACCTGCACGCCGCGTACGCCGTCCAGCGTCGCAACGCCGAAGCCCGGGTCGCCGCCGGAGCGGTAGTGGTGGGTCGCAAAATCGGTCTCACCTCCCCGGCGGTCCAGGCGCAGCTCGGAGTCGACCAACCCGACTTCGGCGTCCTGTTCAACAACATGGCGTACCCCCACGGTGCCGAGGTCCCGGCGGACGCGGTGATGCAGCCGCGCGTTGAGGCGGAGGTCGCCTTCGCCCTCAAAACGGACCTCGCCGACGGCCCTCTCGACGCAGCGCAGGTCCGCGAGGCCGTCGACTACGCCGTCGCGGCTATCGAAGTGTGCGGCAGTCGCATCGCCGGCTGGGACATCAGCTTCGCCGACACGGTCGCCGACAACGCCTCGGCCGGCGCCTACGTCCTTGGCGCCGACCACAAGACCCTCGACGAGTTCGTCCCCGCCGAGGTCGAGATGGCCATGACCGTCGACGGCGAGGAGGTCTCGACAGGCAACGGCGCCGCGTGCCTCGGCGACCCGGTCAACGCGCTCGTGTGGCTTGCACGCCAGGCCCGCGACCTCGGCGAGCCGCTGCGCGCCGGCCAGGTCATCCTCTCCGGCGCACTCGGCCCGATGAAACCTATCGAGCCCGGCGCCCAGGTCGCCGCGCACGTCACCGGCCTCGGGTCGGTCTCCATGTCCCTCGGCCGCACCCCCGATTCCTCCAACAAGGAGCAGTGAGATGAGCAAGACGAAGGTGGCCATCATCGGCTCCGGCAACATCGGCACCGACCTCATGGTCAAAGTGCTGCGCGGTGCCAAGCACCTCGAGATGGGCGCCATGGTCGGCATCGACCCCGACTCCGACGGCCTCGCCCGCGCCAAGCGGATGGGCGTCCAGACCACCCACGAGGGCGTCGACGGACTCATGGCGCTGCCCGACTTCGACGACATCGACATCATCTTCGACGCCACCTCCGCGAAGGCGCACGAGGCGAACGCCGCCAAGCTCGGCCCGCTCGGCAAGCGGCTCATCGACCTCACCCCGGCCGCCATCGGCCCCTACGTCATCCCGGCCGTCAACCTCGACGAACACCTCGACGCACCCAACGTCAACATGGTGACCTGCGGCGGTCAGGCCACCATCCCGATCGTCGCCGCCATCACACAGGTCGTCCCGGTCGCGTACGCGGAGATCGTCGCAAGCATCGCCTCGCTGAGCGCCGGTCCCGGCACTAGGGCCAACATCGACGAGTTCACCGAGACCACGTCCGCGGCCATCACGCAGGTCGGCGGCGCACAGTGTGGCAAGGCGATCATCATCCTCAACCCGGCCGACCCGCCGCTGCTGATGCGCGACACCGTGTTCGCGCTCGTCGACGCCCCCGACCCCGACACGCACGAGCAGATCGTTGCGTCGGTGGAGAAAATGGTCGCCGACGTCGCCGCCTACGTCCCGGGCTACCGCCTCAAGCAGAAGGTGCAGATCTCGCCCATCCCGGACGACCAGCCCGTCCACACCCTTCTCGAGCCCGGCGCCGATCGGCCGACGCACCAGGTGTCGGTGTTCCTCGAGGTCGAGGGGGCCGCGCACTACCTGCCTGCCTACGCAGGCAACCTCGACATCATGACCTCGGCCGCCGTGCAGATGGCCGAGCGCATCGCCGCCAGGACCGCGGCCTCTGCGGCTGCCCCGACGAGCGCTCAGGAGGCCCTCGCATGAGCACCCCCATCTACGTCCAGGACGTCACCCTGCGCGACGGCATGCACGCCGTGCGCCACCGCATCACGCCCGAGGACGTCCAGCGCATCGTCATCGCCCTCGACGACGCCGGCGTCGACGCCATCGAGGTCGCCCACGGCGACGGCCTCGCCGGCTCTTCAGTGAATTACGGACCAGGCAGCAACACCGACTGGGAGTGGATCGAGGCCGCCGCGTCAGTGCTCACAAAGGCCCGGTTGACGACGCTGCTGCTGCCCGGCGTGGGGACCATCCACGAGCTCAAGCAGGCCTACAGCCTCGGCGTCCGCTCCGTCCGCATCGCCACCCACTGCACCGAGGCCGACGTCGCTGCCCAGCACATCGCCGCGGCGCGTGAGCTCGGCATGGACGTCTCGGGCTTCTTGATGCTGTCCCACATGGCACCCCCAGAGGAGCTGGCCAAGCAGGCCAAGCTCATGGAGTCCTACGGCGCGCACTGCGTGTACGTAACCGACTCAGGCGGCCGGCTCACGATGAGCGACGTCGCGGCTCGAGTGAAGGCGTACCGCGACGTCCTCGACCCGATCACCGAGATCGGCATCCACGCCCACGAGAACCTCTCCCTCTCGGTCGCGAACTCCGTGGTCGCCGTCGAGAACGGCGTCTACCGCGTCGACGCCTCCCTGGCCGGCCACGGCGCCGGGGCAGGTAACTGCCCCATCGAGCCGTTCATCGCGGTGGCGGACCTGATGGACTTCAAGCACGGCTGCGACCTGTTCAAGCTGCAGGACGCTGCCGACGACATCGTCCGTCCCCTGCAGGACCGGCCCGTACGCGTCGACCGCGAGACCCTCACCCTCGGTTACGCCGGCGTGTACTCCTCGTTCCTGCGCCACGCTGAGGTCGCGTCGCAGCGGTACGGCGTCGACGTTCGGGACCTGCTACTCGAGTGCGGGACGCGCAAGCTCGTCGGCGGCCAGGAGGACATGATCTACGACATCGCCCTCACCCTCACCGGTCAGACCGGACCGACGTCCTGGGACCACATCACGGGAAGCGGGTCAGTGCGAGCGCCCCGGCCTTCCACAAACTGATTGACGGCCCACCACGGATGCTCGGGCGCGACCAGATTCCACGTCGCCCCGCAGCGATGCTGTCGCGGCACTGACCTGCGGTTCTGCGTCTGTGCCCCAGGCAAGAGCCGAACTTGCGACCTTTCGCTTAGGAGGCGGCTGCTCTCACCGTCGCCGAACTCGACCCGGGAACCTGCTCACTCCATAAACACCTTGCCGACGAGTCGACGTCCGGGACGCGCCCCTTCGGAAGACTCATGGCAGCATCACTTCGATCGCCTCTCTGCCCTCAATCTGCCCTCACCAACACCGAAATCGACGCCGGATGACGGTGAACGTCAGAGTCGCAGGAAGCACTGTTCGGGCAGTTCAGAGGGGGTTTCGGTGAGGGACGACGACCGACCGAAATCACCGTTATCGTTCCGCCACGACTAATGGTGAGGACCGCTTGACGAGAACCGGCTCGCCCCAAGGACACTCCGGGGACAACACGCGCCGCCGACCGCGAGGGCAGAGGAACTTCCCGCAGGCGCGCGGCTCCAAGTTCGGGACGGCGTCGTCCCCGTGCATCGCTGACGTCGGCGGAGAGAAGGGGGCATCGGCCCCTGAAAGTCGTTGGCTACAGCGAGAGCGTCCCGAGCCGACTCGAATCCCTAGGTGACTACCGGAGCAGCACCGGACGTCGCCGGCTACCGCCGACTCGATGGCCGAATTCACCAACACGAGGTTGCTTCTACTCAGCACAGATAGGCCCGAGACCGCCTCGCGGCCACTCGATTCCTACAAGGACCTGAGATGAGCATCTCCACCATCACCACCGTTTCCATTCCCGACGGCAAGGACGAGGACCTACTAACCCTCGCGGAGGTCGCCGCCATCCTCCGGGTACCTGTCAACACCCTGCGCTGGTGGCGCCAGTGCGGCGACGGCCCCCGCTTCTTCAAGATCGGCCGCCACCTCCTCACCACCATCGGCGACCTCCGCTCCTGGATCAACGACCAGAAAGATCAGGCCGACACCGACATCGCTTGACGGAGCCGGCGCTAGCGCCGGCGAACGCGTCAGCTGTCCACAGGTGGCCTGGCGGCCCACGCTCTCCACAGGTCGCACCAGGAATCGCAAAGGTGGACCGACAGTTGGGGTTAGATGCGTGACAGCAGCGTCGCCGCTGGCTCGAGACCGGTAAGGAAGGGAGCAGAGACGATGCGAACCGGACGACCACCCCTGACGGTCGGCACCTGGGGCGACATCAGCAGCCTGCAGATGCCCAACGGCAGCTGGCGGGCCCGCGTCCGGTACCGCGACTACGACGGAACCGTCACCCAGATCGCTCGCTTTCGACCCACCAAGAGCGACGCGATCTCCGCGCTGAAGCTGGCCATCACCGAGCGACAAGACCCCACCGCCTCTGCGGTAACCGGTCACATTCGCGTGAAGGCCTTGATCGAGGTCTACGTAGAGGACGTCGCCGCCCGAGCCAGCCTGGCTCCCGCGAGCCGCGAGCGCTACACCAGGCTCGCCGTCGAGGTGATCAAGCCCGGCATGGGTGACCTGCAGGTCCGCGAGATCACCGTCCCGGCCATCAACCGATTCCTCGCCGCCATCGCGCGCAAGCACGGCTACGGCACCGCCAAGATGACCCGCTCGGTGCTCAGCGGCATGGTCCAGCTCGCCATCGACCACGGAGCGCTGCGTGACAACCCGGTCCGACAGGCACGCCGCTTGGAGGCGCCGCGTCGCCAGTCACCCCGAGCCCTCAGCGTCGCCGAGCATGCCGAGCTGCTCGACAAGGTCGCCGCGGACCCCAAGGCGCACGAGATGGACCTCGTCGACCTGATCGAGTTCCTCTCCGCCACCGGCACCCGCATCGGCGAGGCCAGCGCCGTCCGGCAGCACTACCTCGACCTCGACGCCGGCGTTGTCGAGATCACCGCCACCACCACCGACGGCGGCATCCAGGAATGGACCAAGACCGACGCCGGCTGGCGGGTCCTCGCCCTCCCGCCCCATGTGGTCGCGACCCTCCAGCGCCGCATCGCCGACACCGCCATCAACACCGACGAGGTCCTCTTCCCCTCCCCGCTCGGCAAGGTCCGCAACCGCTCCAACACCACCGGCGAGCTGCGACGCCTCTTCGACCGCATCGGGTTCGAGTGGGTCACCTCGCACACTTTTCGCAAGACCGTCGCCACCCGCCTCGACGAGGCCGGCATCAGCGCCCGCCAGGTGGCCGACCAGCTCGGCCACCGCAACCCGTCAATGACCACCGACGTCTACATGGGCCGCAAGACGACCGTCGCGGCAGCCGCAACGATCCTGGGCCGGCCGGAAGCCCGCGGGCCCGAGTCGCAGTAGGCCAGAGGCAGCTCTGAGCCGATCAAGGACCCGACTTTCCGGGCACTTAACGGGCACAGGACGGGCAACGAGAAAGCCCCTGACCAGCGTTTTCACTGGTCAGGGGCTTGATCTGTACGCCATCAGGGACTCGAACCCCGAACCCGCTGATTAAGAGTCAGCTGCTCTGCCAATTGAGCTAATGGCGCAGGCGGTGAAGCGAGTAGAACACTACAGCGTCGTGATCGGCAGGCGAAATCGAGGTGGCCTCGCCCCGTGGCCGGTCAGAGGTCGGCGAGGACGGCCTGCGCCGCGTTGTGACCGCCGAGGCCGGAGACCGCTCCGCCGCGCCGCGCCCCCGAGCCGCAGAGGAGCACGGAGTCGTGGCCGGTCTGGACGCCCCACTGCTGGGCGGGGGTCTCGAGGCGCGACCGGTTGGGGGCCCACGGCCAGTCGAGGTCGCCGTGGAAGATGTGGCCGCCCGGCATCGCCAGGTCCGCCTCGACGTCCTGCGGGATCTTGGCCTCGATGCACGGCCGGCCGTCGGCGTCGGTGGCGAGGCAGTCGGCGAGCGGCTCGGCCAGCACCGCGTCGAGGGAGGCCAGCGCCCGCTGCACCGCGACGTCCTTGGCCCCCGGGTCGGCGTCGAAGAGCCCGGCCGGAGTGTGGAGGCCGAAGTAGGTCAGCGTGTGGGCCGAGCCCGCCCGGTCGCCGAGGATCGACGGGTCGCTGAGGCTGTGGCAGTAGACCTCGCCCGGCATCGGGTCCGGCACCGAGCCGCCGGCCGCGGCGGTGTAGGCCTGCTCGATGGTCGAGTAGTCCTCGGCGAGGTGGAGGGTCCCGGCGAAGGCGACGGCCGGGTCGACGCCCGATCGCAGGGCGGGCAGCCGGTCGAGCAGGAAGTTGATCTTGAGCTGGGAGCCAGCGGGCTTGGTGTCGGGGTCCTCGCCCTCGCCGAGCAGGATCCGCAGCACCCAGGGGGCGACGCCGGACAGCACGCGGCGGCCCGTGACCGAGTGCTCGCGCTCGCCGTCGTGCCACACCACCTCGGCGCCGTCCGGGCCGGGCGTGATGGATCCGACGCCCGCGCCGGTGACGATCTCGGCCCCGGCGTCGACGGCGGCCCGCGCGAGCGCGTCGGTGACCGCGCCCATCCCGCCGATCGGCACCCGCCACTCGCCGGTGCCGTTGCCGATGAGGTGGTAGAGGAAGCACCGGTTCTGCACGAGCGAGGGGTCGTCCATCGAGGCGAACGTGCCGATGAGCGCGTCGGTGGCGACGACGCCGCGCACCGTGTCGTCGGCGAAACGCCGGGTGATCGCACGGCCGAGCGGCTCCTCGACCACGTCGGCCCAGATGCGCTCGTCGACCAGGGCGCGGACGTCCCGCTCGAGGGGGAGCGGCTGCATCAGCGTCGGGGCCACGGCCTCGGCCAGCCGGCCGACCTCGCCGTAGAACGCCTCCCAGGCGGCGTACTCGTCCTCGCCCCCGGTGAGGTCGAGGAACGACGCACGCGTCGCCTCGCCCTCGGGCCGCTCGACCAGCAGGCCGCCGGAGCGCTCGCCGCGCGTCCAGGGCGTGTACGACGCGGTGGTGCGCGACGCGAGCCGGACGTCGAGGTCCAGGTCGGCCATCAGCTGCTCCGGCATCAGGCTGACGAGGTAGGAGTAGCGCGAGAGCCGGGCGGGCTGCCCGGCGAACGGCTCGACCGACACCGCGGCCCCACCGGTGTGGTGCAGCCGCTCGAGGACGACCACCGAGAGCCCGGCGCGGGCGAGGTAGGCGGCACTCACGAGGGCGTTGTGGCCGCCGCCGACGACCACCACGTCATAGCTGTTCCTGGCCGCGTTCACCGATCAAACGTAGACCCTCGACAAGGTCCTCCCGGGCGCGACACCGACGTCACCGCCGGAACGTGTCGTTCGGCACGACGACCGCCCGTCCCTCCACCCGGCCGCGCGCCAGGTCGTCGTACGCGGCGAGGGCATCCTCGAGCGGGTAGATGTTCGTCGCGGCGTGGAGCAGCCCGCGGCCGGCCAGGTCGAGCACCTCCACCAGCTCGGCGCGGTTGCCCCAGTAGGTGGTCTGCACGCTCACCTCGTAGGGGACGCCGAAGAACGAGACCGGCAGGGTGCCGCCGGCGATCCCCACGATGGTGATGTCCCCGAGCTGGCGCACGCAGGCGGCCGCCGTGGCGAGGGTCTCGTCGGAGCCGACGAAGTCGAGGACCACGTCGGCGCCGCGCCCGCCGGTGGCCTCCCGGATGCGGGCGGCGGTCTCGGGCCCCGGCTCCAGGACGAGGTCGGCACCCAGGTCGCTCGCCCGGACCCGCGCGCTGTCGCGGCCGTCGACGGCGACGATGCGCGCGGCGGTCAGCGCCGTGAGGACCTGCAGCCCGAGGTGGCCGAGTCCGCCGACGCCGATCACGACGGCGGTGCTGCCGGGGCCGAGCTTGCCCAGCGAGCGTCGGACGGCGTGGTACGGCGTCAGCGCCGCGTCGGTGAGCGGGGCGGCGTCGACGACCTCCAACCCGTCGGGGAGCGGGACGACGTGGCGCGCTGCCGGGACCAGCAGGTAGTCGGCCATCCCGCCGTCGAGGCCGAGCCCGCCACCGCCGCCGGGCACCGGTGCGAGGTCGGGGCGCTCGCAGTAGGTCTCCAGACCGGCCGCGCAGTGCGCGCACGTGCCGCAGCCCCAGGCGCCGACGATCGCCACCGGTTGTCCGACCTCCAGCCCGGTGACCCCCTGGCCCACGGTGTGCACCCAGCCGGCGTTCTCGTGCCMGAGGGTGAACGGCGGGTCGTAGGGCAGCATGCCCGGCTCGAACTCGTGCATGAGGTGCAGGTCGGAGTGGCACGCGCCGGCGGCGCCGACCTGCACCAGGACCTCACCCGGGCCCGGCGCGGGGACGGGGACCTCCTCGAGAACCGGCTCGCTCTTCCACTGGTTCAGACGCAGTGCGCGCATGTCGACCTCCTCAGGCTCACCTCCAGCCTGCTCCCGGCGACGCCCTCGCAGCAGGGCCCTTTGCCGTCCCTCGCGGGGTCCAACGGCCCTTCGTGCGACGCCGATACCGGCGAAGAGTGGAGGCACAGGAACAGCCGAGGAGGACGCCATGACCGAGCAGCGCACCACCGCACACGGACCCCGGATCGTTGTCGGGGTCGGGCCCGAAGAGTTCGAGTCGGCTCTGGCGTTCGCCGCCGCGGAGGCCGTGCGCGCCGGGTGCGGGCTGCACCTGGTGCACGCCGTCGACCTGACCCCGATCCCGGCCGACCACGTGCTGATCCCCGCTGCCGACGTCGAGGCCTGGGGCGCCGCGCGCCTGGCCGAGGCGGTGAAGGTGGCCGACGACCTCGTCGGCGACGCCGTGCCCGTCACCCACGAGCTCGTCCGGGGCACCCCGGTGGGCGCGCTCGTCGAGGTCGGCCGGACCGCTCGGATGGTCGTGCTGGAGCACCGGCACCTGTCCCGGCTGTCGAGGATCGTGAACCGCACCGTCGCGGGCGGCGTGGCCGCGCACCTGAGGGTCCCCGTGGTCGCCGTACCGAGCGGGTGGCGGCCCGACGGGGAGCCGCGGGTGGTCGTCGCAGGCGTCGACGTGCCCGAACGTGCGGACGAGGTGCTGCGCGCGGCGCTCGCCGAGGCGCACGCGCGCGGGGCCCGGCTCCGGCTCGTCCACTCGTGGTCGATTCCGGCGCCCTACGAGCGCTCGTTCACGGCCGAGGAGGTCCGAGGGTGGTCGGACAGCGCCCGGGCGGAGGTGTGCGCCGCGCTCGACCGCGTCGGCGACCTGTCGGCCGCGAYGGACGCCGACGTACGGGTGGATCAGGGCCGGGCCTCCGAGGTGCTGGTCGAGTGCTCCGCCGACGCCGAGCTGCTCGTGATCGGTCGCCACGACCCGCTCGTGCCGATCGGCTCGCACATCGGTCCGGTCGCCCGCGCCGTGCTCAGGGAGGCCACGTGCCCGGTGCTGCTCGCGACGCCGCGACCGCACCGGGCGGCGTACCACCCGTGACGGTCAGCGGCCGAAGAGCCGGGACAGGAGGCCGCCACCCGAGCCGCTGGCGGCCTTCTCGGCTGCGGTGTGCTGGCCGTTGCACCAGTCCTTCGCCGGGACACCGGCCTTGACCTGCCCGACGTGCTGGCCGCAGCCGGCCCAGGTGGTCCTGCCGCAGGTCTTGCATCGCACTGCTCGGCACATGGTGGATCTCCTTGGGTGAGTGATGGGTGAGGGGTCAGACCAGGGCGGGCAGCGCCTGCGCAGCGACGTACGCCGCCACGGCGAGGACGAGCCCGGTGAAGGCTGCGGACAGCCGGGTGGTGTCGGTGCGTGCGGCGAGTCGGGCCCCGAGGACGGAGCCGGCCACCGCGGTGGTCGTGAGCGCGGCCACGAGGCGCCAGTCGGGCACGACGCCGACCCCGGCACGGGCGGCGAGGGCTGCCGTGCTGGTGATGGTGATGACGACCAGCGACGTGCCCGCGGCATAGCGCATGGGCAGCGCGAGGGCGAGGACGAGGGCGGGCACGACGAGGAAGCCGCCGCCCACGCCGAGGAACCCGGTGAGCAGCCCAACGACGGTCGCCGTCACGAGCACCTTGAGGGCGCGGGGGCACTGGCACATGAAGGTGGGGCTGAACGTGATGATCGGGTCGTCGAGGCGCGGACGCTCGACCGGTGATGAGTGGTCGCCCCGGGACCGCCGGCGATTGCGCAGCAGACGGACCGTCATCAGGCTCGCGACCACCAGCATCAGTGCCGAGAAGGCGGCCAGGAGCACCGGCTCGGGGACCGCGGACGACAGGTGTGCCCCCGCCACGGCGCCGCCGATCGCGACCGTCCCGAACGCGATCCCTCGCGCCAGCAGCACGCTGCCGGCACGTCGGGCGGTGACGGCCCCCGCGAGGGAGGTCACGCCGACGACGACGAGCGACCCGGTGGTCGCCTGCGCGGGGGACTGGCCGAGCGCGAGCAGCACGGGGACGGCCAGGACGGAGCCACCGCCGCCGAGCGCACCCAGGCTGAGGCCGATGAGCGCGCCGGCGACGACGGCGAGGAGGAGCTCGATCACGCGTCAGGCCCCACGAGGTGCAGGCCCACCTGGTCGGCGTGGTCGAAGGAGTCGTCGATCGCGACCGGGGTGCGCCCGGCGGCGTCGAGCATCGAGGCGGCGACCGACGCGCGGTAGCCACTGGCGCAGTGCACCCACACCTCCCCGTCCGGCACCTCGCCGAGGCGGTCCCACAGCTCGTGCAGCGGGACGTTGACGGCACCGTCGATGCGCCCGGCGTCGTGCTCGTCGCTGCGGCGGACGTCGAGGACGACGACCTCGCGGTGGTGGCGCACCTGGGCGAGGTCGGCGAACGTCGCCGTGGCGAACGAGCTGGGCTCGCGGTCGCTCCAGTCCTCCGGGCCGCCGGTGGCGTGGGCTGCGGGGCGGTCGATCCCGATGCGGACCAGCTCGCGCTGCGCCTCGGCCACGTCCTGGGCGGTCGCGCCGAGGAGCGTGATCGGCGTGCCCCAGGTGACGAGCCAGCCGAGGTAGGTCGCGAAGCCGCCGTCCAGGCCGAAGTTGAGCGTGCCGGGGGCGTGGCCCGCGGCGAAGGCCGTGCGGTGGCGCAGGTCGACGACCCACTCCCCGGCCTCGATGCGCCGGCGCAGCTCGGTCGCGTCGGCGACCGCCGGGGGAGTCAGGTCGGGCTCGGCGGGGCCGGCGGCGTTGGCCGGCGCCATGTGCGCGTAGTAGGCCGGCCACGGGCCGAGCCCGGCCAGCAGCTCCTCGACATAGGTCTGCTCGTCCTGGGTGAGGACGGGGTTCGCCTGCTTCTCCCGGCCGATGGTCGACGTCGTGGCGTCGGACTGGGTGGCGGAGCAGAAGGAGCCGAAGCCGTGGGTGGGGTAGACCTCCGCCTCGTCGGGCAGCAGCTCGGCGAGCCGGTGGGCCGAGGCGTGCTGGTGGTGCACCAGGGCGTGGGTGTGCTCGGGCCCGAGGAGGTCGGGGCGTCCGGTCGCGCCGTAGAGCAGCGACCCGCCGGAGAACACGCCGACGTGCTGGTCATCACCATCGGCAGCTGCGTCGACGAGGAGGTAGGAGAGGTGGGTGAACGTGTGGCCGGGGGTCGCCAGCGCGGTGACGCGCATGCGTCCACCCACCTCGACGACGTCCCCGTCCGCCACCGGGGTGCGGGCGAAGGAGACGTCGTCCTCGCCGTTGACGAGGTAGTGGGCACCGGTCCGCTCCGCGAGCGCGAGGCCGCCGGTGACGTAGTCGTTGTGGATGTGGGTCTCGAGGACGTGCGTGAGGCGTACGCCCTGCTGCTCGAGGAGGGTCAGCACGCGGTCGATGTCGCGCTGGGGGTCGACCACGAACGCCACCTCGCCGTCGTGCACGAGGTAGCTGCGGTCACCGAGCGTGGGCGTGTCGATCACGAGGACGGTGAGGTCGGTCGGGCGTGCCATGCCGATACCCTAGGGGGTATCTGCGGCGAAACGCAAAACACCCCGGGGGGTATGCTGGGACCGCGGCACCCGCCGCCCGCCCAGCCCGACGAGGAGGACCGATGCAGCTCGATCCCGACCAGATGACGCCCGTCATCAACCGCATCAAGCGCGCACAGGGGCAGCTCGCCGGCGTGCTGCGGCTTCTCGAGGAGGGTCGCGACTGCGAGGACGTGGTCACCCAGCTGGCCGCGGTGTCCAAGGCGCTGGACCGCGCCGGCTTCGCGATCGTCGCCTCGGGACTGCAGCAGTGCCTCGCCGCCGGTGACGGCGACATCGACAGTCTCGACGTGAAGAAGATGGAGAAGCTCTTCCTGTCCCTGGCGTGAGGCGGTCGAGAGTCCCGCCCGTAGGGGTTGTCCCGACTTGCACCTCCTCCCGACCTCCGTAGTGTCGATCGGTGAGGGAGAGGAGCACCGCATGAGGGCGAACGTGTGGGAGAGATGGAGGGATCGCGTCGACGACAAGCTCGGTGACCCGATCTGGTGGAACGACGTCCTCCAGCTGGCCAAGACGGTGCTGGCGGCCGTCGCGGCGTGGGTCATCGCGGCGAGCGTGCTGGACCTGCAGCAGCCGTTCCTCGCGCCGTGGGCGGCCCTGCTCGTGGTGCACGCCACGGTCTACCGCACGTTCTCCAAGGGCATGCAGCAGGTCGCTGCGACCGTCGTCGCGGTCCTGCTCGCCACCGTGGTGGGGGAGGCCTTCGGCCTGACCACCGGGGCGATCACGCTGCTGCTGGTGGTGGCACTGGTGCTGGGCGCCGTGCCGTGGCTGGGTGCGGAGGCCACGACGATCGCGACCACCGGGCTGGTGGTGCTCACCACCGGCTTCGAGGACGACGTCGTGCTCGTCGCGCGGCTCCTCGACACCGCGATCGGCGTGGCGGTCGGCCTGCTCGTCAACGTCCTCGTGTGGCCGCCGCTGCGCCGGCACACCGCGGCCAAGGCCCTCGACCGCATCGACGACGGCATCGGCGAGCTCCTCACGGACATGGCCGGCGGTCTCGGGGACGGCTGCCAGGACGACGACGTCGACGCGTGGATCGACCGCACCCGAGACCTGGACGGCGACGTCGACCAGGCCTGGGCGCTCGTGCGGCAGGCCGAGGAGAGCGCCCGGATGAACCCACGCCGCTCGGCGCGGGTGATGAAGAACCCCCGCGAGTGGCACGGACTGCTCCGCCGCATGGAGCAGGCCATCGCCGAGACGCGGAGCCTGGCGCGCACGCTCGGGAGCCAGCAGGCTCACCGTGAGACGTGGGGGGAGTCCTTCGCCGACCAGTGGATCTCGATGCTGGGCGACACGGGGCGGGCGACCAGCGCGGCGGATCCCGACGCGCTGCTCGCCGTACGCCGCCGGCTCGAGGTGCTCACCGAGGATCTCCGGTCCACCGAGCGCTCGCCCGAGTGGCCGGTCTACGGGGCGCTGATCATCAACCTGCGCAACATCATCGACGCCATGGACCGGGTCGCCGAGGCCAACCCGATCGGTCACGCCCGGGTGCCCATCCGGGTGCCGGTGCGGCGGGCCGAACATGGATCGAGCCCCTGACCGCATCTCTGCAGTCAGGGGCTCGATCCAGCAGGGTGAGTAACGGGAATTGAACCCGCCATCGAGCCGGTCCTGGCCGCGTGGTCAGGAGTCACGCAATCCACCTGCGGATCCAAGCGGTCGCCAGCGGCGCTGAGCGGTCGTGAGCGGTGCTGAGCGGCGCGTTTGCCCCCCAGGTTGCCCCCCATTGCGCCCGCCGAAGAACGCCGGACGTTTCCCGGCATGACCTCGGTAGACGACGACTTCAAGACACTTCGACGCTACTCCCGACAGGAGGCAGCGGAGATCCTCCAGCTCAAGGACTCCATCCTCAGGACCTTGGTGTCGAAGAGGGCAGTGCCCCACCAGCGCACCGGGAAGCCCGGCAAGTGGCAAAGGGGCGTCTGGTTCACGTACGACGACATCCTCCAGATCGGGCGGATGCTGCCCGACCGGCTGTCCGGTCGGCAGGCGAACACCCGGGCCGAGGTCCCCGTCACCGCAACGGAGCCGACCGAGGGTGAGCACCCTGAAGGACCAGACGCCGTCATCGCTAGGGCCATCACCGTGGACATCTCCGAGGATGAGCTTGCTCGATTCCGCTCGCTCGCATCTCTACCGCGTCGGTGAGCGGAATGGCCACGTCTCAACGCCTGTCGTGATTCGAGGACACCTGTGTCGGCCGTGGTCGTCGGTCATCTCACTGAAGCAGAGGCTTCCGGCGGGTGAGGGCGCGGTCTGCCAACTCGGTGCCCGAGCGCTTCGTTCATCTGCTCGAACCCCACACGGGTGCGGTCAAGCACTGAGCTCGCGAACGGAATGAGCGCCCCACTGAAGGTCTCTGACTGCTGCAGCAGCGTCCGACCACCCGCTAACGGTGTGAGTGTGAAGCTGTGCCGGCCGTCGAAGATGCCGGGCATACCGACGCGCCCCAGCCACTCCACGTACCGGTGCTCGTCGACGGCGGTGACCCAGGGCTTGAACCTCATCGGCCGACCACCCGGCGGATGGATCGTCAGGTCGAGACGTTCGCCGGGCGCCAACATGCCGGACGCTGAGGTGACGAACGGGTTCCACTCGCCGTATGCCGGCAGGGTGGTGAGGGTCTCCCACACGTCCTCGACCGGTGCGTCCAAGGTGAGGTGGGTGGTGATGATCTTGCTCATCTCAGCGCCACCTCTCCCCGCGCGCCAGGACGAACTGGCGGAAGGCGTGACGCCACGGAACGACCGCGACCACGATGATCACCCAGAGCACCTTGATGGTGTTCTCCCACAGGGCGCCGGTGAGGTTGCCGTCGAGCCACAGCGGCAGCGCAACGACTCCCAGCCAGAGCGCCTTCCAGCCCACCTCGAACAGCAAGATGGGCAGCATCTGCTGCGGGTAGCGTAGTCCGAGCAGGGCCAGCACGGACATCGCGACGAGCATGGTGAGCACGGTTCCGTGATCGAGCTCCCACGGGTCGTGGGCCCAGAGCTCAGGCCACTTGACGATGACCAGGCCTCCGCCCATGACGAGGTATCCCACGCGCATCAGGTTGAGTCGCCACGTGGGCAGCGAGAGCTCCGACCGCGGCGTGGGAGAGGCGGGAGGGGCGAGGAGCGTGCTTCGGGGTTGCTGCGAGATGTTCATGACGGTTCCTTTCGGAGGTTGGGTATCTGGGGTGTCTTCACCCTCGCCCCGTGTGGACGTCGAACACATCGGCTGCAGTGCTACCTCGCTGGTCCGACGTGCGAGGAGTGCGCCCACCGTCCGTCGCCCTTCGGCCATGGGCGTCTCGACTTTCGTTGATGTTGCGCGCCGCTGGGCAGGTCTACGGTGGGGACGTGTCCTGGTCGCGGTCGTCATGGACCGCCGCGGTGCGGGCCCCGGCGGCGGCGTCCGACGAACTGCCCTTGCCTGACCCGACTCTGCGACATGCGGGTCGGGAGCGGACGGTCGACGCCCTGCTGGTCGTTCTCGCCGCCGCGCTGGGTGCCTTGTTCCTCAGCCCCGAGCTGCACGACAACCCTGACCCCTGGACGACCGGCCAGATAGTCGTTGATGTCGCCGCCGGCGTGCTGGCCTGCGGGGCGCTGTGGTGGAGGCGGCGGTGGCCTCTGGGAGTCGCGCTGATGTGCCTGCTCGCTGGTGTGGTGTCGAGCTCGGCGACACCCGCCGGACTCCTGGCCTTGTCGTCCCTGGCCGTGCACCGCCCCGCACGTTCGACCGTGCTGGTGGGTTTGTTGTGGGTCCCCTCGCTGCTTGCCTTCGCCCTCTACAGCCCGACCACCGGCCCCGGTGCGGTCCTGGCGTTCGTGATGCCGCTGGTGCTCGCGGCGAGCGGCTGGGGGATGTTCATCAGAGCCCGTCGACAACTGCTCCTGTCGTTGCGAGAACGCGCGCTGCGTGCCGAGGCCGACAAGGAACTGAACGAGGAGAGGGCGCGGGTAGCCGAACGCACTCGCATCGCCCGCGAGATGCACGACGTGCTGGCACACCGGATCTCGCTGATGGCGCTGCACGCCGGAGGACTCGAGGTACACCCCAACCTGCCGCCCAGCGAGGTTCGACAAACGGCGGCACTTCTTCGCGTCACCGCACGACAGGCCCTCGAAGAGCTGCGCAGCGTCATCGGCGTACTGCGCACCGACGGCGCGCATGAACCGGAAGGCGTGGCTCCGCAGCCGACGTTGGGTGACATCCGGCGTCTGGTGGAGGAGACGCGCGCGGCGGGCATGGACGTCGACTTTCAGATGGATGTCGAACAAGCCGAGTGCGTGCCCGCACCGTTGGGGCGCGACGCCTACCGCATCGTCCAAGAGGCGCTGACCAACATCCGCAAGCACGCGCATGGCGCCACGGGTCGGGTACGAGTCGCAGGGTCGCCATCTCGCGGGCTGCACATCAGCGTCCGCAACCCGCATCCCGTAGGAACGAGCGCGGTGTCGACCCTGCCCGGTGCCGGCGCGGGCCTCGTGGGCTTGCGGGAACGAGTGGCGTTGGCCGGAGGAACGCTGAACCTGGGACCCGACGGGTTCGGAGACTTCGTGGTGGAGGCGAACCTGACATGGAAACCGTGAGGGTGCTGTTGGTCGACGACGACGCGTTGGTCCGGTCCGGGCTACGCCTCATCTTGTCCTCCGCTGACGACATCGACGTGGTGGGCGAGACCGATGACGGAGCCTCCGCCGTCGCCGCCGTGCGGCAACACCGCCCCGACGTGGTCCTGATGGACATTCGGATGCCGCACATGGACGGCATCACGGCCACGGCGGCGCTGCGTGCTCTCGACCCGCCACCCCAGGTCATCGTGCTGACCACGTTCCAGGCCGACGAGCACGTCGTGGCCGCGCTACGCGCAGGCGCCGGCGGCTTCCTGGTCAAGGACACCCCACCGGGCGACATCCTGGCCGCGATCCGCCTCGTAGCGGCCGGCGATGCGATCATCTCGCCGTCGGTGACGCGCACCCTGCTGTCCCACTTCGCGCCCTCGGTCGCCTCCGAGCGGCGACACGCGGCCGCAGAGAAGCTCGAGGGCCTCAGCGATCGAGAACGCGAGGTTGCCACCGCAGTCGGCGCCGGGGCCTCCAACGCCGAGATCGCGTCGATGCTCTTCATGAGTGAAGCGACCGTCAAGGCCCACGTGTCCCGGGTGCTCAGCAAGCTGAACCTCAGCAACCGGGTGCAGATCGCCATCCTGGTGCACGACGGCGGGCAGGCTGGCCCTCAGGCGTGATCGCCCGCATGCCAGGACACGCCGCACTCTCCCTCCCGGTCGACGGCGCGATCGGTCCTTAAGTCAGACCGAAGCGGGATCAACCACCTGGTCGGCAGCATGGGCGACCACCGACAGTCGACTGAGAGCCGGTCCGCACGCCTTGTGTAGCGTCAAGAGGGGCGTTGTGCTGGTGCCACCCGCTCGTTGCCAGGTCAGGGGAGCGTGAGTCACGCGTGCGCAGCGTCGGCGAGCGCGGCGAGGAGTCGCACCCCGAGTGCGTCGACCGACCGACCGGTATTCGTCAGGACCAGCACGCCGAGCTGCGCCTGGGGCACGAAGCCGACGTAGCTGCCTGCTGTCGCTCCGTTGTGCCAGATGACTGTGTGTGCCGTGCTCCGTAGCGGGGACAGATGCCAGCCCAAGGCGACCCGGACCCATCGGTTCGCGGTCACCCGAGTCTGTTGCACGAGATCCAACGCGGTCGGCATTGAGCTCGGCCCGGGGATGACCAGGGCGCGGAGGTAGCGTTCGAGGTCGTCGGCGGTCGACCACGGGGCGCCGGCTCCAGCCATGGCCCCGAGGTGCCATGGCGGCACGGTGGGAGACGCGGGCGATCTGCTGGCTCAGGATCGTCCGCAGGGCCTCCGCCGCGACGTCAGTCGACATCGGCGATCAGCTCGCGTAGCGCCGCGACGTGTGCCCGCAGGGCCGCGCGACCGGCGGGGGTCAACGTGATCCAGGTAGTGCGCCGGCCGGCGTGGACCGACTTCCGGCTGCGCACGTAGCCGGCCTCTGCCAGTGCGGAGATGTGCTTGGACAGCACGGAGTCGCTCACGTCCAGGGCGGTGCGCAGGGTGACGAACTCTGCTTCGGACACGGCCGAGAGCGTGGTGACCACCTGGAGCCGGGCGGGTGCGTGGATGAGCGGGTCGAGACGCGGCATCAGCTGTTGACGAGCAGGACGACGAGCCCGAGGCAGGCGACTGCCGCGAGGACAGCGAGCGCCCGCGGTGAGACGCCGCCGGCGTGCTCGACCGGGTCCTGCTGGTAGGCGCGCCACCACTGCCGGGCGGACAGGGCGTACCCGGTTCCTCCCACGACGGCCGCTGCAACGACGATCCACCACTGGGACTCGAAGGCAGCCCAGGTGGCGGCCCCGAACGTGCACACGTAGATGCCCGTGGCGAGGGTTCCGGTTCCTAGGACGACCTGGCTGGTCAGACCGTCAACCCTGACGCCGTTGATCTGCCGGAAGCGGTGCAGAGCCAGCGCGGCGACACCCAGGAACACCATGACGCCTGCCAGCGCCACGGCGAGCCCCGTGCCCGACTGAGCGGCGATGCCGTAGGCGGCGGTCCCGATCTGGACAGCCATCGCGGCGGCCAACGCCGGGTGGAACCCCGCGGGCAGCCGCAGACCAGCCGCGAGGCGGTGGCTCGCACGGTCTGCTGCAGCCAAAGCATGCCCGGGGTCGTCAGGGTCGTGGTGCGGCGGTGACGTGCTTTCCATGTTGGAAACTATGCTAGGTACTTTCCGAGTTGGCAAGTACTAGGGGAGCGGACGTCGTTCGGATGCTCGAGCGTCAATGACGTGGTGGGTGGGGGAGTCAGTTCTTGGCCGCCGCGGTCTCGACGACGCGCCGTATGGCCGCGACGGCTACGTCAGGGGCGTCCAGGTGCACGTTGTGGCCCGAGTCCTTCACAACGTTCACCGTGCCTTGAGGCGTAAGGGTTGCGAAGGAGGCCTCATCGGTGCCCCATTGGGCCTCCACGGCTTCACTCCACACCTCCTCGGCGGCGTAGACGGCCGGGTCGTGCAGCAAGATCTCGAACGGGATGTCGGGCCACGCTGTGATGGCTTCCGCCTGGCGGGCGCTCATCGTTCCGTCCCAGTCGGGTCGGAACTCCTTGTCGTCGTACATCCGCGCGAAGGAGGGGACGGTCGGGTCGAGGAGCACGACGCCGGCCACCTCATCCGGGTGCTCGCCGACGTAGAGCCGGGTGGTCAGGCCCGCGATGCTGTGACCGACCAGGATGACAGGTCGAGGCACCCCCGCGGCGTCCAGCGTGCCGTGAAGAGAGGACGCGGCGGTGGCGGCGGTCATCATCTGTCCACCCGTGGAGTGGCCGACGCCGGGGTAGTCCCACGCACAGGTGCGGACCTCGGGCCCGAGATCTTCGCGTAGTTCGTCCCAGGTCGTCGTGGTGAAGCCCATGCCGCCCAGGAACACCAGGGTTGGGGACCCGGCTCCTCGGCACTCCAGGTGCGCCGTCTCGTCATCGACTTGGTAGAGGTCTGCGGACTCTGCGGGCGGGTCGGTGGATGAGTCGGCGCACGCGCTCAGCAGGAGGAGCCCGCAGATGCCTCCTGCTACCAGTGCTGCGGCCCTGCCGTGTCCGGCTCGCAGTCCGGGAAGGAGGCTGGTGCTCATGGTGTCGGCCACCGGACGAGGTCGCCGGTGCGGGGCTCTCGGCTGTCGCCCCACGGCCACGGACCGCCGCGAACGATGGAGGCGTCGTCGAAGACGAACGGGTCAGTCCCGGGTGCGTCGGCGGCCACCGGGGAGTCTTGCACCTGCAGGTGAAGGTGCGGTTCGTTCGAGTGTCCGTTGTTCCCTACGGCGGCCACGACCTGACCCCGGCGGACGACGTCGCCTACTGCCACGGTGACGCTGCCCTGCTGGAGGTGTGCCATCGACACGTACCGGCCCCCGCCGATGTTGATGGTGAGGTGGTTGGCGTGGTCGCCGTTGGTGCCTGGCGGGTTGTCGGGGTAGTTGTCGGTGACTTCGACGATCTGGCCAGCAGCCGGGGCCAGTACCGGCCAGCCGAAGCCGGCGTAGTCGCTCAGCTCAGCCTGGGCGCCGCCGGTGTGCGTTCTTCCGTTCGCGCCCAGCCGGACGAAGTCCAAGGCGTTGCTCTCGTTCGGGGAGTGACCGTTGAGCAGCGAGCTGTGACCGCCGTTGAGCACGAGCCATTCGCCAGTCAGTGGTGAGCCGAGTGCGACCGGTTCGATGGCCGGGACGGAGATGTGGACCAGCTGGACGGCCAGGAACGCTGAGAAGGCCGCTACGAGCACGTTCGTGGCCAGGTAGACGCGCCTTCGGGGCACCAGCGCCAACGCCGCCAAGAGAACGAGACCGAGCGCGAAGACGGCCAGCAGGAGGCCCATCTGGCCGTCGTCGAGAGAGAACCAGGTTCGGGCGAAGTGCGTGCCGCCAGCAGCCACCACCCCGGCCAGCAGGACGCAGTACACCCAGATGTTGACGAGCTGGACGAGGTGGGCTCGCATCTCGCGCCGCTGCGGATGGTGCAGCAGCCCGAGCTCGAGCTCGCCGCGACGTGCCCGCCACGCCCGCGACGCGGCGAGGACGAGCGGCAGCACCACGCTCGTCGCCACCAGCATGTTGAAGTTCTCGCCGTACGCAAAGTACAAGTACACGAAGATGACCGCACCGGAGACAGCCAGCACCAGGTTGCGCCTGGTGACCCACACGGCCCGCCTCCTGGCCGGGCCGGCCGGGGCTTCCTGCAGGGCGAGCGGCATGGCAATGAGCGCCGCACCGACCACGAGCAGTCCCAGGTCGGAGAGAGCCAGACGCTCCACCCAGAACCAGGTGAAAACCGCCCCCATGACAGCTGTGACCGCGATGTTGCGCGGCGTCGCCACAACTGCCCGCCCGGAGTCCTCCTCGTGGATGTCCGCGCTGAACGCGAGCAGCACACCGAACGCGACGAGCGCGTCAGGCCCCAAGCCCGCCAGGGCGGCGACGAGCACTGCACCGGCCAGAGCGACGAGCAGCACCCTCCGCGCGCCCCATGACGAGGGGCCACGGCGGGGTGGCGCGCCGACTGGTGTCTCGGGGAGGCGGATGCGGGGAACGGCGGTGTCAGTCACGGGGATGCTCTCTGGGATGTCCTCAGGCCAAGGGCATCGGGCTTGCGCGACTGGGTTCCCGAGCCCGGCAAACGAGGCGTCCTCATCAACACCTTCAGACTGCGCCCCACCCCCACAGGGCACAAGGACACAACTGTGACGATCTCTGCCACCGGTTGGGCCTACTGTGGAGCGATGGAACACAGATGAATGAGTCGCGGGTCGTCATCGCGACCTTCGACAAGGCTCAGATCCTGGACGTCACCGGACCCCTGGAGGTGTTCTCCAGCGCGTCGCGGTTTCTTCCGACCGTGCAGTACCGGACCGACGTCGTGTCGTCCGCCGGCGGGCCCGTCAGGGCCAGCTGCGGCCTCGAGTTCGCGTCCTCCTCGATCGTCTACATCACCGGCCCCGTTGACACGCTGATGGTCGCTGGGGGCGCCGACATGGACGCCGCGTGCGCCGACCCGGTGCTCCTCCAGCATGTGCGGCGTCTCGCCGCCGACGCCCGCCGGGTCACCTCCGTGTGCTCCGGCGCCTTCGTCCTCGCCGCGGCCGGGCTGCTGGAAGGACGACGCGCCACCACGCACTGGGCCGAATGCGAGCAGCTCAACGACCGCTACGACGCCGTCACCGTCGACGCTGACGCGATCTACGTGCACGACGGCAACGTCTGGACCTCCGCGGGCGTCACCGCCGGCATCGATCTGGCCCTGGCGCTCGTCGCCGACGACCACGGGAACGACGCTGCGGCCACCGTGGCGCGGCAGCTGGTCGTGTACCTGCGACGCTCCGGCGGGCAAGCGCAGTTCTCCGCCGTCCTCGCTGGTCAGGCCGCCGACACCGAACCCGTGCGGGACCTGCTCGCCTGGCTTCGCGACCACCTCACCGAGGACCTGTCGGTGGCCACGCTGGCTCGTCGGACCAATCTGTCGGAACGGCAGTTCTCCCGGGTGTTCAAGTCCGAGGTCGGCGTCACGGCGGCAAGCTACGTCGAAGCCGTCCGCCTCGAGTCAGCCTGCCGGCTCCTCGAGACGACGGAACGCACCGTGCAACAGGTGGCCACTACCTGCGGGTTCGGTACGCCTGAGACCATGCACCGAAGCTTTCGGAGGCGACTGAGCACCACCCCGGGGGACCATCGCCATCGCTTTCGAGGGGATGTCGTTCCCGAGGCGGGTCATCTCGACCCATCGCGGGTCTGACGAGCTGCTTTTGTCAACACGCGGCCTGCTGTGTCCTGCGAGCGGCGGCCCCGAACACCATGCGCTCCAGTGGCGTCGCGCTACTGAATCGATGTCGGCGACAACTGCCGATCCTTCTGGCATCGTTGAGTGGGAGAGCGTCCGCTCGTGTCTGCGCGATTTGGCGCCATGTCTCGGGGTCACGAACGACCGCCCTGGGTGATCGCGCCGGTCCGGCGCTGAGGCGGTGGGGCTGCACGGGAGTCGAACCGGTGGTTCTCCGCGCCGGCGCGGCACGGTCAGGCTGGTGTCGCTGGTGCGCGCCGACGTCTCAAGCGCCTCACGCGGCTCGGCGTCAAGCCCACGAGGAGCGCGAGGAGGACTGCGGCCGCGGCGAGCAGCAGCGTGCGCGGCGACCCGCTGTCGGAGCCGAGAGCGAGGGCGTATGTGGGGTAGTCGATCATCTTTGCTGCCGAGTGTGCGTTGGTTTCCCCGGTGGTGCTCGCCAGGTACTCGAGGGCGCCGTCGAAGCCGGCTCGCCCGCTGGTGCCCTCCACGCCCGGTCGCAGTCGGGTGTCGATGTGGGGGGCTTCTGCCTCGGTGAGCGTCAGGAGCGTCAGCCCGTGCGCGGTGTGAACCATGCCGGTTGAGCTGAGGGCGACGGTCCGCGCTGCGGCGGAGTTGGCGTAGACCTCGAACAGGCTCGCAGTGTCGATCTCACCGTCGCCGTCGTGGAGCGTGATGGCGATGGTGGGGCGTCCCCACGGCAGAAGGGTGTTCAGGATGAAGGGCCAGTCGCCGGGCGCCCAGGACTGCACGGGGATGGCGGTGGACGCGGTGGGGGCCCAGCCGGGGAAGCCCACCTGCGCGCCGATGTTGCGGGCCTCCTGAACTCCTGCGAGGTCTTTCATGACGGAGAGGGCACCCGGGATGCCGGAGGTGATGCCGGCGGTGGTGGTGATGGTGTCGTCGCGAACGAACCGTTCGCCGGCCACCCAGCGTGTCTCGGCGTGAGCGGTGCGGAGGGCGGACAGTCGCGACCAGTGGCTGGTGGCGGTACGACCGTCGAGGAGTCCGGTTTCGGCCATGAGCAGCGCGCCGGCGCACACGCTGAGGACACGCGCGCCCTCCGCGTGCTGCTGCACGACCCAGTCGCGGGTGGCCTCCTCGACGGCACCGGCGGGGTCGTCGACGGCCGGCACGACGACGACGTCGGGTGTGAGCTCGGGGTGGGTGGCGACGTCGGCGAACGTGTGGTCAGGCACAATCGCCGGCGCTCCTTGGACGGGAGCGGGTCCGGCGTCGGAAGCGACGGTGTAGACCGAGAACCGCGACGAGCGTGCGAACACCTCGTACGGCCCCATCGCGTCGGTCGCGACCGTCGCGGAGGTCCCGAGGACGACGGCAACAACGAACGTACCTGGCCTCGGTGACCTGTCCGCTGCAGTGGCCGCGTCTGCTGCTGGGGTGGCGTGTTGCGGGGTGTAGGCGAGCTCGCCTTGGGAGGCGGTGACCCGGGCTCCCACCAGGCCGAGGCCGCCCACGGTAACGGCTGCGAGGCCAGCGAACACGGCCGCGCGGAGCGTCGCGGCACCGATCTGTCGGGCGCGCATCACAGCACGCCCTTCGCGTGGCCGATGGTGGCGCGCCACCCGAGGGCGGCGGTGGCGAGCGCGACGACGGCGGCTGCGGTGAACGCTGTGGTGAAACCTGAACCGTCGAGGACTCCCGTGGCCTGTCGACCGGCGGATGCGCCGACGACGATGAACGCGGCGGTGCCGAGGGCACCGCCGACCTGCATGGACGCTGAGGCGAGGCCGGAGGCCAGGCCGGTGTGGGCGGCCGGAACGGCCGTGGCGAGCACCATCGTGGTCGGGGTGAAGCTGAGAGCGACTCCGGTCGCGACGAGGAGCAGGCCGGGCAGGACCGCGAGCACGTAGCCAAGGTCTTGGGGCGAGTAGGCGAGCCACAGCTGTCCGCCGGCGAGGAGGACCAGGCCGAGTATGAGGGTTCGTAGCGGCCCGAAGGTCTTCAGCGCTCGAGGCAGGACGCCGAGGGAGACGGCGAACCCGGCGAGCGAGGTGGGAACCATGGCGATGCCTGCCTGCTGGGGCGACATGGCGAGGGCCTGTTGGAAGTACAGGGCGACGAGGACGAAGGTCGACCCCCGAGTAGACCCGCCAAGTACCGCCAGGACCACGCCGCGGCGAGCCGTGGCGGAGCCGACCACCTCGAGCGGGACGAGAGGGTCACTGACCTTGCGCTCGACGACGACGAACGCCGCAGCGAGGACGACGGCTGCGGCCAGCAGACTGAGGACGCGTGGTGAGGTCCAGGTGTGGTCGCCGGCGTCCACGGCGCCGTGCACGAAGGTGATGACGGCGCCGGTGGCGAGGGTCGCGCCGACCCAGTCGAGGGAGCGTCGCGCGGTGGTCGTGTCCGGTGCGAGCACGCGTCGCGCGAGCGCGACGGCAGCCACCGAGACGGGGACGGTCACGAGGAACACCGACCGCCAGCCGACGCTGCCGGCGAGGAGGCCGCCGGTGACGACGCCGGTCGCACCGCCGAGGGTGGAGGCGGCGCCCCAGGCGCCCATCGCTCGGGCGCGCTGTGCTGCGGGGAACGTGGCCAGCAGGAGGGACATGGCGGCCGGGCTGAGGGCGGCTGCGCCGACGCCTTGCACGACGCGGCCGCCGATCAGCATGGCGGGGCCGGTCGCCAGTGCGGCGAGCAGTGTCCCGAGGGTGAAGAGACCGGCGCCGCTGGTGAAGAGGCGACGGCGTCCGAAGAGGTCGGACGCGCGCCCGGCGAGGAGGAGCAGACCTGCGAAGGAGAGCACGTAGGCGTTCACCACCCACGTCACCGCGGCCGGGGAGAACCCGAGCTCGGACTGGATGGACGGCAGCGCGACGTTGACGATCGAGGTGTCGAGCATGACCAGGAACTGGGCCGACACGAGCAGCGCCAACACCAGCGGACGCCGCTGACGGTCCAGGAACCGGTCGCCAGGCTCGGCGGGGGCGGCGGATGCCTTGGGGCGGAGGGTCGTGGTGTTCATGAATGTCACGTCTCACGCCGCGAGGCGGGACAGGTCGGCGCCGACCCGCGCCACGCGCATCGTGCCGCACCGGGGCAGTGGCTGCCTCGGACGACGTCCACGTCCTGTCCGCACCAGCACAGGTCGTGCCGTGCACCGGCGGCCGGCCGCCCGGCCATCGCCGACGCGCTCGAGATGCTTCGGATGGCTGCGGTGGCAGTCATCGTGGTGGTCCTGGCCGTAGTGGCTGTCGCGGTCCTCGCGGTCCGGAAGCTGCTGTCCATGGTTCTCGCCGCCTGGTCCTGATGTGTCGTGGTGGGTGGGTTGATGCCTTCACGGTGTCGCGGACCCGGCTTCCTCGAACCGGTCGAATGGCCGGGTTCTGCCGGGTTGGCCCGGGTTGGCCGGGTCCGCGACACGTTCAGTGGTGCATGTGGCCGATGGCGCCGGTGACGCGCTGTGCGGGCATCCGCCACAGGGCGTACGCAGCGACGACCATCGAGATGACGGCGGCGCAGGTGAAGCCGCGGCTGAACGCGGCGGCGGCTCCGTCGAGAGTCGCGAGCGACCCGGCCGTGCTGGCCACTGCGGAGAGGACGGCCACGCCGAGCGCGGCTCCCACCTCGTGTCCGGTCATGAGGAAGCCTGATGCCACGCCGGCGTGCGAGGAGGGGATGCCGGCCATGGACGTCACGGACACCGGGACGAAGACCATGCCGACGCCGACGCCCATGACGACGAGGCCGGGGAGCAGGTCGGCGGCGTAGGCGGCGTCGGGGCCGGCGGCCGACAGCAGCACGGCGGCTGCGCCGGTCACCGCGAGACCGGTGGCGGCGATGAGGCGCGGCGCGACGTGGGCGAGCAGGTGACGGGCGACGACGGTGCCGGCGGTGATGGCGAGCGCGAAGGGCAGGAACGCGACGCCGGTCTCCATGGCCGAGTAGCCGAGCACGGTCTGGACGAAGATCGAGGTAAGGAACACGGCGCCGACGAGGAGCCCGGTGATGCCGAGCATCACGGTGGTGCCTGACACGAGGGCGTCGAGCTTCCACACGTGCGGCGGGAACAGCGGCTTGGCGGCGCGTCGCTCGATGGTCAGGAACGCCATCAGCAGGACGGCTGAGACGGCCATCGCGACGACGGTGTGGGCCGACCACCAACCGTGCGTGGCGGTCGCACCAAGGGCGTAGGTCAGGGCTACGAGCCCGCCGATGACGGCGGCCGCGCCGGGGAGGTCGAGGTCGGTGAGTCGGGGGCGGGCGACCTTCTCCTTGGCGATGGTGCGGCTGCCGACGAGCAGGGCCAGGGCGCCGATGGGTCCGTTGATCCAGAAGATGAACTGCCAGCTCGTCCAGGTCGTCACGGCCCCGCCGAGCAGGACGCCTGCGGCGACACCGAGGCTGCCGACGGCCCCCCACATGGCGAGCGCGGTCCGACGCTGCGCTMCGGCATACGTGGTGGTGATGAGGGACAGCGCGGCCGGGGTGAGGAGAGCCGCGCTGAGACCTTGGACGGCCCGCGCGGCGACGAGCTCACCGGTCGAGCCGGCGAAACCGCTGACGATGGACGCGGCCGTGAAGAGGGCGAGGCCCGTGAGAAACACGCCGCGGCGCGACAGCAGGTCAGAGATGCGGCCGCCGAGGAGCAGGCCGCCGCCGGACATCATCACGTAGGCCGTGACGAGCCACTGGAGGTTGCCTCCGCCGATGTTGAGGTCGCGCCCGATGGTGGGGAGGGCGGTGTTGACGACCGAGATGTCGAGCACCACGAGGATCTGCGCGGCCAGTGCGACGGCCAGCACCGTCCAGGGTCGGCGCGGGCCGTCCTCGGTGTCAGGGCTGTGCGGGACGGCGTGTGGCGCGGCGTGCGGCGCGGTCTGGTGGGGGTCGTGGGGCGCAGCCTGCGCTGCGCCGTGGGGTGAGCCGTGGTGTGCGGATGTCTCGGACATGTGCTGCTCCTGCAGGGCGTGGGTGATGGGCGGGTGGGCGGTGCGTGTGCGTGACGGGCGCGGATGCTGGTCTGGTCTGTCCTGGGCGCGCAGGGTGCGCGCGCGGTCAGGGGGCTGCCAGCGGGGTGTCGTTGCGGACGGCTCGGACGACTGAGGTGATGGCCTCGATGGAGGCAGCGGCGCCAGCGGGGTCCTCGACCATGCCTTGGTGGCTGGCGTCGACGACGCTGTGAACGACGTCGCTGGACAGGGCCGCGAGGTCGGTCTGGGCTGCCGTCCAGCCGCCGGTGTCGTGTTCCGTTGCGCTGCTGGTCAGCACGACGAGGGGACGGTCCCCGAGAGTGGTGAGCCGTTGAGCCTGCCGGAACACCTCGGGCAGCATCGACACCTCGTCGCGGCCGTTCCGACCGGCACGCGGGGAGGTGTTCATGTCGTCGACCGGGCGGGCCGCACCGGCGGGCAGGTGCGACCCTTCGAGCAAGGTCCCGAGACCGAGCCGTGCCAGGGTCGGCATGAGGCCGTACGCGCGACGCATCATGGAGTAGGTGCGCGGATAGCTCGCGATGGCGTCGAACTGGTGGGGGCTGGTGCTGTCGAGCAGCACCAGCCCGGCCACCTCGTCGGGGTACTGGTGGGCGTACGTGAGGGCGTACGGGCCGCCGATGGAGTGCCCGACGAGGACGAAGGGGCCGGTCTCGCCGGCGGCCCCGAGCAGGGCGTGGAGGTCCTCGGTGGCCGCAGCTCCCTCCTGCGGCTCGGCGAGGTCGTCGCTCCAGCCCTGGCCTGGCCGGTCGTAGGCACAGACACGTGTGGCGGGGGCTGTGCCGTCGACGATGCGGGCCCACGAGGCCGAGAACTCCCCGAGGCCGTTGAACAGGACGACCGTGGGGCTGCCTTGGCCGCGGCAGTCGATGTGGAGGTCATGACCGTTCACCGAGAACGTCGCGCCCGGGATGGGGTTGGCGTCCGCGAACGGTTCGGTGCTGACTTGGCGCGCTCCGGCGCCGATAGCGGTGGCCGCGAACACGAGCAACGTCGCGGATACCAGCCATCGGCCGGCGCCCGCCATGTCGCGGCGCATGTGCAGGTACGTCCATACGGTGAGGGCGAGCGCGAGCGGCGGCCACACCCACGTGAGGACCCCGAGGGTGTGATCCGACGGGTCGAACGCGATGAGGGCAAGGCCCGTGGCCGCCATGGCGGCGGCCGGGACTGCAGCCCACGGCTGGGGCCGTTCTGTCTTGGCCGACAGGGCGCGCAGCGTTCCCCAACCCAGGGCGAAGCCAAGCAGGACTGCGCCAGTGCTCACTCCTTCGGTGGCCCCCGGGAACACCACCATCGTGAGGACGGCAGCTGTGACCATTCCGACGGCCAGGGAGATGACCACGACGGATGTCGAGGACCGCTTGGTTGGTGACGTGTCGGTGGTGCTCATGAGGTGCTCGCTCTCGCAGCAGTGGGTGGGTACTGCTGAGAGTGGGCGCGAGCACGGCTTCATCGCCCCGGTCAGATGGCCGGGATGACCGGTCTGGGCCGTCCGCAAGACACCCAACATCCGCGACGGGAGCTCGAGAACGTCAGCTCGAGGAGCTCAGGGCGGCGCAGTGTGTCCGGGCGGGGCGCCTGGCGGCATCTGGAGCGTGAGGCGTTGTCAGGCGAGGTCTAGCTGGGCCAGTTCGCCTCGGGAGGTGACACCTGCCTTGGTGAAGACGTTGCGCAGGTGGAAGGCGACGGTGCGCGGTGAGATCCAGCACTGCGCTGCCACGTCCTTGTTCGACATCCCGGAGCTGACGAGCTGGGCGACCTTGCGCTCCATCGGGGTGAGTTGCAGCTGCGTTGACGGGTCGCGCTTGCGGGCGGTCTCGCCGGAGGCGCGGAGCTCCTGCTCAGCACGCGCCGACCACGCGCTGGCGCGTACGTCGGTGAAGGTGTCGAGTGCGTGCCGCAGGTGCTGTCGGGCATCGACACGGCGCTGCTGGCGGCGCAGCCACTCGCCGTAGGCCAGTTCGGTGCGCGCCACGTCGAGAAGGTGTTCGCTCCGGCTGCCCTCGGCGAGCGCAAGCTGGAAGGACTTCTCGACGTCGCCGTCCTCGCTGAGCGCGTGTCCGAAGGCCACGGCGGACCGCGCCCATGGCTGCGCCGCCTGGTCGGCGAACTCCTCGAGCTCGTCGGTCCATGCCCGGGCTTGCGCGGTGTCGCCGGCGCGGGCCGCTGCTTCGAGGCGTTGGGTCGCGACCATCCGGGCGACGAAGGAGAGCCGTATGCGGGAGAAGTGATGGAGCGCGCCTGCGGTGTCTCCTCGTCCGGTGGCTCGTACGGCCGCCGCCCACCGTGTCAGGTCGTGCACGGGGTCGGCGGTGATGCCGAGCGGGTGCGCCGCGGCCAGGGTCTCGAGCTGGCCCGCGAGGTCGTCGTACTCGTCGCTGCTCTGGTGGGCGGCCAGGAGTGCCAGCCACGCGACAGGGAGGGCGGTCATGGCGGGTTGGCCGATGCCCTCACCGAGCGTCAGCGCCTCCTCGGCGCTGACGCGCACCGCGAGGTGGTCACCCGTGGCGAAGTGGACGAAGCACAGGCGTTGTAGGCAGTAGATGACTGCGGTGACGGCGCCGCTCTCGCGTGCCCGTGACAGGGCGTGGGAGTAGAAGCGTCGTTGGCCTTCGTCGTCGCCGAGCTGGAGGGCGGCGTTCCCGAGATTCCACAGGACGTCTCGGTCGTCGACGTCCTCACCGAGGTCGATGCCGAGAGCCAACGCCTCGACCGCCGCTGCCCACCGGTTCTCGGCGACCTCGGTCATCGACACCAGCATCGCCCGCAGGCACCGGGTACGGACCGAGTCGTCTCCCGCCGTCGCGGTGAGCAGGTCCTCGAACCTCAGCGGTGTGCCGCTGTCGGCACCGAAGGTGCGCATCACGGCTGCGAGCACCCCCATCTGCAGCGCCCGGACAGCGTCGACATCGCACACCGCGTGCGCGGCCTCGACGAAGATCCGGTGCCCCTCTGGCGCGGAGCCGATGTTGACCTCGAGGTGCCCCCGCAAGCTCGCGATGTCGCACAGCAGAACGGGGTCCTCTGTCACCTCGCGAGCGGTGGTGAGCAGTGCACGTGCCCGTTCCGCCTGCCCGCACGCCCACGCGCTGCGTGCGGCCGCGAACATGAGCCCCGCCCGGCGCGCGGGGTCGGTCGACAGGCCTGCGGCGCGCTCGTACGCCGCCAGCGCGGCGACATACCCGCCACGCCTGCCGGACCGCGCGCCAACGTCGGCCAGCGCGTCGACGAGGTCGTCGCCCTGGTCGTTGCCACGGTCGTCCGACCCGAAGGCCCGGTGCCAGACCGCACGGTCGGCCTCCCCCGAGCTGCTCAGCGCGTCGGCCAGGGCACGGTGGGCCCGCCTTCGGTCGTCGTCTGCAGCAGCTTGGTAGATGGCCGACCGGACGAGCGGGTGCCTCAACGTGACCACGTCGTCGGTCTGCACCAGCAGGCCAGAGTCCACGGCGGCTCGTAGCGCGTGCGCGTCGAGACCGAGACGACGGGCGGCATCGCGGACCACATCGAGTCGGCCTGAGTCGTCCGCAGCTAGCAGGAGGACCACCCGCTGCACCGGTTCTGGCAACCGGCGGCTCCGGTCGAGAAACGCCTGCTCGACCCGCTCGGTGAGATGCAGCTGGGCAGGCAGAGGCGCAGCGCCGGTGAGCTGATCTGCGTCCAGCTCGCGCGGGAGCTCGAGGAGAGCCAACGGGTTGCCGCGCGCCTCCTCCACCAGCCGAGCGACGACACCCGCCGCCGCCGACTCACCCAGCTGGCCGGCCAGAAGGGCCCGGCTCGCGTCCTCGTCGAGCCCACCCAGGACGACCTCGTCGACGCCCGGGGCCTCGAACCGGGCGGCAGCACCCTCCCTGGCTCCGAAGACCATGGCGACCCGGTCCGCACCCAGACGTCGCGCACAGAACAGCAGGGCACCGGCCGAGGCCGGGTCGAGCCAGTGGGCGTCGTCGACGATGCACAACACCGGGCTCTCCTCAGCTGCCGACGTGAGCAGCGACAAGGTGGCAACGCCCACCAGGAACGGCTCCACCGACGGGCCGTCGTCCTCACCGAAGGCCACGCCCAGGGCGCGAGCCTGCGGCGGCGGGAGGTGGTCCCGCAGCCGTGCCAGCGGAAGCAATAGTCGGTGCAACGCCGCGAACGGCAGCGGGGCCTCGACCTCCAACCCCTGCGTGCGAAGCAACGTGACGTCCGCAGCCTCTGCGGCGAGTACGTCGAGCAGTGCCGACTTCCCGACCCCGGGGTCGCCGCGGACGACCACCGCGGCGGCCGTGCCGTTGCGTGCGCCGTCAACGAGCGCTCCCAGGAGTGCCCGCTCAGGCTCCCGGCCGACCAGCACGGCACGAACGTACAGCCGCCGCGCCGCGTCCGCAGTCGTGGACCGGACCAATCCCGGCACTTTGGCCGGGGCGATGCCGCGCGCATCGCAGCAGGCTGATCGTCACGCTACGGAGGCACTCGGGCCCCGAAACACATAGCCAGGAGTCGACACACATGACCGACCGCCCAGTCACCAGCCCGGTCGCCGCACAGGCGGGCATGCAAGCCTCCGACGAGCCTGCGACAGAACGCGCAAGGCGCCGGCAGATCGGGCTGCTGGTTTTCGACGGTGTCGAGGAGCTCGACGCCGTCGGACCGTGGGAAGTGCTCTCCAACTGGACGCGCATGCACCCTGAAGACGGCTGGGACGTGTTCTGCATGTCAGTCGACGGAGGGCCGGTCGTCGGCGCGAAGTCACTCGTGCTCGGAGCCCACCACTCGGCAGGGTCCGCGCCGCCGCTCGACGTACTCATCCACCCCGGAGGACCCGGCACCAGGCCGATGCTGGACGACCCCGAACACCTCCAGTGGGTCCGTGAAGCACGCCGCGAGGTACCGCTGATGGCCTCGGTGTGCACCGGCAGCCTCGTCTACGCCGCCGCCGGCCTCCTCACCGGCAGGCGAGCTACCACCCACTGGGCCTCCCTCAACCACCTCGCCGAGCTCGACCCCACCGTCATCACCGACGTCCGCTCACGCTTCGTCGACGACGGCGACCTCATCACCAGCGCCGGCGTCAGCGCCGGCATCGACATGGCCCTCCACATCGTCGCCCGTCTTGCCGGCACCGACCGCGCACAAGAAGTCAGGCGCGACATCCAGTACGACCCCATGCCCCCGGTCTGACATCCACGGAATCACGACACCCTCACACCAAGACAAGGACGACGACATGAGCACCGGCACCCCCAAGGACTCCCCTCGACGGCGATCATGACTGCGCCGGTCCGAAGGTTGAGTCCAGGGCCTGCTCGGTCCGGAGGGGGGTGTGGCGTTGGGGGTCTTGAAGCCCTTGACGATGAGGTAGATGCCGAGGCCGAGCTCCCAGATGAACTCGGGCGCGGCGGAGAGCACCTGGACGGTCCCGCCTGCTTCGATGAGGCCGAGGACGGCAGCAGAGCCGGTGGCAATGATGAGCGGACCCCCRACCAGTCCGAACATGGACAGCCGACGCGGCACCAGACCGGTGCGCCACATCATCCAGCCGAGGATGCAGCCGTTGCCGACGCCGACGACGAACGCGGGGCCCAGGTTGAAGGTCCACTCCTGCATGGCGAGGAACCCGTTTCCGACCGCGGCCAGGCCGGCGGCGGACTGGTCGTCGGCCGCTGCGTAGTCCTGCCGCAGCGTGACGACGGTGAGGACGGCCAAGATGCCGACACCGATGAAGACGGACTCCATGATGCGGGCAGCGATGAAGCTGAGGCCAAGGTTCGGGTACCGGTGCTTGACCACCGTGTACAGCGCGGTGGCGCTGCCGATGTTGGCGATGATGAGGATGCACTCGGCGAACGCGCCCCACAGGACGCGGGAGTCCTCTCCGGGGCCCGTGACGTAGTTCCCGTCGAACAGCGGCGGGTAGAAGCCGACCTTGGCGGAGATCGAGGTGACGTAGGTGACGACGAACAGCCAGCCGACGATGGTCGCGGCGCGGCGCGTCGGGTCGTGGGCCGTCTGGCGGGTGGTGGGGGACTTCGTGGTGCGCTGGGTGGTGGTCATCGGAATCTCCTGAGGTCAGCGGTGAGGTGTGGGGTTTGCCGTGCTGTGGATGGACGGCTCAGTCCGGTTCGGTGCGGGCGACCGACACGAGCGGCAGCCCGATGTCGCGCAACTTGTGCAGCAGCCCGTGCAGGGCGGCCTGGTCGGTCACCAGGCCGCGCAGGACGGTCGTGCCGTCGTCGGGTCGGGAAAAGGTGAGGCCGTCGAGCCAGGTGGACCAGCGGGCGTCCAGGCGTCCTTGGACACGGATCTCGTACCAGTCGCCCTCGCGTTCGCTGCTCGTGTCCACCGTCGTCCCTTTCAAGGAGCGCAGTCCGGGGTGTTCTGCGCTGTCGATGTCCGGGAACGTAGGAGCCGAGGTGATGAGCGCGCGTCATCACAGGTGATGAGTGGGCCGATGAACTCTCCGGGTCCGGTGGGTCAGAGGTTCAGCTGATGGCCACGTCGAACGGCTGCGCGCCGGTTGTTGACGCCGAGCTTGGCGTAGATGTGCTGGGTGTGGGTGCGTACGGTCGCCAAGGACACGTGCAGGTGTCGCGCGATCGAGGGGCCGTCGAGGTCTGAGGCCAGCAGTCGCAGCACGTCGAGCTCGCGGCTGCTCAGTGTCGCGACGAGGGCCCACGGCTCTCCGGACGGTTCAACCACTGACACGTCGGCGGCAGTGGCGGCTGGTGGATGCTGCGCGTGCACCTGTGCCGCGGGCTGGCCGGCCGACGCGTCGACGGTGCGGGCGAAGGCGGACGCCGATCCAGGCAGGAGGGTGAGCAGCTGGTGCACGCGAGGTCCCTCGCCCATGAACGGACGAACCCAGTCGCGCGGCTGAGCCAGCTCGAGGGCCAGCCGCAATCGGCGTACGGCTTCCTCGGTTCGGTCCGCCCGGTCGTGGGCGACCGCCTGGAGGACGAGGCTTTCGACCACCACCGCGGTCCGTCCACCAGTGTCGGCCGCCTGGTGCAGCCGTTCCAGCAGGTCGAGGGACTCCGACAGCTGGTTGTCGTCGTGGGTGTCGGCATGCTCGGCCAGCAGGAGGCGGGCCAGCGTGACGTGCTCGAACTCGCGCAGGTACGTGACCTCGTCGCTGGCAGCCACCCCCGCTGACGTGGCCCAGCTGCGTGCGGCGGTGAGGTCCCCAGCGTGGATGAGGAGCCGGGCGCGGACGGCTGGGACCGGCCGTACGACGGGTGAGAAGTCGCTGTCGAACAGGCGTTCAGCCTCATCAAGCAGGATGTCCGCCGAGGCCAGGTCGCCCTGCGCTTCGCGGAGGTGGGCCATCGCCACCCGCCATCGGTACGGCTGCTGCGGAAGGCCGGCGGACTCGCCGAGGTCTGCGGCGCGGTTCAGGTCTTCCTCCGCGGCCGTGGTGTTGCCTCGTTCCCATTCGACGCGGCTGAGCGCCACCCACATGTCCGCGGTGCCGCGCAGGACCGCATCGCCGCGAGTAGTGCCGCCGAGCTCCAAGCCGTGACGGGCGGCGCGGTGAGCCTCGTCCAAGCGACCCAGCTGCAGGTCCAGATCCACCAGCGTCACGATGCAGGCGAGCACGTCCGAGGTGTGCCCGGCGGCAGCCAGGCAGTCGGCTGAGGTCCGGTACGCCTCGAGCGCCGACGCCAGGTCTCCACCGGCCCACGCGGCCAGACCCTTCAGGGCAGAAGCCGCACCAGCGGTCAGGTGGTCATCGGCGGGCGCTCGAGCGAGCGCGGTCTCGGCGTGGGTGATGGTCGCGTCGTGGTCTCCTGTCACCAGGGCGAGCCCTGCCCGGTGGGTCGCCAGCACCGCCGGCAACCTGCGCCACTCGGCCTGGTTCCGGATGACGAACGTGTCCGGCGCCGCATCGAGAGACGCTTCCAACGCGTCGAGCCGGGGCCCGACCCCGTTGAAGGAGCCGGTGGCCATGAGGGCGCCGATGAAGTCGTTCGCCAGGACCGGACGCTGGGCGAGCACATCGGGGGGAAGCTGGGCCAACCAGCTGCGCAGGGTCCCCTCAGCCCGGTGGCGACGCAGATCTGGTGCCGCGACTTCGATGAGGTCGGCTGCACGGTCGACGTCGTCGGCCGCGAACGCGTGACGGACCGCGGGTTCCAGGTGTCCGGCCTGCTCGTACCAGCCGCTGGCCCGGCGATGCAGCCCCGGCACGTCCTCGGGGCGCTCGGCGAGGAGCCGGGAGAGCAGCACGTCGGCGAACAGGTGGTGGTAGCGGTACCAGCGGCGTTGGTCGTCCAGCGGGATGAGCAGCAGGTTGCGTCGTTCGAGCGTCTCGAGGAAGCCGCGTCCGCCGGTTCCTGCGGTGACCGCGTCGCACAAGGCACCGCTCAGGCGATCCAGGACGGAGGTGTCCAGCAGAAAGCGGCGCAGGCCTGCCGGTTGCTGGTCGAGCACCTCGTCGACCAGGTAGTCCACGACGAACCTGTCATCCCCAGCGAAGGTTGCGATGAACGCCCCTGAGTCATCGTGCCCGTGCAGCGACAGGGCAGCGAGCTGCAGTGCGGCGACCCAGCCCTCGGTCCGCGACTCGAGTGCCTCTACGTCGGAGGTCGAGAGCCTGAGGTCGTGGACGGTGTTGAGGTAGGTCTCGGCCTCGTCGGTGGTGAAGCGAAGGTCGCTGGCGCGTATCTCGACGAGCTCGCCGCGCGCCCGCAGCCGGGGGAGCGGCAGGGCCGGGTCCGCCCGCGTGCTGATGATCAGGTGCAGCTGCGGTGGTCGATGGTCGAGGAGGAACGACAGGGTCTCGCCGACGTCGGGGGTGTCGGCGAGGTGGTAGTCGTCGAGGACCAAGGTCACGTCGTCCGGGCGGACACTGAGCTCGTTGATGAGCGAGGTGATGACGTCCGCGAGGAGGCCATGACCCCCTTCCAGCTGGCTCAGGGCGGCTGCGGCGCACCCCGGGCTGGCGACGTCGAGAGCCTGCAGCGCATAGCTCCAGAACCGGGCCGCATCGCCATCCCGCGTATCCAGCGACACCCACGCCACCGTCGTGCCGTGCGCGCCTTCGGCGACCCGTTCCTGCAGCGCTGCCGCCAGCAGCGTCGTCTTCCCGAACCCCGCAGGTGCTGACACGAGGATCAGTGCTGCGTCGCGGCCGCGGTGGAGCGCGCCGCTGAGGCGGGGACGGGGGACGAGCGCGCGCCGAGGTCGCGGAAGCAGGAGCTTGGTCTGCACCAGAGCATCCACCACTGGCGCTCCCTCCTGGCGACGAGTCGTGCCGGTTGAAGCGTAAGGGGAGCACCATCCGCCCGTTGGTCTCTGGTCAATACCACCGCCGACTCGACTGCCGCGGCCGGCCGTGGTGGGACATGCTGGGTCACACCATCTGCCTCGGGCGACCGTACGGAGCACGCATGCCCGGCCCCGACCATGGCAGCGCTGATCGCGCTGCGAGCACCAGCCCACCCGGGGGCCGCCCTCCTCCGGCACAGGGCTGGTCCGCGCCAGAGCGGGTCGGATGGCGGTTCGTCACCCTGTACGCGCTCTCGTACACGGGCGGTTCGCTGCTGTTCCTGGCGCCGTTGTTGGTGTCCTTGGCCCTGAAGGTGAACGACCTCGTCGGCATCGAGGCTGCTCCCCGCAACCTGGCCGTGGTCACCGGCATCGGGTCGTTGTTCTCCATCGTGGCCAACCCGCTGTTCGGGCGGCTCAGCGATCGCACCACCTCGCACGTCGGGATGCGACGCCCGTGGATGGTGACCGGGGTGGCTCTCGGAGCGGCCGGGACCCTGACCGTCGCCACCGCTACGAGCATGACGGTCGTGCTCGTCGGTTGGTGCGTGTGTCAGGTGTTCTTCAACGCCACCCTTGCCGCTCAGGCCGCCGTTCTGCCGGACCAGGTTCCGTCCGAGCAGCGGGGGATGGTCTCCGGGCTTCTCGGGTTGAGCGTGCCTGTGGCGTCGGTCGTCGGCACCTACCTCGTCCAGGCATTCAGTGGCTCGATGCTGCTCATGTTCCTCGCGCCGTGCGCCGTCGGAGGGGCCGCCGTCCTGCTGTTCGCGTGGCGGCTGCCAGACCGTCGACTCGATCCGCAGGACAAGCCTCCCTGGTCCTTGCGGCAGCTGGCCGGAACCTTCTACGTCAACCCTCGACGCAACCCTGACTTCGCATGGGCCTTCCTCAGCCGCTTCCTCTTCGTGATGGCCTACGCGTTCCTGGTGACCTACCAGGCCTACTACCTGCTGGCTGAGGTCGGCAGTGCGGAGTCCGACGTTCCGCGGCAGGTCTACCTCGGGACGGTCGTCCAGTCCCTCTGCCTTGTCGTCGTCGCACCTCTCGCAGGCCGCCTGTCGGACCGTGTGGGACGCCGGAAGCCGTTCGTGATGGCGGCGGCCGTCGTCTACGCCGCGGCGCTCGTGATCGTCGCCGCTTCGAGCAGCGTCGAGGGCTACCTCGTGGCCATGGCCGTTGGAGGGTCCGGCTTCGGCATGTACATGGCCGTCGACCTGGCCCTGGTGGTCGACGTGTTGACCGACCCGCTCAACGCCGCGAAGGATCTCGGCGTCCTCAACATCGCAGGGGCATTGCCCTTCGCCCTCGCGCCCGCCTTGGCGCCGGGACTGCTCGCCCTCGGTCACGACAGCTACTCCGTGCTGTACGCGGTAGCCGCCGCATGCGCCCTGGCCGCAGCGGTTGCGGTGCTGCCCATCCGAGGAACTTCGTAGCCTTCCGCGGGCGTGGGGCAGCCCACCTGTGGCTGTGTGGCTGGTCCCATCCCGTTCGGGTGTCGGGGCCACGACACTCGGGGTGGAGGTGGTTGCGATGGCGGCGGTGACTGTGGTGGTCGTCGACGACCAGATCACCTTCCTGCACGCCATGGCCACGGTGGTCGAGGAGACTCCCGGCTTCTGCGTCGTGGGGATGGCCTCCTCGGGGGAGGAGTCGCTCCTGGTGACGGATGCTCTGCGTCCGCACCTCGTGCTGATGGACGTCAACCTGCCCGGGATGGACGGGGTCGAGGCGACGCGACGTCTTCGCAGGACCACCCCGACGACCGTGGTGGTGCTGCTCTCGACCTACGACGACGACGCTGGTGAGGAGTTCGTCAACGACTCCGGCGCGGCGGCGTACGTCACCAAGTCGGCGTTCGGACCGGCTCGGCTTCGCGCGGTCTGGGCAGCTGCGGAGCGCCGCGGCGAATGAGCGGCAGCCAGGCGTCGAGCGCGACCCGGCCGCTCTCGACGTGCATCGACACGGTCCCGCCGGTGGCTTCGACGCGGTCGCGGATGTGACTGAGCGGAAGCGCCCCGTCCTCGTGACCAGTGACGACCACCCGTAGCCGATCGTCTTCCACGGACAAGGACACGACGACCGGTCCACCCATGTCCCGGACGGCCTCGGCGGCGCAGAAGTACGCCGCGGCCTCGACGCGCGGGTCGAAGCGCCGGCCGCTGGCCGAGTCCTCGACCGCCAGGCGATGGGTACCCGCAGTGCGCGTGAGCAGGGAGCCGACGGCTGTCGGAAGGCCGGATCGGGCGAGCTGGGCCGGGAACACGCCGCGGGTGATCTCGCGGAGCGCCTCGAGCGCGCTGTTGAGCGAAGCGACGAGCGGGTCGAGGTCCGTGGTGGCCGGCGTGGTTGCCGCGTCCGGCGCGATGGCGAGCTCGTGCAGGCGGTCCGCAAGGGGCTGCAGGTGCGGCACGACCTGTCGCGCGATGTCTCGTTCGAGCCGACGGCGTTCGGCGTCGCCGGCACTGATGAGGCGCACCCGGGAGCTCTCCAGCTCCTGGTTTCGCTGGCTGAGCTGTTTCACCTGGCCTGCGAGCTCGGCAGTCAGCCTGGCGTTGCGGAAGGCCAGTCCGGCTTGGTCGGCCAGGTCTGCGAGGAGGCCATGCTCTCGAGAACGTAGTGGCTGACCGGTCGGCATGGCGACGGAGATGGTGCCGAGACGCTCGGCCAGGTGAACCACCGGTACCTCCAGCTGCTCGGCTGTGAGGTCGGCGCCTGTGTGGACGGGCCAGGAGGCTGTGAGGTCGAGACCCGCGTCGACGTGGAGGACCACTGAGGCCCGGCGGGCACGAACTGCCCGGCCTGCGGCTTCGGCCACAGACGGAAGCAAGTCGATGGGGTCTGGACTCTCGCCGAGGCGGCGGCTGAAGTCCTCGAGAGCTTCGTAGGGTGCTGCCGCGGTACCGAAGGCCAGCCGGTCGGCGATCCGGACGACGCGGCTGCGCAGCGGCTGAAAGGCAATCGCCACGACGGCTGTTGCGAGCAGCGAGGGCCAGAAGCCGACGGTGCCGTCCACGAGGAGCCCGACGGTGACCACGACGAGCACGTAGCCCACGGCCACCAGGGCAGTCGCCAGCGCCACGGTCAAGGCTCGGCTGATGATGAGGTCGATCTCGAGAAGTCGGTGACGCAGAACCGCGACCGCCACGCAGACGGGAACCATCACCTGAGCCACTCGCAGCGGCAAGCCGGCCAACCACGTCCCTTCGACTCCGGTGATGCGCGGGACAGCCAGGATCACCACGACGCCGACAGCCAGCATCGCGGCCGCCGAGGCGATCCACAGCAGCTGACGGCGGACGTCGTCGCGGGAGCGACGCAGCCGGAGCAGCAGGGAGACAGCCGAGGCGACCAGCCCGACCGCGACCAGCATCCAGCCCACCGTCAGCAGGGGTGCAGTGAGCGCGCGGGTGCTGTCTCGCTGGCCGTAGACGAAGTCGCCCGGAGGCGTCGAGAGCGTTCCGAGGGTGTGCAGTGTCAACCCGGCCAGCGTGATCCCGACCGCCCATCTCCAGCGGGGCGACAAGAGGTGCCCGTCTGGTGCGAGAAGGAAGACCAGCACCAGCGCGGAGAAGGCCGGCCATCCGAGCAGCGGCCCCGCCCACAGCGCCACGTGTCCCCAGGAATCTGGACCCGGACCGCCCCCGTCGAGCACCCAGACGCCGTACGCCTCGGCCGCCAACGTCACCGCGAGCAGGCTGGCCACGCACAGGAGCCAGCCGAGAGGGTGCCGGGGATGGCGCGACACGATGAGAGCGCCCATGAGGGCGCAGCCCAGGTTGGCGATCGGAGCCAACGGCCACCCGTGCTCCGCCCACGTGGACTCGCTCAACAAGGACCGGTGCGCCGCGGTGAAGACGGTGTCCAGGACGGTGGCGAGCACGGTGAGGGCGAACACGGCCCAAGCTGTTCGTACGAGCACGTCAGACCGCCTCGGGGGACACGAGCGCCGTGACGGTCGTACCGGTGCCTGCGAGCGACGCAACCGTCACGGTGCCACCGACCGCGTCCAGCCGGTCGCGCATGTTCGACAGGCCGGCGCCGGCGTTGTGCACGCTGTCAGGGTCGAAGCCGGTGCCGTCGTCGGTGACCGCCAGGTGGATCGTGTCCCGGTCGTCGCTGAGGCGGACGGCCACTGCGGCCGCCCCCGAGTGCTTCGCGGCGTTCTGGACCGCCTCCATGCAGCAGAAGTACAAGGCGGCCTCGACCGCGGCCGGGAGTCGCCGGGTCCCGTCTGCCGTGACGGTCACGGGGATCGCACTCGCCGTGACGCCACTCAGCAGCGCCGGCACCAGACCCTTGTCGGAAAGCAGCCGGGGGTAGATCCCGCGGGACAACGACGACAGCGTCTCGATCGCTACCGTCGCGGCGTCCCCTTGCCGGGCGAGCAGGTCTGTCGCCCGTTCCGGGGCATGCTGCGTGAGCGTCTGCACCAGCCGCAGGTTGACCGCCAGGGCCACGAGGTGCTGCTGCGCGCCGTCGTGCAGGTCCCGCTCCAACCGTCGCCGCTCGGCGTCCTGGGCCCCGATGAGCCGCTCGCGCGACGCGGTGAGGTCGTCCTCGCGCTTCTCGAGGTCGCGGTGCTGCCGCTCCAGCTCGGCCCTCACGCCTGCCAGCCGCAACATCAGCCCGGCCCGGCTCGCCAGCGCACCGAACAGCCGCTCCTCCACCGACGACAGCGGCAGGCCGGGGCGCTCCTGCAGGCGAAGCACGCCGAGCAGCTCCCCATCATGCGCAACAGCCAGCGCCCGCCGATCCGATCCGGTCGCGTCCCGGGCACCTGGTCGAGGCTCGGGAACGGTCGTCGCCTCGTCGGCGTCGCTCGGCCACGACGCCGCCAGCGTCGGCCGGCCCGAGACCACCAACCAGACCTGTGCCCACAGGGCTCCGGTGCCTTCGGCCAGCAGACGGGCCATCCGCACCGGCGGCTCCTCGCTGGAATCGCCGTCAAGAGCGCCGTCTGACGCGCCGTCCGAGAACCGGGTGAGGATGTCGTACGCCGCCGGAGCCCCGTCGCCGGGACCCCGCACCCACCTGTCCAGCGCGGCCTGGACGGGAGCGAGCGACAGCGCCACCACCACCGTCGCCGCCACCGAGAGGGCCAGGCTGGGGGAGTCGGTGTGACCGATGAGGGTGCCGCCGCCTCGCACGACGAGGACGTAGACGCCCACGACGAATCCGGTGAGGCCGAGCAGGACCACCAGTCGGCGCCCGCCACCTCTGGGCAGCCACGCAGCGCTGCGAACGGTCCTCATGGTGCAGTGTGCGCCTGATCTCCGGGGAGGGGGAGGGTCCAGGCCGAACCCCGGGAGTGGGGGTGGCCGCACCCCCGTCCCCGGGAGCGGTCAGCGGCGGGGACCCGACGCCTCGAGGTAGGCGAGGACGGCCATCACACGTCGATTGGTCTCGTGCTCCTCGGCCAGTCCGAGCTTCTGGAACACGCCACCGATGTGCTTCTCGACGGCACGGTCGCTCATGAACAAGGTCTTCGCGATGGTCGCGTTGTTGCGGCCCGTGGCCATGATCGCGAGAACTTCCCGCTCGCGGTCGGTGAGCCCCAGCAACGGACCGTCATCGGCTCGACGGGCGAGCAACGCCTCGACCACCAGCGGGTCGAGGACGGAACCGCCACGAGCCACCTCTCGCAGTGCGCGGACCAGCTCGTCCAGATCGCTGACTCGCTCCTTGAGCAGGTAGCCCCGCCCGGCCACGCCATCGCTCAGCAGGTCGAAGGCGTAATCCTCCTCGACGTACTGCGAGAGGACGACGACGCCGACCTCGGGATGCTCGGCGTGGATCCGTCGTGCCGCCTCGATGCCCTCGTCCGTGTGCGTCGGAGGCATCCGGATGTCGGTGAGCACCGCGTCGGGTGAGTGGGTGGACACTGCGGCGAGGAGCTGCACGGCGTCGGCCACGACGTCGACGACCTCGATGTCCTCGGCCTCCGCCAGGAGCGCAGAGACACCCTCGCGGACCAGGTAGTTGTCGTCGGCGAAGACCACACGCAGCGCCATGCGCCGACTGTAGTGGTGGTGCTGGCCGTCAAGGGCCGTCGTGCTGGCCCCAGCAGCGCTGCTGTCTGCCCCATCGTGCTCCTCGCATCGTCTTCGTAGCGTCGAGGAATCCCGAACTTCCGACCTGAGGAGCCCGACATGTTGGTCAATCTCGCTGACTGGTGCTTCCGTCGTCGCCGCCTGGTCGTGCTCGCCTGGCTCGGTGCGCTCGCGGCGTCCTTCCTCCTCGCCGGGGCCTTCGGTGGAGACTTCCGCCAGGACTACCTGCAGCCCGGGTCCGAGTCCAGAGCCGCGGCGGACACCTTGCATGACAGCTTCCCCCAGCGATCCGGCGACACCGTCCAGATCGTGCTGCACAGCGACGACGGCGTGTCGTCGCCCAACGTACGAGCCCGTGCGGACGAGGTGTTCGCCGACGTCGCAGAAGACGCCCACGTCGTCGGCATCGCCAGCCCGTTCGCCGCTGACGGTGCGGCGCAGGTCTCGGAGGACGGCACCACGGCCTACGCCGACGTCGCCCTCGACATGACCGTCGACGAGTACACGCCGGCTCGAGCGGCGGCGTTGGTCGACCCCATTCTCGCCGCGGGTGACGACAGGCTCCAGGTCGAGGTCGGCGGCCCGGTCGCAGCACTCTCCCAAACAGCCCCCGTCGGCTCTGAGGTCATCGGGCTGATTGCGGCCGCGATCATCCTGCTGGTCACCTTCGGCTCCGTCGTGGCGATGGGGCTACCGCTGCTGACCGCGCTGTTCGGGCTCGGGATCGCGATGACCCTCGGCGAGGTCCTCCGGCGGGTGGTCGACGTCCCCGCCTGGGCGCCGGCGACCGCGGCCATGGTTGCCCTGGGGGTGGGCATCGACTACGCCCTCCTCATCGTCACCCGCTACCGCAGCAGCCTCGCCGCCGGGCAGGACCCCCGAGGCGCCACCGCCACCGCGATGGGGACGGCCGGGCGCGCCGTCCTGTTCGCCGGGATCACGGTCGTGGTCTCGATGCTCGGCATCCTGCTGATGGGGCAGCCGGCCATGAACGGGTTCGCGTTCACCGTGGTGCTCGCGGTGCTGGTCACCGTCGCCGCATCGCTGACCCTGCTTCCGGCTGCACTGGGCTTCACCGGGCGCAGCATCGAACGCCTGCACGTGCCGTTCGTGAACAGGAACGCCCGCTCGTACGACGCCTCAAGGTGGTTCCGGTGGAGCCGCTTCATCCAGCGCCGCCCGTGGACCGCGGCGATCGGTGGGCTGGCCGTGCTGCTGGCCCTGGCAGCGCCGTTCCTCGGGATCCGGTTCGGCTTCCCCGACGCCCAGAACGACGCGCCAACCTCCACCAGCCGGCGGGCCTACGACCTCCTCGCGGATGGCTTCGGGCCTGGCTTCGCTGCACCCATGGTGCTGACCGTGCAGGGCGGCACCGGCGACCTGCGGGCCTCGGCCGACGCACTGGGCGACACCCTGAGTCAGGTCGATGGCGTTGCGTACGTCGCCCCGGCCGGCCTCAACGACGCCGGAGACACGGCGGTGCTCACCCTGACGCCCACCACCTCGCCCCAGAGCCCGGCCACCGAACGCCTCGTGGACGCGCTTCGCCACGACGCCATCCCGGCCGCCGCGACAGCGACCGGACTGTCCGTCCATGTCGGTGGGATGGTGGCCGCCAACGTGGACTCCACCCGCTGGACCGGTGACCGGCTGCCGATCTTCTTCGGCGGAGTGCTGCTGATGTCCTACCTGCTGTTGGCGATGGTGTTCCGCTCAGTCCTGGTGCCGCTGAAGGCCGTCGTCATGAACCTGCTCGCGACGGCCGCCGCGTTCGGCGTGCTCGCGCTGGCCACCAGCGGCGGACCACTCGGAGACCTGGTCGGCATTCCCGAAGCGACCCCCGTGCCCATCCAGCTCCCGATCGGCATCTTCGCCATCCTGTTCGGGCTCTCCATGGACTACGAGGTGTTCCTGCTCTCGCGCATCAAGGAGGAGTACGACCGCACCGGCGACAACGCCCTCGCCGTCGCCGACGGGCTGGCCAAGTCGGCTCGGGTCATCACGGCCAGCGCAGCCGTGATGGTGACCGTGTTCTTCTCCTTCGTGCTCGGCGAGGCAGTGCTGACGAAGATGTTCGGCCTGGGCCTCGGAGCTGCCATCCTCATCGACGCGACCCTCGTCCGACTCGTGCTCGTGCCCGCCACGATGGAGCTCCTCGGCGACCGCAACTGGTGGCTCCCGGGCTGGCTCGACCGGCTGCTGCCGCACCTCGACGTCGACGGCCGCGCCGCGAACAGCGACGAGACGTCCCTCCCCCAGCCGGCACCTCCCGCCGTTCCGGAGCCCGTAGGAAGCGGGGCCGCGCGATGATCACCGCCGAAGGCGTCACCACGAGATACCGAGGCACCACCGCTGTCGACGACGTCGGCTTCACGGGTGCTGGTGTGGGACGTGACGCCCACGCCTCTTCGTCTTCCACCAGGCACTCACCGCAGAGCAGTGGACCCAGATCACCGTCACCGGTGCCACCTGGCTGGTCGCGCCGCTGGCGATCGGACTGCTCCTCGTCATGCGCGCTGAGGTCAAGTGACCCTGCGTTCGGTGAATCCCCTCCATCCTCGAAAGGAAACGCCATGAAGCACGCCATCTCAGACAAGACCCACACCATGCGGGCGATGGTCCAGGACCAGTACGGCTCGGCCGACCTCTTGCGGCTGGAGCACATCGCCCTGCCGCAGATTGCCGACAACGAGGTGCTCGTTCACGTCCGCGCCGCCGGTCTCGACCGAGGTACCTGGCACATGATGGCCGGTCGGCCCTACCTGCTCAGGATCATCGGTTTCGGTTTCAGTCGGCCGAAGAACCGCGTGCCCGGCCTCGACGTCGCCGGCACCGTCGTCGAAGTCGGGTCAGCGGTCACCAGATTCGCCATGGGCGACGAGGTCTTCGGTATCTCCCGCGGGTCGTTCGCCCAGTACGCCGCCGCCCGAGAAGACAAGCTGGCACCCAAGCCCGCCAACCTGTCCTTCGAGCAGGCCGCCGTCGTTCCGGTGTCGGCAGGCACGGCCCTGCAGGCCCTGACCGACGCCGGCAGGGTCGAGGCCGGGCAACGAGTTCTCGTCATCGGTGCCTCCGGGGGAGTCGGAAGCTATGCGGTGCAGCTGGCCAAGGCCTTGGCCGCCGATGTCACCGCTGTGTGCAGCACCGCGAAGCTCGACTTCGTGGCGTCTCTGGGCGCCGACCACGTCATCGACTACACGTCTCAAGACTTCGCGGCCGGCCCGATTCGGTACGACCTCGTCCTCGACCTCGGCGGCAACACGTCGCTCTCCCGACTGCGACGGGCACTGACACCGCGAGGAACGCTGGTCATCGTCGGCGGCGAGGCAGGCGGCAGATGGACCGGCGGCTTCGGCCGTTCCCTTCGAGCCCCGCTGCTCTCGCTGTTCGTCACGCAGCGGTTGACCATGCTCGCAAGCAAGGAGCGAGCCAGTGACCAAACACGACTCACCGCCTTCATCGAAGCAGGTGACGTCACACCCAGCATCGACCGCACGTATCCGCTGTCTCGCGTCCCAGATGCCCTGCGCTACCTGGAGTCCGGCGCCTGCAGAGGCAAGGTCGCCATCACGATGTGACGGTACTGCTGACCGCGTTGCCCCCAACTGGGGGCAAGGGCTGGAACGGATCGAGCCCCTGACCGCATCTCTGCAGTCAGGGGCTCGATCCATCAGGGTGAGTAACGGGACTTGAACCCGCGACATCCGCCACCACAAGGCGGCGCTCTACCAGCTGAGCTATACCCACCATGTCCCGCAGCTGGCGCTGTGGACGACGAGAAGTGTAGGACACTCAGTCCGTGGGGCCGGAATCGGCGTCCGTGTCCGGGCCGAGGCCCGTCAGCTGCCCGCCGTGGCGCGCGGCGATCTCCTTGGCGCTGGCGCTGTCCGGGCCGGGCTGCGGGACGAAGACGGCCTCGCGGTAGTAGCGCAGCTCCTCGATGCTCTCCTGGATGTCGGCGAGCGCGCGGTGGTTGCCACGCTTGGTGGGGGCGGCGAAGTAGGCGCGGGGGTACCACCGGCGCGAGAGCTCCTTGATCGAGGAGACGTCCACGATCCGGTAGTGCAGGAACGACTCGAGCGCCTGCATGTCGCGGGCCAGGAATGCGCGGTCGGTGGCCACGGTGTTGCCGGCGAGCGGCGGCCGGCTGCCGTCCGCGCAATGCTCCTTGATGTAGGCCAGCACCTGCTCCTCGGCGTCCGCGAGCGTCGTACCGCCGTCGAGCTCGTCGAGCAGGCCGGACTTCTCGTGCATCGACCGGACGAACTCCACCATCTGGTCGAGGGACTCCTGCGACGGCTTGATGATCACGTCGATGCCCTCGCCGAGCACGTTGAGCTCGAAGTCGGTGACGAGTGCCGCCACCTCGACGAGCGCGTCGGCTCCCAGGTCGAGTCCGGTCATCTCGCAGTCGATCCACACCAGTCTGTCGCTCACGACGGGCCACCCTACTTGGCCCGGCGTGGACGCTCTCAGGCTCGACTCAGCCTCGCCTCATATGGTCGGGGGCGTGAAGGACTGGTTCGGCCTCGTCGCGCGCCTGGCGACGGGGGGCGTGTGGATCGCGGCTGGGGCGCTCAAGCTGCCCCATCCTGCCGACAGCGTCCGAGCCGTGCGGGCCTACGACCTGCTGCCGGAGGCGATCGTCCCGACGGTCGGGCACCTGCTGCCCGTCGTCGAGATCGTCGTCGGCCTGTGCCTGGTGCTGGGCGTGCTGGTGCGCGGCGCCTCCGTGGTCTCGGCGCTGCTCTTCCTGGCCTTCATCATCGGCATCTCGAGCGCCTGGGCGCGCGGGCTGTCCATCGAGTGCGGGTGCTTCGGCGGAGGCGGGGAGATCCCCGATGCGGCCGCCGCCTACCCCGGTGAGATCGCGCGCGACGTCGGCCTGCTGGCGCTCAGCCTGTGGCTCGTCGTACGCCCGGCGTCCCGGCTCGCGCTCGACAACGTGCTGTTCCGCACCGCCCATGACCCGTCCACCGACCCCACCACCGATCACATCACCGATCACGAAGGAAGATGCCTCGATGGCGCAGAAGAAGAGCTCGCACAGGACCGCTGACGAGAAGGCGGCGACCGCGGCCAAGCGGGAGGCGCGGCGGGCACGGACCGAGCGCTCCCGGGCCGAGGCCGAGGAGCGCCGCAAGAAGGCCAAGCGCAAGGAGCAGCTCACCCGCTTCGGCCTGATCGGTGCCGCGCTGCTCCTGGTCGTCGGCGGCTACTTCCTGATCAGCAACCTCGGCTCCGACAAGCCGGACACCGCGCCGGCCGGTGCGACCAGTGACTACGGCATGGTCGTCGGCGACGCCGACGCCCCGAAGTCGATCGTCGTCTACGAGGACTTCCTCTGCCCGTTCTGCGGCCAGCTCGAGCAGACCGTCGGCGACCAGCTCGACGCCGCCGTCGAGGCGGGCGAGGTCAATGTCGAGTACCGCCCGCTGCCGTTCCTCGAGCGGATCAGCGACTACTCGCCGGAGGCCGCCAACGCCTTCGCCGTGGTGCTCGACGAGTCGGGTCCCGAGGTCGCCAAGGCCTTCCACGACCTGCTCTTCGACAACCAGCCTTCCGAGAAGGGCCCGTTCCCCGACAGCGACCAGCTGGTCGAGTGGGCCGTCGAGGCCGGCGCGACCGAGGCCGACGTCCGTCCCGGCATCGAGGACATGACGTTCGAGGGGTGGGTCAACGGCGCGGGCGACGCCGCCTCCAAGGCCGGCGTCAACTCCACCCCGTCGGTCTTCGTCGACGGCGAGAAGGTCGAGGGCCAGACCATGGCCGAGATCGCGGAGGCGATGGTCGGCACGGGCAGCTGACGTCCCCTCTGGGACACTGCGGGGCGTGAGCCTCCAGTCCTTCATCGCCGGCCTCCCCAAGGCCGAATTGCACGTCCACCACGTCGGGTCGGCGTCGCCGCGGATCGTCTCCGAGCTCGCGGCGCGCCACCCGGCGGCGGGTGTGCCGTCCGACCTCGAGGCGCTGCGGGAGTTCTTCACCTTCCGCGACTTCGCCCACTTCATCGAGGTCTACCTCGCCGTCGTCGACCTGGTCCGCACGCCCGAGGACGTCCGGCTGCTGACCTACGAGGTCGCCCGCGAGATGGCGGAGGGCCAGAACCTGCGCTACGCCGAGCTGACCTGCACGCCGTACACCTCCGTGGCGCGCGGCATCCCCATCCAGGCCTACACCGAGGCCATCGAGGACGCGCGGGTCGCGGCCGAGCGTGACTTCGGGCTGGTGCTGCGGTGGATCTACGACATCCCCGGCGAGTCCGGGATCCCGGCTGCCGACGCGACGCTGGAGTATGCGCTCGAGCACCGCACCGACGCCCTCGTGGGCTTCGGCCTGGGCGGTCCGGAGATCGGGGTGCCGCGGGCACAGTTCAGCCCCCACTTCGACGCCGCCCGGGCCGCCGGGCTGCGGTCCGTGCCGCACGCGGGGGAGACGACCGGTCCGGAGACGATCTGGGAGTCCCTGCGCCTGCTCGGCGCCGAGCGGATCGGGCACGGCGTCTCGGCCGCCCAGGACCCCGAGCTGCTGGCGCACCTGGCCGACACCGGCATCGTGCTGGAGGTCTGCCCGACGTCCAACATCGCGACGCGGGCAGTGGACCGCATCGAGGACCACCCGCTGCGGACCTTCGTCGAGGCGGGTGTGGCGGTGACGATCAACTCCGACGACCCGCCGATGTTCGCCACCTCGCTCAACCACGACTATGCGGTCGCGGCCGACCTCCTCGACCTCGACGAGGCGGGAGTGGCCGACCTGGCGCGGGCGGCCGTCGACGCGTCGTTCGCGCCCGCGGACGTGAAGTCGCGGATCACCGCCGAGATCGAGGCGTACGCCGCCCGCTGAAGCCTGCCCGGCGGGTCAGGTGTCTGCGCGGCCGCGGGCCCCGCGGTGGGTCGGCAGCTGCTTGGCCGCGCGGACGTTGGTCGGGTCGAGCACGGCCATGACATACAGCAGCGCGCCGATGCCGGCGAGCACGCCGAGCACGGTCAGGAGGCTCAGGCCCAGGTCGTACGACATCAGGGACTCCGATCTGGTGGGGGAGTGGGACGGCGGCCCCGTACCCGTGCCAGGACGTCGCATGAGTGGACCTTCACCCTCAGGGCGGTGACTGCGGGGGTAACTGGGAGTTCGCCCCCCCCGATCTACCCCAAGGGGTATGACCGGTCCGGGACAGCCGTGCCAGCGTCGAGCTCAGGGAGCGGCACCTGCTGCTCTGCGGGAGGCGTTCACACTCGGAGGGGAACATGAACCAGTTCACACACGTAGCACGGCGGCTCGTCGCAGGGACCGTCGTCGCCCTGGCCATGACCGTCGGACTGACCTCGCTCACGGTGGCCGGTTCCTCGGCGGCGGAGACGTCGAGTCGGGGCGTGGTCGGCAAGTCCGACCTCGGCAAGATCACCAGCACGGTGGTCGGCAAGACCTCGAACGGCGACAAGGTCACCGGCTCGTTCACGCCGATCAAGACGATCGATCGTGACGGCGTGCTCTACATGAAGGGCTTCCTGAAGGGCGTCATCCAGGACGCCGGGCCCAACACGAAGTTCTCGGGCCTGCAGACCATCCCGATCAAGAAGATCAACGGCAGCGCCGTCACCGACGGGCGCGTCGCCGCCAACGCCGGTGCCTGCGACATCCTCAACCTGGTGCTCGGTCCGCTGGACCTGAACGTCCTCGGCCTGGAGATCCACCTGCAGCGGGTCGTTCTCGACATCGTCGCGGTCGCCGGTGCCGGCAACCTGCTCGGCAACCTGCTCTGCGCGGTGGCCGGGCTGCTCGACGGTGGTCCGCTCGCCGGGCTCCTGGGCCAGCTCCAGACCCTGCTGAACCAGATCCTGGCCGCCCTCAACCTGGGCGTGTGACGAACCACCTGGACAGCTGACACACGCGACGGCCCGGAGCCGGAGGTCGAGACCTCCCGCTCCGGGCCGTCGTACGTCCGCGGCGCGTGTCGCGCCGGGCAAGCATTCGGCCCCGCTACCTCATACGTGGCGGGGCCTGACCACATCCTGATGGGGCGGGGCCACCTCGTCGGGGAGGCTGCCGGGCGTGTCGGATCCCGCGACCAACGTAGGCAGTTCGCCCGCACGCTCCCGGGCGCACCATGAAGGCAGTTCGTGACGCCGTCGAACGAAGTCACGCTCAACACGCCGGGACAAGCGGCGAACTGCCTGCACGGTGTCGTGACGATCACCGATTTTGCGCCCCCGGCAGGACTCGAACCTGCAACCCACGGATTAGAAGGCCGTTGCGCTATCCATTGCGCCACGGGGGCTGAGCGCGGTCAGTATCCCAGCAGCGGTCGACCCGCGTGCCGTGAGGGCGTCACGGCACGCGGGTCGATGGTGTGTGGACGAGCGGTCAGGCGAGGGCGGGAGCCGGCTCCCGGGTGTCCTCGTCCTCGCGCCAGGCGTCGCGCCCGCGCGGGGCGTCGTACGTCGCCTGGTCGAGGATGCCCTCGCGCTTGGCGACGATGGTCGGGACCAGCGCCTGGCCCGCGACGTTGACCGCGGTGCGGCCCATGTCGAGGATCGGGTCGATGGCGAGCAGCAGGCCCACGCCCTCGAGCGGCAGGCCGAGGGTGGAGAGCGTCAGTGTGAGCATGACGGTGGCGCCCGTGACACCGGCGGTGGCGGCCGAGCCGATCACCGAGACGAACGCGATGAGCAGGTAGTCGGTGACCGAGAGGTCGAGGCCGAAGAACTGCGCGACGAAGATCGCCGAGATCGCCGGGTAGATCGAGGCGCATCCGTCCATCTTCGTGGTGGCACCCAGCGGCACGGCGAACGACGCGTAGGAGCGCGGGACGCCGAGGTTGCGCTCCGTGACCGACTCGGTGACCGGCATGGTGCCGATCGACGAGCGCGACACGAAGGCCAGCGAGATCGCCGGCCAGGCGCCGGAGAAGAACTGGCGCACCGAGAGGCCGTGGATCCGGAGCAACGCCGGGTAGACGCCTGCGACGACCAGTGCGAGGCCGGCGTAGACCGCGACGGTGAACATGCCGAGCGAGCCGAGCGCGTCCCAGCCGTAGCTGGCGACCGCGTTGCCGAGCAGGCCGACGGTCGCGACCGGCGCCAGCAGGATGATCCACCACAGGACCTTCTGCACCACGGCGAGCGCGGAGCGGACGAAGCCGAGGAAGGGGTCGGCCGCCTCGCCGACCTTGAGGGTCGCGATGCCGACGGCGATCGAGACCACGAGGATCTGGAGCACGTTGAACGAGAAGCCGACCGAGCCGTCGCCGTTGTCGTAGCCCTCGAGGCCGAGGACGTTGGCCGGGACCAGGCCAGTGAGGAAGTCGAGCCACGAGCCCGTCGTCGACGGCGCCGAGGCGGCGTCGGAGGTGACGCTGGTGTGGTCACCCGGCTGGAGGACCAGGCCGAGGACGATGCCGATGACGACCGCGATGAGTGCGGTGATGGCGAACCAGGCCAGCGTCCGCCAGGCGAGGCGGGCAGCGCCCGTCACGTCGCGCAGGTTGGCGATCGAGGCGACGATGGCGAGGAAGACGAGCGGGGGCACGACGGCACGCAGCAGCGTGACGAAGGTGCCGCCGATGGTGCTCAGCGTCTCGGTGAGCCAGTTGGGGTCGACCTCGCCGGTCGTGGCGTCCACGCCGTCCGCGCCCATGGCGCGGGCGACGAGACCGAGGACGACGCCGAGGACCAGGCCGATCAGGACCTGGACGCCGAACGAGGGGGTTCGGAAGCGGGTGGGCTTCTTCTCCGCCGTAACAGAAGTATTCATACTGAAAAAGTAACCTTTCGAATCCGCACGGTCGCAACCGGGCGGGGGACGCAGGAGGGTCGAGGTCAGTCGAGGATGCGTCCGAGGCGACAGAGCGCGCTCTCGGTGCGAGCGAGGTCGACAGCACGACGCTGCGTCAGGAGGTCTCCGACGCTCGTGGAAGTGGTCGTGGCGGTTCGCACGTCCAGCCCAACGGCAGGTTCATACTTTCGATTCCGTGGTTCGCGTCACAACGAGGGCGACGACGCCCTTACCCTCCGGCCCATGTCGCTCCGGCACGGCGCTCGGCTCGCCGCCCTCCTCGCTGCATCCGCGGTGCTGCTTCCGGCCGCCGCTCACGCCGAGAAGGTCGTGACGCACGACCCGGTGGGGGACGTGGACGTCGTCGGCTGGCTCGCGGACGAGGACGCCGAGCTCCCGCCGACGCCCGACCCGGCGCCCGCCGACATCGTCCGCACCGCCGCCGCGCACGGGGAAAGGCGGCTCAGCATCGAGGTCCACTTCCGCGACCTCGCGGACACGCGGACGCTGTCGACGCGGATCCTCGTCCGGACCCCGGCCGGCGCCTTCCGCATCGAGGTCGACAAGGAAGAAGGACGGCGGGCGCAGACGACGCTCAGTCGCCGGTGGGAGACCGTCGAGTGCCGCGCCCTCCGCGCACGGCTCGACGCCGGTGCGGACGTGGTCGCCGTGTCCGTGCCCACGGCCTGCCTGTCGTCGCCGCCCTGGGTCCGGCTGGGCGTGACGGCCTCCGCGCCGCTCCCCAGCACCGACCCCGTCGTGCTCGCGTCCACTGTCGACGACGGGCACCGCGACTCGTTCCGCTTCCGCAGCATCGGAACGGGGCCGAAGATCCACCGCGGGTGACCTCCATGCACCTGCGACCAGCACCCGCCCCGACCCGGGGCTCTACCAGAACGGACACGATGAACCACCGACTCGGCGTACGCGTCCTCGCAGCACTCCTTCCCGCTGCCCTGCTCCTGCCCGCTGCGGCCCACGCCGATCAGGTGACCGTGGACGACGCCGTCGGCGACGCCAAGGCCGTCAACATGGCCCTCGCCTTCGGGGAGCTGTTCGACGGGTCGACCGCGGAGGGGCCGTTCTTGCTCGACGCGCCCGCCGAGACCTCGACCGACGTCGTCCGCACCACGATCGACCATGCCCGCAAGCGGCTCACCCTGACCGTGCAGTTCCGCGACCTCGTCGCCGCTACCGGGCGCTCGGTCGAGTTCCGCATCATCACCCCCGCGGGTCGGTACGCCCTCGGCGTCCAGGAGATGGCCGGCCGGACGAGGGCCGACCTCTACCCCCTGGGTCGCCGCGACAGCTCCGTGGTCGTGTCCGACGACGGCTCGGTCACCGTCACCCTCACCGACGAGCCGAAGCCCTGCCGCACCGTGCGCGCCCGCTACGACATGGTGGCCGACACGCTGACCGCGTCGGCGCCCACCTCGTGCCTCGGCTCGCCGAAGTGGGTCCAGGTCTCCGCCGGCGTCAGCCGCACCCAGGTGACGCCGCAGCCGGACGGCTCGGCCAACATCGCGGGCTACGCCGACGACGCCTTCCGGGGCAGCCTCAGCGAGAACAGCTTGGGCCGCAGCCCGAAGGTCCGTCGCGGCTGACCCTCAGCGGGCGAGCAGCACCATCACCTCGTAGTGGGTGGTGTGCGGGAACATGTCGAGGACCCGCGCCACGACGGGCCGGAGCGACGGCATCAGCGCGAGGTCACGCGCCAACGACTCGGCGTTGCACGAGGAGTACACGACGTGACGCACGCCTGACGTCTCGAGCCAGCCGGCGAGGTCGGGGCCGATGCCGCGACGGGGCGGGTTGACCACGACGAGGTCCGGGACGGCGTCCGAGGCGAGGGCGTACGCCGTCGCGTCGGCCGCGACGAACTCCGCCGCCACCCCGAGCTCGGCCGACGTGGCGCTGGCGGCCGCGATCGCGTCGGCGGAGACCTCGACGCCCAGCACCTCGCGGCCCGGCCCGGCGAGGTGTAACGCGAAGCCGCCCACGCCGCAGTAGAGATCCCACACGGTGCGGACGTCGGGCAGGTCGCTCACCCAGGCGCGGGCCTGGTCGTAGAGGGCCTCCGCGACCGCCGTGTTGGTCTGGAAGAACGACCGCGGGCCCAGACGCAGCGTCACCCCGGTGGCCAGCCGCATCGGCAGCGTCTCGGTGTCGGTCAGCACGATCTCGCGCTCGCCCTCGAGCACCGCCTTGTGCTCGGGCTGGACGTTGATCGTCACCACCCGCAGCGCCGGCACCCTCTCGAGCAGCGCAGGCAGGCGGGAGCGGACGCGCGCCTCGAGGGCCGTCGACCTCAGCACGAGACGGAGCATCAGCTCGCCGTCGGGCGACTCGGTGAGCAGGACGTGCTTGAGCTCGCCGCGCCTCGTCGCGACGTCGTACGGCACCAGGCCGGCGTCGCGGATCCAGCCGGACGTGTGGTCGAGGGCCGCCCGCAGGCCGTCGGAGTGCAGGCCGCAGTCGTGCAGGTCGACCCCTGCGAGGTCGCGGTCGAGGATCCCCAGCGTCGGCGCGTCGACGCTGCCGCCGACCGCCATCTTGGCCTTGTTGCGGAACCGGGTGTCCGCGCCGGCGACCGTCGACAGCCACACCGGCGAGTCGACCAGCGTGTGCGCGTGCGCCTCCTTGTCGGAGAGCTGGCGCCCGCGCGGTGTCCCGAGCAGGGTGCAGGAGCGGCAGCGGAAGGCGTCGTAGTGGTGGCAGCGCGGCACGCCGTCGACGACGCTGAGGCTGGGCGCAGGCGCCGGGTCAGCCACCGATGCGGGAGCCCATCCACTCCTCGACGTCGGCCGAGGTGCGGGGGAGCGAGGCCGAGAGGTTCCGGTTGCCGTCGGCGGTGACCAGGATGTCGTCCTCGATGCGGATGCCGATGCCGCGAAGCTCCTCGGGGACGAGCAGGTCGTCCTCCTGGAAGTAGAGCCCCGGTTCGACGGTGAGCACCATGCCCTCGGCGAGGTCGCCCTTGGGGTAGATGTCGACCGACGAGCGACCGCAGTCGTGGACGTCCATCCCGAGCATGTGCGAGGTGCCGTGGAGGGTCCAGCGCGCGTAGACCTTGGACTCCGGGTCGAGGGCCTCCTCCGCGGAGACCGGCAGCAGCTGCATGTCCTCGAGGCCGTGGGCGAGGACCTTCATCGCGGCGTTGTGCGCGGCGAGGAACGGGGCGCCGGGGCGTACGGCGTCGATTCCGGCCTGCTGCGCCTGCTGCACGAGGTCGTAGAGCTCGCGCTGGAGCGGCGTGAAGCGGCCGTCGACGGGGAGCGTGCGGGTGACGTCGGCGGTGTAGAGGTTGTGGCCCTCCACACCCATGTCGAGCAGCACGAGCTTGCCGGGCTCGATGGCGCCGGTGTTGTCGATCCAGTGCAGTGTCGTGGCGTGCGAGCCGCCGGCGCAGATGGAGTCGTAGCCGATGTCGTTGCCCATCGCGCGGGCACGCCGGAAGAAGGTGCCCTCGATCCACCGCTCGCCGAACTCACGGACGCGCTCCCACTCGCGGACCGAGTCCTCGAAGCCGAGGGTGGTGATGTCGCAGGCCTCCTGGAGCTCACGGACCTCCCACTCGTCCTTGATGAGGCGCAGCTCGTCGGCGACGCGGGCGAGGTCCTCGTCGGTGGAGAGGTCGCGGGTCTTGCGGTCGTCGTCGAACGACGGCAGGTCCTTGACGTGGCGGACCTCGATGCCGAGGGAGTCGGAGATCTCCTGCGCCGACGGGCGGCGCCCGGCCCACAGCTCGCCGTACTGCCGGTCGCGGAAGAACTCGTCGGTGTCGCGCTCGGAGCGGGGGCGGGCGTAGAGCACCGACTCGCCGTCCTCGACGACCAGGACCGCGTCGGAGGTCTGGTTGCCGGAGAAGTAGGTGTGGGCGGTGTCGGGCCGGAAGCGGTAGTCGGTGTCGTTCGCGCGCACCTTGTAGGTGCCTGCCGGCAGCACCAGCCGGTCGTCGGGGAAGGCCTCGGCGAGCTTCGCGCGGCGCGCGGCTGCCCAGTCGGCCACCGGGTGCCGCGGCATGTCGAGCGTGCGATCGCCCCAGCCCTCGCGCATGAAGGCGGCGTAGGCAGCCGGGACGGCCGGGTCGTGCGACTCGGTCTTGGGCTGCTCACCGTCGGCGGCGGGGGTCTGGACGGTCTCGGCGGGGTTCTCGGCAGTCGGCTCGCTCACGCGGTCACTGTACGCCGCAACGCAGGCGTGCCCGGACCCCATCGGCCGTCCCCCGTAGGGGTGCGGCAAGGCGGGTCGGAGGGGGCTGCTCCGTTAGGGTCGGACCCATGAAACGAGGCCGCCGCGACAGTGTCGCGTTCACCGTCGTGGTGGCCGCACTGGTGCTCCTCGGGGCCGTCGTCATGGCGGTGGTCGTCGCGCTGTCCGGTGCCCCCGGGTCGCTGGCGCTGGCGGCGCTGCTCGCGGCGGTCCCGGTCGGTCCACTCGTCGGCTGCTTCATGTGGCTCGACCGCTACGAGCCCGAGCCCCGCAACCTGCTCGTCGCCGGCCTGCTCTGGGGAGCGTTCGCTGCCACCGGCGCGGCTATCGTGTTCCAGGGCCTCGGCCTCGCCGGCGGTGCGACCGAGCGCGACGTGCTGAGCGTCGTCGCTCCCGTCACCGAGGAGGTCACCAAGGGGGCCTTCCTCTTCCTGCTCCTGTGGTGGCGCCGGCACGAGCTCGACGGTGTGCTCGACGGCATCGTCTACGCCGGCATGGTCGGCGTCGGGTTCGCCTACACGGAGAACATCCTCTACCTCGCGGCCGCCTACGACGGCACCGACGGACTCGGCCCCGGCGGCACCACGGCACTGACTTCGACCTTCATCGTGCGGTGCCTGATCAGTCCGTTCGCCCACCCGTTCTTCACCGCGTTCGTGGGCATCGGGGTGGGCCTCGCGATCGCCTCGCGCCGGACCTCGGTACGACTTCTCGCGCCCGTGGTCGGCCTGGCGCTGGCCGCCCTCCTCCACGGCGTGTGGAACTCCTCCACGGTCTCCGGCACCAGCGACTTCCTCGTCGTCTACGGCACGCTGATGTTCCCGGTGTTCCTCGGCGTCGTCGCCTTCGCGGTCTACCGGCGCCGGTCCGAGCGCCCGCTGCTCGCCCAGGCCCTGCAGGACGCCGCGGACCGTGGGCTGCTGCCCGCCACCGACATCCCGTGGCTCGTCGACCTGCGCGCCCGCAGGCACGCCCGCCGCTGGGCGCGCCACCAGGGCGGCCCGCTCGCCGAGCGAGCCATGCGGGAGTACCAGGCCGCCGCCATCGAGCTCGGCTACCTCCACCACCGCTACCTGCGCGGCACGGCACCCTCCGACTTCTCCCTGCGCGGGCAGGAGCACGTCGAGGAGCTCGGTCGGATCCGCCCCTACATCTCCTTCCCCGGACAGGTGGTCCCCACGCGATGACCCACGACGACGACGGGACCCACGACCAGGCCCCCGAGCAGGCTCCTGACCAGGCCCCCGAGCAGGCTCCTGACCAGGCCGCCGAGCAGGTCCCCGAGCAGCGGCGTACCCCCGACGCCTCGACGGCGATGGTGACCGCGCTGGTGCGCCTGCGCGGCGCCCTGCAGGAGGCACGGCTGCCGCTCGAGCTCCCCGGGGCCGACGAGCAGCGCGGCGCCCGCGCCGAGATGGTCGACCAGCTCGAGGACTACGTGATCCCGCGCCTGATGACCCTCGACGCACCGCTGCTCGCGGTCGTCGGCGGCTCGACAGGCGCGGGCAAGTCGACGCTGGTCAACTCCCTGGTCGGCACCCGCGTCACCACCCCCGGGGTGCTGCGCCCCACGACCCGGTCGCCGGTGCTCGTCCACCACCCCGACGACGCGAAGTGGTTCGGCCAGGACCGCCTGCTGCCCGAGCTCGAGCGGGTCGACCGCCAGACCAACGACCCCGCCGCGCTGCAGCTCGTGCCGTCGCCTGCCATGGCGCCCGGCCTCGCCGTCCTCGACGCCCCCGACATCGACTCGGTCGAGGAGCAGAACCGCGTGCTGGCGGCCCAGCTGCTCGCGGCCGCCGACCTGTGGCTCTTCGTCACCTCGGCCGCGCGCTACGCCGACCAGGTGCCGTGGGACTTCCTCCGCAAGGCCGCGGACCGCTCGGCCGCGGTCGCCATCGTCCTCGACCGCACCCCGCCCGAGGCGGTGGACACCATCACCACGCACCTCGCCCGGATGCTGGCCAGCCGAGGCCTCAAGGACTCCCCGCTCTTCGTCGTCGAGGAGGGCGAGGTCTCCGAGCTGGGGCTGCTGCCCGCGTCGTCGGTGATGGAGATCCGGCAGTGGCTCCGCGCGCTGGCCGACGACGAGGAGGCACGCCAGTCGGTGGTGCAGCAGACCCTCGACGGCGCGATCCGCACGCTCGCTCGTCGTACGCACTCGGTGGCCGACGCCGCCACCGAGCAGGTCGACGCCGTACGCCGCCTGCGCGAGGACGCCAACGAGGCCTACGACCGGGCCGTGACGGCGGTCGGCGAGGCGTCGGCCGACGGCACCCTGCTGCGCGGCGAGGTCCTGGCGCGCTGGCAGGAGTTCGTCGGCACCGGCGAGCTGCTCCGATCGCTGGAGACCCGCGTCGGCTGGATCCGGGACCGCGTCGTCAACGCCGTCAAGGGCAAGCCGCAGCAGGCCGAGCGGGTCACCGTGGCGGTCGAGTCGGGTCTGGAGACGCTGATCCTCGAGCACGCCGAGGCCGCCGCCGAGCGCGCCGAGGCCTCCTGGCGCAGCACGGCCGCCGGACAGATCCTGCTGCGCGACGCCGGCGAGGACCTCGGCCGGGCGTCCCGCGACTTCCGCCGCCGCGCCGAGCGCGCGGTCCGCGACTGGCAGTCCGACGTGCTCGACATGGTCCGCACCGAGGGCGCCGAGAAGCGCTCGACGGCGCGCTTCCTCGCCTTCGGCGTCAACGGCCTGTCCGTGGCCCTGATGGTCGTGGTGTTCGCCCACACCGCGGGTGTCACCGGTGCCGAGGCCGGCATCGCCGGCGGCTCCGCGATCCTCGGGCAGAAGCTGCTCGAGGCGGTCTTCGGCGACCAGGCCGTGCGCTCGCTGGCCGAGCGCGCCCGCCGCCAGCTCGAGGCGTCCATGCGCGACCTCCTCGACGCCGAGCGCCGCCGCTACACCGACCTGCTCGACACGATGGAGGTCTCGCCCGAGACCCCCGAGCGGATGCGCGCCGCCGCCCGCAAGGTCGACGACCTGCGCTTCGCGTCCGCACGCCGCGCCCCCGAGGCGGCCAAGTCCCCGGCGCCGGAGCCCGCCCGGGTGTCGGAGCCTGAGGACCACGCCCCCTAGGGTTGGGGGCGCACAGCAGCACCACTCGGACGGTGAGGAATTCATGACGTCGTTGCTCGAAGGGGCCAAGAAGCTGGTCACCCGGAGCTCTGACACCGGCGCGCGCGTCGAGGGACTCGAGCGCGCCGCCGAGGCGGCGCGCGGTCGCGTCGACGACGCCGTGGTCGACGACGCCACCGCCGTGGCCGCCCGCGCCTCGAGCCGGCTCAAGCTGTCCGCCGAGCACACCGTGGTCGCGCTGGGTGGTGCCACCGGCTCCGGCAAGTCCTCCACCTTCAACGCGCTGAGCGGCCTCGAGCTGGCCGCGGTCGGCGTACGCCGTCCCACGACCTCGTGGGCCACCGCCGTCGTGTGGGGCAAGCAGGGCGCCGAGGAGCTGCTGGAGTGGCTCGGCATCCCCGCCCGCCACCAGGTCACCCGCGACTCGATGCTGTCGAAGGCCGACGAGGACGTCGAGATGCGCGGCGTCGTGCTGCTCGACCTCCCCGACCACGACTCCACCGAGGTGTCCCACCACCTCGAGGTCGAGCGGCTCGTCCAGCTCGCCGACATGATGGTGTGGGTCCTCGACCCGCAGAAGTACGCCGACGCGGCCATCCACGACCGGTTCCTTAAGCCCCTCGCCGGGCACAAGGACGTGATGCTGGTCGTGCTCAACCACATCGACACCGTGCCCGAGGACCGTCGCGCCGGCATGGTCGACGACGTACGCCGCCTGCTCGAGGCCGACGGCCTGGGCGGGGTCCCGGTGCTGCCGGTCAGTGCCCGCCAGGGCTGGGGCGTCCAGGAGCTGCGCGCGTTGATCGCCAAGCGCGTGGCGGAGAAGAAGGTCACCCGGGCCCGGCTCGAGGCCGACGTGCGCTCGGCGGCCCAGCGCCTGGAGGCGGCGACCGGCACCGGCAAGGTGCCCACCCTGTCCAAGGAGCGCGTCGCCGCGCTCGACGACGCCTTCGCCGACGCGGCCGGTGTGCCGACGGTGGTCAAGGCCGTCGCCGACTCGACCCGGCTGCGCGCCAACCGCGCGACCGGCTGGCCCGTCACGGCGTGGTTCTCCCGTCTCAAGCCCGACCCGCTCAAGCGTCTCCACCTCGACCTCGGCGCTGCCGGCAAGGAGCTGACCGGTGCCGCGCGCACGTCCGTGCCGCAGGCGACCGGCGTGCAGCGCGCCCGCGTCGACACCGAGGTGCGCGCACTGGCCGACCAGGTGGGGGAGGGCATGGCGCCGTCGTGGGCGAGCTCGGTCCGCGCGGCCTCGGTGTCCCGGCTGCCCGACCTCAACGACCGGCTCGACCGCGCCGTCTCCGCGACCGACCTCGGTGCGACGAAGATCCCCGCGTGGGCCGGCCTCGTGCGCGTCCTGCAGTACGTCCTCATCATCGCCGCGCTCGTCGGTGCCGGCTGGCTCGCGCTCCTCGCCCTCGGCTCCTACGCCCGGTTGCCCGAGCCGCCGACGCCCGAGGTCGGCGCCTTCCCCGTCCCGACCCTGCTGCTGCTCGGCGGGATCGCCCTCGGCCTGCTCCTGGCCCTGGTCTGCCGCTGGCTGGTCGCGCTGACCGCCCGGTCGCGGGCGCGTGCGGCCGACAAGCGCCTGCGCGACGCGATCTCCGAGGTCTCCGAGGAAATGGTCGTGAAGCCGATCGAGGCCGAGCTCGCCTCCTACGCCACGGTCCGCGAGGGACTCGCCACCGCCCTGCGCTGAGCCGGTCGAAGTGCCGGTCGATGAGCCGGTCGCTGGCCACCAGCCGTCCACAGGCGCCGCGGTCCGCGCGTCGTCCACAGGACCTCACCTCGCCGGACCGGTCGTGTCGGTCCTCGCCCTGAGCCTTGGAGGCAGCGCGGCAGGCCCGCTGCCGCGGACACCAGGAGGCACCTCGATGAACGACACCCAGATCACCCTGGCCGGCTGGATCGGCGGCGAGGTCACGCTGCGCGAGCTGACCGACGGACGAGCCGTCGTCACCTTCCGGATGGCCTGCACCCCGACGCGATACCTCGACGGCGAGTGGGTGAAGGGCACGACCTCGTGGCACACCGTCAAGGCGTGGAACCGCCTCGGTCGCCACGTCGCGTCCTCGCTCGCCAGCGGCGACCCCGTCGTCGTGCACGGTCGGCTCGTGGCCGACGTCTGGGAGCGCGACGGCAAGCCGCAGACGTCCTTCGAGGTCGTCGCCACGGCGGTGGGCCACGACCTCTCGCACGGCACCACCGTGCTCACCCGGCCCAGCGCCCCGGCGGAGCCCGCGAGCCCGTCGGTGAGCACCCCCGTCGCTGCACCGGTGGTCGACGACGCGGGCGTGGCGGAGCAGCCGGCCCGGGCGGCGTGAGCCGTCCCGTCGGGGTCGACGGGTGCGATTGTCGGCGCAGGGGCGCTTCCCCGTAGGCTCGCCCGCATGGCTGAGTACGTCTTCACACTGCGCAATGTGCGCAAGGCCCACGGTGACAAGGTCGTCCTCGACAACGTCACCCTCTCGTTCCTCCACGGCGCCAAGATCGGCGTCGTCGGACCCAACGGCACGGGCAAGTCCTCGCTGCTCAAGATCATGGCGCAGCTCGACCACGCCAACAACGGCGACGCGATCCTCGACCCCGACGCGACCGTCGGGATGCTGCAGCAGGAGCCGCCGCTGAGCGAGGGCAAGACCGTCCTGGAGAACGTCGAGGAGGCCGTCGGCGAGATCAAGGGCAAGATGAAGCGCCTCGAAGAGGCCTACATGGAGATGGGCGAGCCCGACGCCGACCAGGACGCGCTCATGGCCGAGACCGGCGACCTGCAGACCGAGCTCGACAACGCGAACGCGTGGGACATCGACAGCCGCCTCGACCAGGCCATGGACGCGCTGCGCTGCCCGCCGCCGGACGTCCTCGTCGACAACCTCTCCGGTGGTGAGCGCCGCCGCGTCGCGCTCTGCAAGCTGCTGCTCCAGCAGCCCGACCTGCTGCTCCTCGACGAGCCCACCAACCACCTCGACGCCGAGTCCGTCCAGTGGCTCGAGGGCCACCTCGCGTCCTACCCGGGCGCCGTCCTGGCCGTGACCCACGACCGCTACTTCCTCGACAACGTCGCGCAGTGGATCCTCGAGCTCGACCGCGGCAAGGCGCACCCCTACGAGGGCAACTACACGACGTACCTCGAGACCAAGAAGGACCGCCTCAAGATCGAGGGCCAGAAGGACGCCAAGCGCGCCAAGGTCCTCGAGCGCGAGCTCGAGTGGGTGCGCTCCAACGCCAAGGCCCGCCAGACCAAGAGCAAGTCCCGTCTCGCGCGCTACGAGGAGATGGCGGCCGAGGCCGACCGGATGCGCAAGATCGACACCTCCGAGATCAACATCCCCGCCGGTCCGCGCCTCGGCGACATCGTGCTGGAGGCCGAGAAGCTCGGCAAGGGCTTCGAGGGCCGCACGCTCATGCACGACGTCTCCTTCAAGCTGCCCCGCGCCGGCATCGTCGGCGTCATCGGCCCCAACGGCGTCGGCAAGACCACGCTCTTCCGGATGATCACCGGCCAGGAGGAGCCCGACGAGGGCACCCTGAAGGTCGGCCAGACCGTCAAGATCTCCTACGTCGACCAGAGCCGCGGCGGCATCGACCCCAACAAGAACGTCTGGGAGGTCGTGTCCGACGGGCTCGACTTCATCAAGGTCGCCAACTTCGAGATGAACAGCCGCGCCTACGTCGCGTCGTTCGGCTTCAAGGGCCCCGACCAGCAGAAGAAGGCCGGCGTGCTGTCCGGTGGTGAGCGCAACCGCCTCAACCTCGCGCTGACGCTCAAGATGGGCGGCAACATGCTGCTCCTCGACGAGCCCACCAACGACCTCGACGTCGAGACCCTGTCCTCGCTCGAGGACGCGCTGCTCGACTTCCCCGGCTGCGCCGTGGTCACCTCGCACGACCGGTGGTTCCTCGACCGCGTGGCGACCCATATCCTCGCGTGGGAGGGCGACGCCGAGGACCCGGCCAACTGGTTCTGGTTCGAGGGCAACTACGCGGCCTACGAGGAGAACAAGATCGAGCGTCTCGGCATCGAGGCCGCGCGCCCGCACCGGGTCACGCACCGCCGTCTCACCCGCGACTGATGTGACGAGCAGCCGCCCGCGAGGAACGAGCGGGAGGCGTGGGCTCGGCCAGGTCGAGTGGCCCCGCGACCGAGGAACGAGGTCGCGCAAGGGCCGTATCGAGACCCCGGTTTCGTGACGGTCGCTGCGCGACCTCCTCAACCAGCGGTGCTGCGGAGCTCCGACTCCGGGTGCCGGTTGACTAGGTGGTCGGACACCCGGTCGAAGACCCGGCCCACGGCGGCGAAGTCCTCGGCCGGCACGAGGTCGAGGATGTTGCGTCGTACGCTCTCGACGTGGCACGGCGCCGCGCGCACGAGCAGGTCGTAGCCCTGCTCGGTCATGGTCGCCACCACGCCGCGCCCGTCCTCGGGCGTGGTGCCGCGGGTGACGTAGCCGACCGCCTCCATGCGCGCGACGGTGTGGGTCACCCGGCTGCGCGAGTGCGCCATCGCGTCGGCGAGCTGGGCCATCCGCATCGCCCGGCCAGGTCGCTCGGACAGCCGGACGAGCACCTCGTACTCGGTCAGCGACATGCTGAACTCACGCCGCAGGTCGTCGTCGAGACGTTCCTCGAGGAGCGTCATCCCCATCATCAGGGCACGCCAGGAGTGTTGCTGGTCGTCGTCGAGCCATCGCGGCTCCCCCGTCCCTGTCATGGGGCCAGCGTAGTGCGAGTCGGGGCCAGAACGGCTCAGGAGATCCGCTCGAGGATCATCGCCATGCCCTGGCCGCCACCGACGCACATGGTGATCAGGCCGGTGGACTTGTCGTGCCAGTCGAGGCTGTTGAGCATCGTGTTCTGCAGGCGGGCCCCGGTCATGCCGAAGGGGTGGCCCACGGCGATGGCGCCGCCGTTGACGTTGAGCCGGTCGAGGTCGATGCCGAGGTCCTGGTAGGACGGCACGACCTGGGCGGCGAAGGCCTCGTTGATCTCGACGAGGTCGATGTCGCCGATGCTCATCCCGGCGTACTTCAGCGCGTTCCTGGTGGCCTCGACCGGGCCGAGGCCCATGATCTCGGGGGAGAGGCCCGAGACGCCGGTGGACACGATCCGCGCCAGCGGGGTGAGGCCGAGCTCGGCCGCCTTGGTGTCGGACATGACGACGACGGCGGCCGCGCCGTCGTTCAGCGCGCAGCAGTTGCCGGCCGTGACGACGCCGTCGGGGCGGAACACCGGGTCGAGGCCGGCGATGGCGTCGTACGTCACCCCGGCGCGCGGGCCGTCGTCCTTGCTGACGACCGTGCCGTCGGGCGTCGTGACCGGCGTGATCTCGCGCTCCCAGAAGCCGTCGGCGATCGCCTTCTCGGCAAGGTTCTGCGAGCGGACGGCGAACTCGTCGAGCTCCTTGCGGTCGAGCCCGCGGAGCCGCGCGACGTTCTCGGCGGTCTGGCCCATCGCGACGTAGATGTCGGGCAGCTGGCCGTCCTCGCGCGGGTCGTGCCAGTCCTGGCCGCCCTTCGCGAGCTCCGCGGTGCGCGCGCCGGCGTCGGCGAAGAGCGGGTTGCGGGTGTCGGGGATGTGGTCTGAGGTGCCCTTCGCGAAGCGGGAGACCGTCTCGACGCCGGCGGAGACGAAGATGTCGCCCTCGCCGGCCTTGATCGCGTGGAACGCCATCCGCGTCGTCTGCACCGACGACGAGCAGTAGCGGGTGACCGTCGCGCCGGGGACCTCGAGGCCGAGGAGGGTGGTCACCACGCGCGCCATGTTGTTGCCCGACTCCCCGCCCGGCAGCCCGCAGCCGAGCAGCAGGTCCTCGATCGTGGTGGGGTCGAGGCCGGGGATCTTGTCCAGCGCGGCCTGCACGGCGAGGACGGTGAGGTCGTCGGGACGGAAGTCCTTGAGCGAGCCCTTGTTGGCGCGGCCGATGGGGGTGCGCGCTGCGGAAACGATCACTGCCTCGGGCATGGAGAACTCCGGTTACTGGGCGGTTGCACGGTCTCTCCGCACCCTAGTGCGGCACCGGGTTCAGGTCTCCGCAGGGTGGGGTCCGAGCCCCGACAGCAGCTGCTCGACGCTCGCGCTGACGAAGGCACGACGCCGCCGCTGGGGGAGCAGGAGCGACGCGAGCAGGACGCCGTCCAGCGCCGCGACGAGCGTCTCGGCCGAGGCGCCCCCGTCCTCGTCCGCCGCCTCCATCACGCCGCGCACGGTGCGGACCAGGTCGTCGCGCCACTGCGTGAAGCGCTCGGCGAGGGCCGCGTCGCGGGTGGCCGCGACCGTCAGCTCGAGCCGGGCGGCCAGCAGGTCGGGCTCGCCGAGCCATCGCGAGAAGAGCCGGGAGACCTCCGCGACGGCGCGCTCGTGGTCGCCGGGGCACGACGCGAGCCGTGTGCCCAGCGCGGCCACGTCGGCGGCCAGCCGGTCCGCGACGACGTCCCCCAGGGCGAGGAGCAGGGCGTCGCGGGTGCGGAAGTAGGCCGACGAGCTCCCCTCGGACAGCCCCGCCTCGCGGTCGACCGCGCGGTGGGTGAGCCCGCGGTTGCCCTGCTGCGCCAGCACCGTCGTCGCTGCCGCCAGGATCTGCCGGCGACGCGGCGACAGCTCCTCGCGCGCTGGGCTCACGGTGTCCTCCTCGGGCGCCGACCGGAGTCGGGATCGGCGGTGACGCAGGACACTACCGGCCCGACTTGCGATCCTCGCGGTGCGGCGTATTCTTCTACATACGTAGAAGTTCTACACCTGTAGAAAGGAACCGAACATGCAGCTCATCGACCCCACCGCCGCCATCGCCCTCCTGGTCCTCGTCGGCATCGCCGCCCTGGCCGCCGTCGCGCTGACTGCGGTCGCCGTCCCCGCCACGCTCCGCGAGACCCGCAGCGACCGCAAGGCCCGCCACGAGTCCATCCCCACCTACTACGGCCGCCTGCACTTCGCCGCCTGAGCGCCGGGAGGACGGGTAGCCGCTCCCGGCCACTGACTGACACCGCCACGCCCCGAACGTCCGCGTCTGCGACGATCGGGGCGTGCGGCACCTCTATCGCTGTCCCCTCCGGTGGGCCGACCTCGACCTGCTCGGCCACGTCAACAACGTCACCTACGTCGACTACCTCCAGGAGGCGCGGGTGGACATGTTCCGCACCCACGCCCCCGACAGCCGTGCCGAGGACCTGGCCGAGGGCGTCGTGGTGGTCCGGCACGAGGTGACCTACGTGTCCTCGCTGACCTTCGGCTTCGAACCGGTCTCGATCGAGTGCTGGGTCACCGAGATCCGCGCCGCGAGCTTCACGATGGCCTACGAGGTCTTCGAGGAGGACGAGGCGGGGGAGCGCACCGTGTTCCTCCGGGCGCGTACGGTGCTCACCCCGTACGTCTTCGCCACCGAGCGGCCGCGCCGGCTCCACGCCGAGGAGCGTGAGTCGCTCGGCCGCCTGCTCGAGCCGGACGAGCCGGTGCGACCGCCTGCCGCGCCGCAGGTCGTCGACGTGCCGGGCGGGCACTACCCGGTGCACGTCCGCTTCAGCGACGTGGACGTCTACGGCCACGTCAACAACGTGAAGTACTTCGAGTACTTCCAGGAGGCGCGCATCCAGCTCATGGTCGCCAGCGGGCGCGAGCTCGGCCAGGGCTACCACCTCGTCGTCGCGCAGACCGACGTCGACTACCGGCGCCCGATCCTCTTCCGCGCCGAGCCCTACGACTGCTCGACCTGGGTCTCGCACATCGGCAGCACGTCGGTCGTGTTCGAGTCCGTCGTCCGCGACGGCGACGACGTGCTGGCCCGCGCGAAGGTGGTCGGCGTGTGCATCGACAGCGCGACCGGACGACCGGCGCCGGTGCCCGCGGAGTTCCGCGACATGGTCGGTGCCGTCACTCCATCGAGTTGACCATGAACTGGGCCGCGTGCGTCACGTAGTCCCAGAACCTCGCGTCCTGCTCCTCGGTGAGCCCGGCCTCGTCGAGCCCGGCCCGGAAGTGCACCAGCCAACGCTGCGCGGCATCGGGCGTCACGCTGAACGGGGCGTGGCGCATCCGCAGCCGCGGGTGGCCCCGCGTGTCGCCGTACGTCGTCGGGCCGCCCCAGTACTGCATCAGGAACAGCGTGAACCGCTCCTCGGCAGGTCCGAGGTCCTCCTCGGGGTACATCGGGCGCAGCAGCTCGTCGTCGGCCACGCCGGCGTAGAAGCGGTGCACGATCGTGCGGATCGTCTGCTCGCCGCCGATCTCCTCGTAGAAGGTGGTCGTCACGCCACCATCCTCCCGTGCCGCCCCAGCGGGCTCAGGCCGGGGTCTCTCCGGTGGGGGCGACCTCGGCCTCGGTCTGCGCCGGACCCCGGGCGGGGGGCTGCTCCTCCTCGTCGGTGAGCGAGGGGTGGGGGCGCTCCTGCTCCCGGATCCACAGCACGCGCTGGGCGAACGGGACCTCGATGCCCTCGAGGTCGAAGCGCGCCTTGATCCGCTGCCGCATCTCGCGGGCGACCGCCCACTGCTCGAGGGGAGCGGTCTTGAGGGCGACGCGCACGAGCACGCCGTCAGGGCCGAGCTCCTGCACGCCCCACACGGAGGGCTCCTCGATGACGCGGCCCTTGAAGTCCTCGTCGTCCCAGAGGTCGTGCGCGACGTCGGCGAGCACCCGCTGCACGTGGGCGAGGTCCTCGGCATAGGTGACGCCCACGTCGAGGACCGTGCGGGCCCAGTTCTGGCTCATGTTGCCGACGCGGAGGATCTCGCCGTTGCGGACGTACCAGACGGTGCCGTTGACGTCGCGCAGCCGCGTGACGCGCAGGCTGACGGCCTCGACCGTGCCAGCGGCCTCACCGAGGTCGACCTCGTCGCCGACGCCGTACTGGTCCTCGAAGATCATGAAGATGCCGGAGAGGAAGTCCTTGACCAGCGCCTGCGAGCCGAAGCCGATGGCCACGCCGATGATCCCGGCGCTGGCGATGAGGGGCGCGATGTCGTAGCCGAGCTCGGCGATGAACATGAGCGTGACGACGGTGAGCACCACGCCGGTGACGATGCTCTTCAGCAGCGACCCCATCGTGGCCGCGCGCTGGACCCGTCGCGTGTAGCCGGGGTCCTCGCTCAGGTTGAGGGCTGCTCCCATCCGGCCGCCCGAGATGGCACGGCTGACGCGGTTGGGCAGCATCCCGTGCTCGGCCCTCCGGACGATGCGGTCGATGAGCCGGTGGAGGAGCCACCGGACCACGAGTCCGATCAGGATCAGTCCCAGGAGGGCGGACGGCTTTCCGACGACCCAGTCGGCGGCCGTCGCGAGCGTGGAGTCGCCCGTCTGCTCGTACGTCAGGTTGCAGAGGTCCTCGCCGGCGTCGCAGGGGTTGGTCTCGCTCCCGGAGGCCTCGGTCATGGCAATGAACGGGGTGGTGAGGGGGTGAGGCATGCCCGCCAGTATGGGCGATACCCTGTTGCCCGTGACCACGCACGTCAGGCCCTCCAGCTCGCCCCGCAGCACGCACGTCCGCCGGACGGGCCGCGTCTCGGCCCTGGCCGCCGGCGCCGTCCTCGTCCTGCTCTCCGCGCCGGCCCACGCCGACGTGCCGGAGGGCTGGGGCGGCCAGACCCAGCCCTTCGAGCTCGACCCGCTGCACGCCCTCGGGCTGTACCTGGGGCTCCCTCTGCTGCTGTTCGCGCTGATCGCGGTCGCGGTCTACCTGCCCTCGATGGTCCGCGGCGAGAAGCTGCTGCCGGACTACTCGGCCGGCGAGCCGCAGTGGATCGGCGGACCCCGCCAGGGCGTCGCCGAGCTCCCGGCGCCCGACGGCCAGGACTCCCGGGCGGGTGGCGCAAGTGGCCGCTGGTGACGCGCTGACCGAGTCCGACCGGCTGGCCCTCGACAAGACGATCCGTCTCGCCGAGCAGACCTGCCGCTTCGAGTTCTCGGTCTACGTCGGCCCCGTCGAGGGCGACGACACCCGTGCCTGGGCCACCCGCCTCCACAACCGCCTCGTGGTGCCGGCCCGGAGCGTGCTGGTGCTCGCCGACCCGCGCCGCCGCGTCATCGAGGTCGTCACGGGCGGCGAGGTGCGCCGCCACCTGACCGACGCCGAGGTCGAGCTGGCCGTCCTGGAGATGGCGTCGGAGTTCGCCGCCGGCAACATGCTGGTCGGCCTCCAGCGTGGCATCGCGATGCTCGCCGAGCACGCGCGGCCGCAGACGACCCTCCACGCCTGACGGCTCAGCGCCCGTCGCCGCGCTCCAGGCCGAGGGTGGCGAGCAGGTCCTCGTGGAGCTGGATCCAGACGAGGTGGCACGAGTCCGTGGCCACGCCGTCCACCCACTGGTGCTGGCCGGCGACGACGCGCGTCATCGCCGCGTCGTACCTCGCCGCGTAGCCCGCGAAGCGCGGAAGGGCGCGCACGAGGTCGTCCTCCAGCGCACCCAGTCGACGCCCCACCGACCGGAGTGACGCGATCACCCGGTCGTCCCAGCGGAAGTCGGTGTGGTCGTTGGCGACGAAGGAGCTGCCGCCGACCGGTCGCAGCTGCCACCGGGTGACCGCGGCCTGGAAGCGGTCGTTGAGCGGCACGAAGCGCTCGTGCACCTCCGTCACCGTCCCGCGAGCCCCGGAGGCGGCCAGCTCGTCGGCGAGGAGGCGTTCGTCCTCCGCCCGACCCAGGTCGGTGAGCGACCAACCGGCGGTGCCCGCGAACTCGCTCCTCCGCACCCAGCCGTCGGCCCGGAAGTCCTCGAGGAGGTCCGCGGTGCCGTCGCGGTCGAGCCCGTAGCGCGCCGCGACGCGGTCCGTGTCCGCGAACCCCAGCAGTCGTACGGCGTGGAGGGTCAACGCGGCGGCTGGCGACGCTGGGTCCGGCACGTGGGCAGCCTCCCGGTGAGATGCGGGGAGGCCTGAGGTCACACCGTGACCTCAGGCCTCCACCTTGCTGAGCGCGAGGATCAGCGCGCGTCGTGCTGCTGGGCGGCCAGCGCCCGGGCGATCTCGGCACGCGCCTCGCCGACGTAGCGCTGCGCCTGCTTGGGCGCCGAGCTGTCCGCGAGCCACTCGTCGAGCCGGCCGAGGGTGGCCTCCGACCCGAGCGGCTTGGGGAAGCCGTACTCGAGGATCGTCGAGGCCTTGTGGAAGCCCAGCGTGTCGACAAGCGTCTCCGACGCGGCGAGGAACTTCTCGAGGTAGGGCGCGAGCACGTCCTCCTGGCCGAAGCGGAAGATCGAGAACGCGATCTCCCGCGACGTCTCGTTGGGCGTCGACGGGTCGAGGAGCGCGTCCCACGCGGCGGCCTTGGCCTCCGCCGTCGGCTGCGCGGCGCGGGCCGCGGCGGCCTGCTCCTTGCCCGAGATGGTCTTGTCGACCTCGAGCTCGGCGTCGATCTCCGCGTCGCCGAAGCGACCCTGCTTGGCGAGCGCCGTGATCAGCGCCCAGCGCATGTCCTGGTCGATGGCCAGTCCGTCGACCTCGAACGACCCGTCGAGCAGGCCGATGAGGTCGCCGACCGCGGCGTCGCTGTGGGCGGCGCCGGCGTACGACCGGGCGAAGGTGAGCTGGTGGTCGCTGCCGGGCTCGGCGGCGAGCAGCAGCTCGCGCAGACCGGTCTCCCACGTCGCCTTGAGCTCGGGACGGTGCGCGGGGTCGGAGTAGAAGTTGATCGCCAGCGCGGTGGACGCCGGGATCCGGGTCACCGCCCACGCGTCGGTCTCCTGCCCGATGTTGGCCAGGACCAGGTCGGCCCAGTCGCGGGTGCGCATCTCGCCGTCGCGGGTCATGTCCCACGCGGCACCCCACACGAGGGCACGCGGGAGCGAGTCCTCGAAGGTGGACAGCGACGCGATCGCGGTCGCCAGCGACCGCTCGTCGAGGCGGATCTTGGCGTAGGCGTGGTCCTCGTCGTTGAGCAGCAGCAGCGCCGGCTGCTTCACCCCGACGAGCTCCGGAACTTCGGTGCTCGCGCCCTCGACGTCGATCTCGACGTAGTCGCGACGCACCAGGCGGCCGTCGCCATCACCCTCGGACACAGTGTCGTAGAGGCCGATGCCGAGCCGGTGCCGGCGCAGCGTCGGCCAGTCCTCGTGGGCCGTCTGGCTCACCGCGAACGCCGTGTAGGCGCCGTCGGCGTCGAGCTCGAAGGACGGGGCGAGCGTGTTGACGCCCGCGGTCTGCAGCCACTCCTGGGCCCAGCCCTGCAGCTCACGACCCGAGGACTTCTCCAGGGTGGCGAGCAGGTCCTTGAACTCCGGGTTGCCGTACTCCCACTCCTTGAAGTAGCTGCGCAGGCCCTCCAGGAAGGGGTCGATGCCGACCCATGCGACGAGCTGCTTGAGCACCGAGGCGCCCTTGGCGTAGGTGATCATGTCGAAGTTGACCTCGACCGCGTGCAGGTCGACGTTGTCGGCCGCGATCGGGTGCGTCGAGGGCAGTTGGTCGGCGCGGTAGCCGGTCTGCTTGCGGGCGTTGGCGAAGCCGGTCCACGCGTCGTCGAACTCGGTGGCGTTGGCCTCGCACCAGTAGCAGGCCCACTCGGCGAACGACTCGTTGAGCCAGAGGTCGTCCCACCACTTCATGGTGACGAGGTCGCCGAACCACATGTGGGCCATCTCGTGGGTGATGACCGAGGCGCGGAACTCGAAGAACGAGCGCGGCTGGCGGCTGCGGGGGAGGTACTCGTCGCGCAGGGTCACGCAGCCGGCGTTCTCCATCGCCCCGGCGTTGTACTCGGGGACGTAGAGCTGGTCGTACTTCCCGAACGGGTAGGGGTAGTCGAACTGCTCCTCGAACCACTCGAAGCTCTGCTTGGTGAGCTTGACCAGCTCCGCCGTGTCCATGTGCTCCTTGAGCGACTGGCGGCAGTAGTGGCCGAGCGGGATGGTGCCGAACTTGCCCTCGTAGGTGTCGAACTCGCCGTGGTACTCACCGGCCACGATCGCGGTGATGTAGGTCGACATCCGCTTGGTGGTGGGGAAGCGCCAGGTCGACGCGCCGCCCTGCCCGTCCTGGGCGGACTCGGGCTCGGGCGTCGCGGCGTTGGAGACCACGACCCAGTGCGACGGGGCGGTGACGTTGAAGGTGAAGACGGCCTTCAGGTCGGGCTGCTCGAAGGTGGTGAAGACGCGGCGGGCGTCGGGCACCTCGAACTGGCTGTAGAGGTAGACCTTGTCGTCGGCCGGGTCGACGAAGCGGTGCAGGCCCTCACCGGTGTTGGAGTAGGCGCAGTCCGCGGTCACGACGAGCGTGTTGGTCTCCTCGAGGCCGTCGAGCGCGATGCGGCTGTCGGCGTACGCCGTGGCGGGGTCGAGGCTGCGCCCGTTGAGGGTGATCTCGCGGACGGTGGGGGCGACCAGGTCGGCGAAGGTGCCGGCCCCGGGCTCGCGGCAGGTGAACTCGAGCGTGGTGGTGGAGACGAAGGTGGCCGCCTCGGGCTGGGTGGCTGACGTCAGGTCCAGGTCGACGGTGTACGCCGTGACGTCCAGGAGGGCGGCGCGGGTGGCGGCCTCGTCCCGGGTGAGGTTGGTTCCAGGCATGTCGGCATCCTGCCACCGGGGTGTGGTGGCGCACGCATCGGTGGGGAATAGGTGGCCGGGGCGAGGAATTGTTGTGGACATGGCTACCGCTGACCTCTGGTTCGACCCGCTCTGCCCGTTCGCCTGGATCACCTCGCGCTGGATCCGCGAGGTCGAGCAGGTCCGTGACATCGACGTGCAGTGGCACGTGATGTCGCTGGCCTACCTCAACAAGGACAAGGACATCCCCGACGGCTACCGCGAGATGCTGCAGGGCACCGAGAAGCCCGTCCGCGTCGCGATCAAGATCGCCGAGGACCACGACAACAAGACCCTCGGTGACTGGTACACCGCCATCGGCACCCGGCGCCACAACAACGGCGAGGAGCTCTCGAAGGAGACCGTCGCCGCGTCGCTCGCCGACGTCGGCCTCCCGGCCGACCTGATCGAGGCCTGGGACGACGCGTCGCTCGACGACGCCGTCGCCAAGAGCCACCACGAGGGCATGGACCCCGTCGGTGACGACGTCGGCACCCCGACCATCCACATCAACGGGTCCGCGTTCTTCGGCCCCGTCCTCTCCAAGATCCCGCGCGGCGAGGAGGCCGGTGAGCTGTGGGACGGCGCGGTCGCCGTCGCGAAGTTCCCCTACTTCTACGAGCTGAAGCGCTCGCGCACCGGCGACCTCGACTTCAGCTGACCCACCCGGTCGCCCGACCTGATCACGGACGCCACCCGGGGAAACCGGGTGGCGTCCGGTCACTAGGCTTGCGCCCATGACCCGTGTCCTGTCTGCCGTCGCCTGGCCGTACACCAACGGCCCGCGCCACATCGGCCACGTCGCCGGTTTCGGCGTGCCCTCCGACGTCTTCAGCCGGTTCATGCGGATGGCGGGCCACGACGTCCTCATGGTCAGCGGCACCGACGAGCACGGCACCCCGATCCTGGTGCTGGCCGACAACGAGGGCCTGCCCGCCCGCGAGCTGGTCGACAAGTACAACCAGGTGATCGTCGACGACCTCTGCGGACTCGGGCTGTCGTACGACCTCTTCACCCGCACCACCACCGGCAACCACTACGCCGTGGTGCAGGAGATGTTCGAGACCTGCCGCCGCAACGGCTACATGGTCGAGGAGACGACGAAGACCGCGATCAGCCCCTCGACCGGGCGCACCCTTCCGGACCGCTACATCGAGGGCACCTGCCCCATCTGCGGCTACAAGGAGGCGCGCGGCGACCAGTGCGACAACTGCGGCAACCAGCTCGACCCGACCGACCTCATCGACCCGCGGTCGAAGATCAACGGCGAGACCCCTGAGTTCAAGGACACCCAGCACTGGTTCCTCGACCTGCCCGCGCTCGCCGAGGCGCTGGGGGAGTGGCTCGACCAGCGCGAGGCCACCGGCCTGTGGCGGCCCAACGTCATCAAGTTCAGCCAGAACATCCTCAAGGAGATCCGGCCGCGGGCGATGACCCGCGACATCGACTGGGGGATCCCGGTGCCGGGGTGGGAGGACCAGCCGACCAAGCGGCTCTACGTCTGGTTCGACGCCGTCATCGGCTACCTCTCGGCCTCCATCGAGTGGGCCCGTCGTCTGGGCGAGCCGGACAAGTGGCGCGAGTGGTGGAACCCGGCGCCTGATGGAGGGCAGGAGGCGGAGTCCTACTACTTCATGGGCAAGGACAACATCGTCTTCCACTCCCAGATCTGGCCGGCCGAGCTGCTGGCCTACAACGGTGCGGGCGACAAGGGCGGCGAGCCCGGCCCCTTCGGCACGCTCAACCTGCCGACAGAGGTGGTCTCCAGCGAGTTCCTGACGTTCGGCGACTCGCAGTTCTCCACCAGCCGGGGCAACGTCATCTACGTGGGTGACTTCCTCGCCCGCTACAGCCCCGACGCGCTGCGCTACTACATCTGCGCCGCTGGCCCGGAGACCTCCGACGCCGCCTTCACGTGGGCCGACTTCGTCACCCGCAACAACTCCGAGCTCGTCGCCGGCTGGGGCAACCTGGTCAACCGCACCGCCACGATGATCGCCAAGAACTTCGGCGAGATCCCCGCAGCCGGCCCGCTCGAGGAGGTCGACGAGCAGGTGCTCGTGACGGTCCGTGACGGCTTCACGTCGGTCGGCGARCTGGTCGAGAAGCACCGGCTCCGGGCCGCGATCGCCGAGGCGATGCGGGTCGTCGGCGAGGTGAACAAGTACCTCACGGTCACCGAGCCCTACAAGATGAAGGACGACGCGCAGCGCGAGCGCCTCGGCACGGTCCTCCACGTTGCCGCCCAGTGCGTGAGCGACTGCAACACGCTGCTGTCGCCGTTCCTGCCCCACGCGGCCAACAAGGTGCACACGGTCCTCGGCGGCGAGGGCGAGTTCATGCCGATGCCGCGCATCGAGCAGGTCGACGAGCTCGAGCCCGACAACGGCGCCGGGCACACGTCGTACTCCGTCATCACCGGCGAGTACACCTCGACGCCCGCGTGGGAGTCGCGGCCGGTCGTGGTCGGCGCGAAGGTCGACAAGCCGACGCCGGTCTTCACCAAGCTCGACCCGTCGGTCGTCGAGGAGGAGCTGGCCCGCGCGGCCTCCCTCTGAGCTATCCCGTCCCTGACCGATCCCCAGGAGGTCGTCATGCAGGTCGCAGTCCTCGGCACCGGTTCGGTGGGTCGCGCGATCGCCCCACGACTGGCTGAGCTCGGGCATTCCGTCCGCCTCGGGACCCGCGACCCCGCGGCCACCCGGGCCCGCGACGGCTGGACGGAGCTGCCGGGCGTCGAGCTCGTCACCTTCGCCGAGGCCGCCACGGGTGCCGAGCTCGTCGTGCACGCCGGCAACGGACTGGCCGCGCTCGACCTGCTGGGGCAGGCCGGCGACCTCGCCGGCACCGTGCTGCTCGACATCTCCAACCCGCTCGACTTCTCCGCCGGGTTCCCGCCCACGCTGGCCGTCAAGGACACCGACTCGCTGGCCGAGCAGCTGCAGCGCGCGTTCCCCGACACCCGCGTGGTCAAGTCGCTCAACACCCTGACCGCCGAGCTGATGGTCCACCCCGACCGGCTGCCCGAGCCGACGACCGTGTTCGTCAGCGGCGACGACGCCGACGCCAAGCGGCTGGTGACAGGTCTGCTCACCCAGCTCGGTCACCGCGACGTGATCGACCTCGGCGGGATCGAGACCGCGCGGGGCACCGAGATGTGGCTGCCGCTGTGGCTGCGGCTGATGGGCGCCCTCGGGACGGCGGAGTTCAACCTCAAGGTGGTGCGACCGTCGTGATGTACCCCGAGGTCCGCGCCGCGGTGGCAGCGGACGCCGGAGGCGGCCTCGGCGCGCCCGGCTTCGACCTCGCCGCGCACCGCGAGGAGGCCCGGCTCGCCAACCTGCGCCTGCCACGCGAGGACGTCTCGTCCGTGGAGGACGTCGACGCCGACGGGGTGCGGTGCCGGCTCTACCTGCCTGCCGACCCCGTGCCTGGTCTCGTCGTGCACGCGCACGGCGGCGGCTTCGTGCTCAACGACATCGACGTCCACGACGGCATCTCCCGGCGCATGGCCAACCGGGGTCGCCGCGCGGTGCTGAGCGTGGACTACCGCCGACCGCCCGAGCACCCGTTCCCCGCAGCGCCCGACGACCTCGACACGGTCGTCGGCTGGCTGCGCCGCGAGGGCCCGCCCGGGCCGTACGCCGCCCACGGCGACTCGGCCGGCGCCAACCTCGCCCTGGTCGCCGCCCTGCGCAACCCCGGCTTCTTCAGCGCGGTCGCGCTCGTCTACCCCTTCCTCGACCCGCGCGCCGGCTACCCGTCGTGGCGGCAGGGGGAGGAGTCGGGCTTCGACCCGGCCGAGGCGACCTGGTACTGGGAGCAGTACGCCCGCACCGGGGCCGACTACGACGACCCCGACCTCGCGCCGCTGCTCTCCGACCGACTCCACACCCTGCCGCCCACCTTCGTCGCCACCGCGGAGGCCGACCCGCTGCGCGACGAGGGGGAGGAGCTCGCCCGGCGGATTGCCGAGGCGGGCGTCGAGGTCGTTGGCATCCGCTGCCTGGGCCAGACCCACGGCTTCTGGCGGCACGCGACGTTCACCGCCTCCGAGCCGCTGGTGCGCCAGGTGGCCGGCTGGCTTGACCAGCACCTCACGGCGAGCTGAGCGGCGGCGGCCTGGCGAACGGATCCGCGCACGTCGGGAGAGGGCCCGTCCGCGGAGTACACTGGCAGAGCCGCCCGACTCACCTCCGAGCCGACGGATGGTCTGCAGGGCTCGTACGAGCGCCTCTCTGTGTGCCTCACTTCCAGCGCACCGAGAGAGTCCCCGTGCTCACGTCATCCGACTTCGCCCAGTCCATCGCCGAGGCAGCGCGGACCCTCTACAAACCCCGCAGCCTCGACGAGACCATGCAGACCATCGTCGAGGTGGCCTGCAACTCCGTGCCGGGGTTCGACCACGCAGGCATCTCCACGGTCGAGAAGCAGGGCACGATCGAGACCGAGGCATGCACGAGCGACCTCGTCCTGCGGCTCGATGCCGTGCAGTACGCGCTGCGCGAAGGCCCGTGCTCCGCGGTGCTCCAGGGCACCGACGCGGTGTCCGTGTCGATCCTCGACCACGAACAGCGATGGCCCCGGTACGTGCCCCAAGCCCTCGAGGCAGGTGTCCGGTCCCAGATGGCGGTCAAGCTCTACCTCGACGAGAACACCCTGGGTGGCATCAGCTTCTACTCCACGATCTCCGACGCGGTGACTGGTGACGCACGGGCGCTCGCTGGGCTGTTCGCCACCCACGCAGCCATTGCGCTCGGACACGCGCAGGAGCGCGCAGGTCTCACCGAGGGACTGCAGACGCGCCGTGTCATCGGCCAGGCCATCGGGATCCTCATGGCGCGCTACGAGATGAACGAGGACCGCGCCTTCGCCTTCCTGGTCCGTGCCTCGTCGCACCGGAACATCAAGCTGCGCGCCATCGCACAGGAACTCGTGGACGAGGCGAACGCGCCGTAGTCCCCTCGGTCCCGCCCGTCCGCCTCTGCCAAACTCCTCCCCATGCGCGTACACCTGGGCTCCGACCACGCCGGCCTCGAGCTGAAGGACCACCTCCTGATGTGGCTGGTCGACCACGGCTACGAGGCCGTCGACCACGGACCGTTCGTCTACGACGCCCTCGACGACTACCCCTGCTTCTGCCTCCGGGCGGCCGAGGGAGTGGCCGCCGACCGCGCCGAGGGCCTCGACAGCCTCGGGGTGGTGATCGGCGGCTCCGGCAACGGGGAGCAGATCGCGGCCAACAAGGTCGAGGGCATCCGGTGCGCGCTCGCCTGGTCGGACGAGACCGCGGCGCTGGCCCGCGAGCACAACGACGCCAACGTCGTCTCCGTCGGCGGGCGGATGCACCCGGTCGAGGACATGACCCGCTTCGTCGAGGTCTTCCTCTCCACGGACTTCTCCGGCGACGAGCGCCACGTGCGTCGCATCGGCCAGCTCTCCACCTACGACGAGACGGGGGAGCTGCCGCCGCTGCCGGAGTCCGCCCTACGCGGCCCCGGCACCGACGCGTCCCGCGACCGCACGGATGCCTGAGGGCCACACCCTTCGCAAGCTGGCCGACGACCTCACCGCCGCGTTCGCGGGCCGCAGGGTCCGGGTGTCGTCGCCGCAGGGCCGCTTCGCCGCCGACGCCGAGCAGCTCGACCGGTCACTGGTCATCGGCGCCGACTCCGCCGGCAAGCACCTCTTCCTCGAGCACGAGGGCGACCGCTTCGTTCACGTCCACCTCGGCCTGATCGGCCAGTTCGACGTCCACACGGGGGTCGAGGGCGGCGCGGACGGGGTGCCCGACCCGGTCGGCGCGGTGCGGCTGCGGATGGTCACGCTCGACGACCCGACGGACCCGCTCCCGACGGCGTACGCCGACCTGCGCGGCGCCATCATCTGCGACCTGGTCGGCGCCGCCCGGCGCGCCGAGGTCCTCGGCCGCCTCGGGCCCGACCCGCTGCGACCCGACGCCGACCCCGACCTGGCCTGGCGGCGCATCTCGGCGAGCCCGCGCGCCATCGGCGACCTCCTGATGGACCAGAAGGTCCTCGCCGGTGTCGGCAACGTCTACCGCGCCGAGGTGCTCTTCCGGCACCGCATCCACCCGTTGCGCCCCGGCAACACGCTGCGCAGCAGCCAGTGGCGGGCGATGTGGGCCGACCTCGTCGCGCTCATGGCCGAGGGCGTGCGCACCGGACGGATCGACACCGTGCGCCCCGAGCACACGCCCGAGGCGATGGGTCGGGCGCCCCGCAAGGACGACCACGGGGGCGAGGTCTACGTCTACCGGCGTACGTCGTTGCCCTGCCTGGTGTGCGGCACGACCGTGCGAACGGGGGAGCTGGCGGGACGCAACTCGTTCTGGTGCCCCAAATGTCAGCCGAAGTTCCGGTCGCGGGCCCTACGATCTCCCACCAAGGGGACTGGGAGAGCAGGAGGGGCTCGAGCATGAGTTCTCCATCGCTCCGTGCAGCCGCGACCCGGCTGGTCCCGCGGGGGTCGCGCACCCTGGTGCTGCTCGTCGTCGCGACGCTGCTGATCGGCGTCGCCATCTGGCTGTTCGACCGGTACGTCCCTCTCGTGACCCTGCTGGTGCCGATGGTGCTGTCGAGCCTGGTGCTCGGTCCGCGACAGCTGCCGTGGTTCGTGCTCTTCGTGCTCCTCGTCCTGGCCCTGGTCGTGCCGAGCCAGGACATCAACGTCCGCATCGCCCTCACCGTCGCCATCATCTTCAGCCTCGGGTTCGTGGTGCTGCTGTCCTCCTTCCGCCGCTCGCGCCTCGGGGTGGCCGGCATCCAGGGCGAGATGATGTTCGTCGACCTGCGTGACCGGATCCTGCGCCAGGGCGGGATCCCAGACCTGCCCGCGGAGTGGTACGCCGCCAGCGAGCTGCGGTCGGCCGGGGGCACCCCGTTCGCGGGCGACTTCGTCGTCGCCTCGCGCGTCGAAGGTCGTCTCGAGGTGGCGGTCGTCGACGTCTCCGGGAAGGGACAGGGCGCCGGCACCCGCGCCCTCCTGCTGTGCGGGGCCCTGGGCGGGCTGCTGAGCGCGCTGCCGCCCAGCGAGTTCCTCGACGGCGCCAACCGGTTCCTGCTCCAGCAGGACTGGGACGAGGGGTTCGCCACCGCGATCCACCTCTCGCTCGACCTCACGACCGGCCACTACGACATCCGCAGCGCCGGCCACCCGCCGGCCGCCCTGCGCCACGCCGGGTCGGGCCGGTGGGAGGTGCTCGAGTCCGAGGGACCCGTCCTGGGTCTCGTCGACGGGGCCACCTTCTCCGCGGTCTCGGGGGAGATCCGCCGCGGCGACGCGCTCCTGCTCTACACCGACGGCATGGTCGAGACCCGCAACCGTGACATCGCCCTCGGCATCGACCGGATGCTCGGGCAGGCCGAACGGCTGCTGCGCGGCGAGTTCGAGGGCGGCGCCACCCGGCTCGTCGAGGCGCTCGGCTCCCGCAACGACGACCGCGCGCTGCTCCTGGTGCACCGGCGCTGAGCCGGGTTGGGGCGCACGCTCGCGCGTGTGGCACCATGACTCCCGCACCGGCGGGACACCTCGCCGGGACGCGCGCGGATGTAGCTCAATGGTAGAGCCCCAGTCTTCCAAACTGGCTACGCGGGTTCGATTCCCGTCATCCGCTCCAGACAGGCTGCGAGTGCCCCACGCAGGGGCGTCGGAGTCCGTTTGGCGGGGCGTAGCGTAGTGGCTAGCGCGCCTGCTTTGGGAGCAGGAGACCGCAGGTTCGAGTCCTGTCGCCCCGACCCTCTGGCCCCACCCGTCACGCAGTCCCCGCGCCTCGAACGGCAGGCCAGGGCGTGATTCGGCCTGTGCCCGTGCCCTCGATAGACTGGCGCGGTTTGCGGTCGCCGGGCCCCGTGCCCTGGCAGTGCCGCTCCTTTCCCCGTGTGGTCACCCACATACCTTCAGCATCAGGAGACATTTGTGAAGAGCGCCGTCGAGACCTTGAGCCCCACCCGGGCCAAGCTGACCGTCGAGGTGCCCTTCGAGGAGCTCAAGCCGAGCCTCGACGCGGCGTACCAGAAGATCGCGAAGCAGATCAACGTCCCCGGCTTCCGCCGCGGCAAGGTCCCGCCGGCGGTCATCGACCGCCAGGTCGGCCGTGGTCCGGTCCTCGACGAGGCGATCAACGCCGTCGTCCCGCAGCAGTACATGGCTGCGCTGCAGGAGCACGACCTCGAGCCGCTGGCCCAGCCGGAGATCGAGGTGACGAAGTTCGAGGACAACGAGTCCCTCGAGTTCACCGCCGAGGTCGACGTCAAGCCCGACTTCGAGCTGCCCTCCTATGACGGCCTCGAGGCGAGCGTCGACGACGTCGAGATCAGCGACGCCGACGTCGACGAGCAGGTCGAGGCGCTGCGTGAGCGCTTCGGCACCCTCGTGCCGGTCGAGCGCGCGGCCGCCGACGGCGACTTCGTCACCATCGACCTGGTCGCCTCCAAGGACGGCGAGACCGTCGAGGGCGGCGAGGTCACCGGCATGTCCTACAAGGTCGGCCGCGGCGGCATGATCGACGGCCTCGACGAGGCCCTGGTCGGCCTCTCCGCCGGCGGCGACGCGACGTTCGACTCCGAGCTCGCCGGTGGCGACCTGGTGGGCGAGCCCGTCCAGGTCACCGTCACGGTGACGGCCGTGCAGGAGCAGCAGCTCCCCGAGTACGACGACGAGTTCGCCCAGCTCGCCTCCGAGTTCGACACCGTCGAGGAGCTCACCGCCGACGTGCGCGAGCGCCTGGGTCGTGGCAAGCGCCTCGAGCAGGCCGCCGCCGCCCGCGACGCGGTCCTCGAGGCCCTGCTCGAGAAGGTCTCCATCCCGCTCCCCGAGGTCATGGTCACCGACGAGCTCAACGCCCGTCGCCAGAACGTCGAGCAGCAGCTGGCGATGGCCGGCATCACCATGGAGAAGTACCTCGAGGACGAGGGCCAGACCCAGGAGGAGTTCGAGGCCGACCTCGACCGCCGGGTCCGCGACGCCGTCGCCGCCCAGTTCATCCTCGACAAGATCGCGAAGAAGGAGGAGTTCGGCATCGACCAGGCCGAGCTCTCCGAGCACCTCGTGCGGCGTGCCCAGCAGTCCGGGCAGGACCCGCAGGAGTTCGCCAACCACATGTTCGAGCACAACCACATCCCCGAGCTCGTGCAGGAGATCCTGCGCGGCAAGGCGCTCGCGACGATCGTCGAGGCGGCGACCGTCAAGGACGCCTCGGGCAACGTGGTCGAGCTGAAGAACCTGCGTCCCGACGGCACCATCGGTGAGCCCGTCGAGGAGAGCACCGAGGAGAGCGCCGAGGCGAGCGCGGACGAGAGCACCGACGAGTCCGACGAGGCAGACGAGGCCGAGAAGGCCTGACCCGCTCCGCTCCACGACCGGCGTCCACCCCTCCCGGGTGGGCGCCGGTCGTCGTCTAGCCGGGCTCGGTGTCGGCGAGCACGTCGAGGGCGTAGCGGGCGATCGCCGCCCGCTGGCGCGACCAGTGGTCGAGGGCGTCGGTGTCCGGGTCGTCGAGCCGCTCGAGCGGCAGGCTCGGCAGGCCGTTGAACAGCATCAGGCTCACCGCGTGGCCGCGCCGCACCTCCTCCAGCGGGACCTCGAGCCCCTCGTCGGCGAGCCCGGCGGCGTACGACGCCACGCACGCGGCCGCGCGCTCGGGCAGGTCGTCGGCGTCCTGCCGCCCGATCTGGATGTCGCCTACCAGCAGCTGGGACAGGTCGAACCCGACCGGCTGGGACCGCCAGAAGCCGAAGTCGATCAGCGTGAAGCCCGGCTGGCCGGCGCGGCGCAGCAGGTTGTTGGGGCAGGCGTCGCCGTGCGCGGCCAGGTGGCGCGACGCGGCGAACTCCTGAGCCAGGACGTCGAGGTGGCGGGCGGCCGCCAGCAGGCCGTCGCGGAGGCCGCCGAAGTGCTCGGCGACGGCGGGGTGGCGCCACGTGGCCTCGTCGTGCAGGCCGGGGAGCACGGTGAAGGCCAACCGACCGGCGACGAAGCTGTCGATGTGCCAGGGCTGCGGGTCGATGTCCGCCAGTGCGGCGACCGCCCGGCTGGCGGACAGCCGGCCGAGCAGGCGGGCCGCGCGGACGCTGTCGTCGGGGCCCCACGGCACCGGGCCGGCGTCGGCAGCCTCCATCCAGATGACGGCGGTCTCGTCGGGGCGCTCCTCGACCCGCAGCCCCCGGGGCATCGAGAGCCCCTCGGGAAGCCGCTCACGCAGGTCGGAGCCGTAGACCAGCGGCTCGGCGCGCCACGGGAGCGACGCGGCCGCCCACTCGCCGATCTCGGGCGGTACGCCGGCGAAGGCGGGGGAGTGCCGCCAGTTGTGCACCCGCTTGACGAACAACGTGAACTCCCGGCCCTCGCCGTCGGGGCCGGTGTCCGCCCCGGCGGTGGCACGGCCACGGACCCACGTCCGGGCGCCGGTGAGGATCGACGGGACGTCGTAGGCGACGGGCTCGGCCGTGGAGTCGTGCAACCGCACCGTCGGTACGTCCCACAGGTCGGCGACCATCGCCTCGAGCTCGGCGTCGCTGACGTCGTCGGCGCCGAGCACCTCACGCCGGTCGACCCCGGGCGACAGCGTGAAAGTTGCTTTCATGATCATAGAAGGTAAGTTGCTTTCATGACTCGCGTCAAGAGGCTCCCGGCCGCCCGGCCGCACCTGCCGATGCTGATGGGCATGGTGTTCGCCCAGCTGCGCGAGCGCCTCGCCGTCGAGGCGCCGGACCTGCGGCCGTCCCAGCTGCGCGTCCTGGAGTGGCTCCCGGCGGACGGGCTGACCATCAGCGAGCTCGCCGAGTGCGCCGAGATGACGACGCAGGGGTGCGGGCAGTTCGTCCGCCAGCTCGAGGCGCTCGGGATGGTGGAGGTGTCGGTGGCCGACCACGACGCCCGCGCCCGCGTCGTACGCATCACCGCTGCCGGGCGCGACGCCCTCGCCCGCTCCGCGGCGGTGCTGGCTGCCTGCGACGAGGCGTGGGCCGCGCAGGTGGGTCCGGAGCGGTGGCGGGTGTTCCGCGAGGTGCTGGAGGAGGTCGCGCTCGACTGAGCGTGCCGGGCCCGAATCCGCTGTGGGCGAACAGGGTGGGTCAGCGCGTGGAAGTGTCCGTCCTTCCGGCTAGTGTCGCCAGCGTGAACCAGAACTCCAGCCCAGCCCTCTCGCCCGAGATGAACGGCGCCGGTGGGATGTATGGCCTCGACGACCACATCTACCAGCGACTCCTCCGTGAGCGCATCGTCTTCCTCGGCTCGGAGGTGCGCGACCAGAACGCCAACGCGATCTGCGCGCAGCTCCTCCTGCTCTCCGCGGAGGACCCGGAGGCAGACATCTTCCTCCACATCAACAGCCCCGGCGGCTCGGTCGACGCCGGCATGGCGATCTACGACACGATGAACTACATCCCCAACGACGTGGCGACGGTGGGCATGGGCCTGGCGGCCTCGATGGGCCAGTTCCTGCTCTGTGCCGGCACCAAGGGCAAGCGCTACGCCCTGCCGCACGCCCGCATCATGATGCACCAGCCCTCCTCGGGCATGGGTGGCTCCGCCTCCGACATCAAGATCCAGGCCCAGCAGTCGTTGCACATCAAGAAGGTGCTGCTCGACCTGATCGCCGACCACACCGGCCAGACTGTCGAGCAGGTCGTCGCCGACGCCGACCGTGACCGGTGGTTCACCGCCGACCAGGCCGTCGACTACGGCCTGGTCGACAAGGTCGTCACCAACGCCCGCGAAGCCGCCGACGAGGGCCGCCCGGCCCGGACCAAGGACTGACACATGAACTACTACATCCCGCAGTGGGAAGAGCGGACCTCCTACGGTTTCCGCCGCATCGATCCCTACGCCAAGCTGTTCGAGGAGCGCATCATCTACCTCGGCACGCCGATCAGCGACGACGTGGCCAACGCGGTCATCGCCCAGCTGATGTGCCTGGAGACGATGAACCCCGACACCGACATCAGCATCTACATCAACAGCCCCGGTGGCTCGTTCACCGCGCTCACCGCGATCTACGACACGATGCGCTTCATCAAGCCCGACGTGCAGACGGTGTGCCTGGGGCAGGCGGCCTCGGCGGCGGCGATCCTGCTGGGCGCCGGTGCCAAGGGCAAGCGGATGGCGCTGCCCAACAGCCGCATCCTGATCCACCAGCCCTACACCGAGGGCACCTTCGGCCAGACCTCCGACATCGAGATCCAGGCCAACGAGATCCTCCGCATGCGCGAGCTGCTCGAGCAGATGATCGCCGACTCCTCGGGCAAGTCCATCGACCAGGTCAGCGCCGACATCGAGCGGGACAAGATCCTGACCGCCGAGCAGGCGGTCGAGTACGGACTGATCGACGCGGTCATCGAGTCCCGCAAGGGAGCCCCGGCCCTCGCGGGACGGTGAGCCGAGGCCGCGAAATGATGGTCGACGACATCCCGTGTCCGGCCCCCGACGGGGGCCGGCCCGGGGTACCGTCGTACGGCCCACTGCAAGGCAGCTCAGCGCAAGGTGTGGAGTGCCGGGGCCTTTCCCGGTGAGACTGGAGGACACGACTCGTGGCACGTATCGGTGACGGTGGCGACCTGCTCAAGTGCAATTTCTGCGGAAAGAGCCAGAAGCAGGTCAAGAAGCTCATCGCTGGCCCCAACGTCTACATCTGCGATGAGTGCATCGAGCTGTGCAACGAGATCATCGAGGAGGAGCTGGCCGAGGGTGCCGAGGTCAGCCTCGAGGAGCTGCCCAAGCCCCGCGAGATCTTCGAGTTCCTCAACTCCTACGTGATCGGCCAGGAGCACGCCAAGAAGTCCCTCGCCGTCGCGGTCTACAACCACTACAAGCGCGTCCAGGCCGGCCTCCAGCCCGTCAGCGGCAAGGCGAAGGACGACGTGGTCGAGGTCGCGAAGTCCAACATCCTGGTGATCGGGCCCACGGGCTGTGGCAAGACCTACCTCGCGCAGACCCTCGCGCGGATGCTCAACGTCCCCTTCGCGATCGCGGACGCCACGGCGCTGACCGAGGCCGGCTACGTCGGCGAGGACGTCGAGAACATCCTCCTCAAGCTCATCCAGGCCGCCGACTACGACGTCAAGAAGGCCGAGACGGGCATCATCTACATCGACGAGATCGACAAGGTGGCCCGCAAGTCGGAGAACCCCTCGATCACGCGCGACGTCTCCGGTGAGGGCGTCCAGCAGGCCCTGCTCAAGATGCTGGAGGGCACGACCGCGTCGGTGCCTCCGCAGGGCGGTCGCAAGCACCCGCACCAGGAGTTCATCCAGATCGACACCACCAACATCCTCTTCATCGTGGGTGGTGCCTTCGCCGGGCTCGAGCAGATCATCGAGCAGCGGGTGGGCAAGAAGTCGCTGGGCTTCACCGCCGAGGTGCGCGGTGCCGCCGAGCGCGAGTCCGACGACCTGCTCGGACAGGTGCGTCCCGAGGACCTCACCAAGTTCGGCCTGATCCCCGAGTTCATCGGTCGCCTGCCGCTGATCGCCAGCGTGAACAAGCTCGACCGCGAGGCGCTCGTCCAGATCCTCACCGAGCCGCGCAACGCGCTCGTCAAGCAGTACCAGAAGCTCTTCGACCTCGACGGCGTCGAGCTCGAGTTCACCGACGACGCCATCGACTCGATCGCCGAGGCGGCCCTCGAGCGCGGCACCGGCGCCCGCGGCCTGCGCGCGATCATCGAGGAGGTCCTCCTCTACGTGATGTACGACGTCCCGTCGCGGGGCGACGTCGCCAAGGTGATCGTCACCCGGGAGGTCGTCGAGGACGACGTCGCCCCGACCCTCATCCCGCGCGAGGCCGAGGGCCGCAAGAAGAAGTCCGCCTGACCCCTGGTCCGACATGACCATGACGGTCTAGTCATTTCGGACTATTCCGGGCCATCGACGCTGGACATGCGTCATGACCCGGAGAGACTGGCGTCTCGTCAGCATGTGGGAAGGGGACCCCGTGGGGGTTGACCAGAAGCGGCCGCTCGTCGGTTTCGCTCTCGTGGCAGTGCTGTGCGCCGTCCTCATGTTCGTCTCGGTCGGCCGCGGCTTCGGGCTCACCGACCTCGTCCACCCCGGCCGGCCCATCTCCGCGCCGGTCGAGCGCACCCCGTCCGAGCGCCCCGCCGGCCCGGCACGGAAGGACGTCCCTGCCGCCGTCTCCGCCGCGATCCCCGCCGAGCTGAGCGCCCAGCCGCTCRCCGCCGTCGTCGCTGCAACCTCCGCCGAGAAGGCCGCCACGAAGGGGTCCGAGGCCTCCGGCGGTTCCGGGTCGTCCGCCACGGACGACTCCGCGAGCGGCCACGAGGACGCTTCCGACGACGCCGACGACCAGTCCACCGACGACCAGGGCACCGACCCCGGCTCCACGGACGACAGCTCCACGGACGACAGCAGCACCACGACGATCGACCGCGACGCCGAGCGCGACGCGGCGAAGGCCCAGCGCGAGGCCGAGCGTGAGGCAGCCAAGGCCCAGCGCGAGGCCGAGCGCGACGCAGCCAAGGCAGAGCGCGACGCAGCGAAGGCGCAGCGGGACGCCGAGCGTGACGCGGTGAAGGCGCAGCGGGACGCCGAGCGTGACGCTGCCAAGGCGCAGCGGGACGCCGAGCGCGACGCTGCCAAGGCCCAGCGCGACGCCGAGCGCGACGCTGCCAAGGCCCAGCAGGAGGCCGAGCGCGACGCAGCCAAGGCCCAGCGCGACGCCGAGCGCGACGCTGCCAAGGCCCAGCGCGACGCGGCGAAGGCGCAGCGGGACGCCGAGCGGGAGGCCGCCCAGGCCGCCCAAGCCGCCACGCACGCGGGCGATGCCCCCGGCAACAGCGGCAACGCCGGTAACGGCAACAACGGCAACGGCAACGGCAACGGCCACGGGAAGGGCTGACGCCCCCGGTTTCTAGCCCGGACGCACGAATCCCCCTCACGCACCGCTGACGGCGCGTGAGGGGGATCGGCTTCTTCTCAGTCCTCGGTGGGCGCGAGCTCCGCGGCGGTCACCCGCAGCTCGGTGGCGGACTCGTCGGTGACGAAGTCCAGGTCCCCGACGATGGTGCCGACGGCCCGCAGGTCGTCCTGCGCCTGCTGGGCGGCTTCCACCAGGGAGGCCGGGCCGGTGATCTCGACGCGGGAGAGCGGGGCGCGCATCTTCGCCTTGGCCTGCGACTTGGCGCCGCGGATGCCGGTCAGCGCAGCGGCCACCGCGTCGAGGACCAGGGGTTGCGAGGCAGCAGCCGAGCCGAGGTCGGCGGCGGTGGGCCACGAGGCGTGGTGGATGGAGCCGTCCTGCCACCACGACCAGACCTCCTCGGTGGCGTAGGGCAGGAACGGTGCGAGCAGCCGGAGCTGGACGTGCAGCGCGATGGCCAGGGTGGCGCGCGCGGAGTCGGTGCCGGCGCCGCCCTCGGCGTCGTACGCGCGCTCCTTGACCAGCTCGAGGTAGTCGTCGCAGAACTCCCAGAAGAACTTCTCGGTGACCTCGAGCGCGGTCGTGTAGTCGTAGGCGTCGAAGGCCTCGGTCGCCCGGCGGACGACGACCTCGAGCCGGCCCAGCAGGGCGCAGTCGACCGGGGCGCTGACGACGGCCGGGCTGAGCTCGACGGCGCCGACGTTGCCGAGGACGAACTTCGAGGCGTTGAGGACCTTCATCGCCAGGCGTCGGCCGACCTTCATCTGCGACTCGTCGAAGGGGGAGTCCATGCCGGGACGGCCGATGGCGGCGCGCCAGCGGACGGCGTCGGCGCCGTACTTGTCGAGGATGTCGGTCGGGACGACGACGTTGCCCTTGGACTTCGACATCTTCTTGCGGTCGGGGTCGACGATGAAGCCGGAGATCATCGCGTGCGACCACGGGACGACGCCGTTCTCGAAGTCGGCACGGACCACGCGCGAGAACAGCCAGGTGCGGATGATGTCGTGCGCCTGGGTGGCGAGGTCGTAGGGGAAGACCCGGGAGAACAGGTCGTCGTCGACCTCCCACATGCCCGCGATCTGCGGGGTCAGCGAGGACGTCGCCCACGTGTCCATCACGTCGGGATCGCCGACGAAGCCGCCGGGCTTGCCCCGCTGGTCCTCGGTGTAGCCGCCGGGCGCCTGCGTCGACGGGTCGACGGGAAGCTGGTCCTCGCTCGGCATCAGCGGGTGGTCGTGGTCGGGCTCGCCGTCGGCGTCGAGGGGGTACCAGACCGGGAACGGGATGCCGAAGAACCGCTGGCGCGAGATCAGCCAGTCGCCGTTGAGGCCGCCGACCCAGTTGTCGTAGCGGTGCTTCATGTGGGTGGGGATCCAGGTGATCTCCTCGCCGCGGACCAGCATCTCCTTGCGGAGCGCCGCGTCCTTGCCGCCGTTCTTGATGTACCACTGGCGGGTGGCGACGATCTCGAGCGGCTTGTCGCCCTTCTCGTAGAAGTTCGCCATGCGCTGGGTCGCCTTGGGCTCGCCGTCGAGGTCACCCGACTCGCGGAGCATCGCGACGATCGCCTCGCGGGCGCTGAAGGTCGTCTTGCCGGCCATCTCGGCGTACGCCGTCGCGGCGGGCTCGGCGGCGAGCCACTCGGGCGTCTCGCGGACCAGGCGCCCGTCGCGTCCGACGACCGTGCGGACCGGAAGGCTCAGCTCGCGCCACCACATCACGTCGGTGAGGTCACCGAAGGTGCAGCACATCGCGATGCCGGCGCCCTTGTCGGGCTCGGCGGCGTGGTGGGCGACGACCGGGATCTCGACCCCGAAGACCGGCGACGTGACCGTCGTGCCGAAGACGTCCTGGTAGCGCTCGTCGTCGGGGTGGGCGATCAGCGCGACCACGCTCGGGATCAGCTCGGGACGCGTGGTCTCGATGTGGATCGGGCTGCCGTCCGGCTTGTGGAAGGCCACGCGGTGGTAGGCACCCGGGTAGTCGCGCGCCTCGAGCTCGGCCTGCGCGACGGCGGTCTGGAACGTGACGTCCCACAGCGTCGGCGCCTCGGAGAGGTAGGCCTCGCCGCGGGCGAAGTTGCGCAGGAACGCCCGCTGGCTGACGGTGCGCGAGTGGTCACCGATGGTCGTGTAGGTCGGGTTCCACTGGACCGACAGGCCGAGCTGGCGCCACAGCGCCTCGAAGGCCTTCTCGTCCTCGATGACGAGCTGCTCGCACAGCTCGATGAAGTTGGGCCGGCTGATGGCGACCTGTCGCTTGGGGTCCGGCTTCTCCGGCGGGGTGAAGTCGGCCTCGTAGGGCAGGGTCGGGTCGCAGCGGACGCCGAAGTAGTTCTGCACGCGGCGCTCGGTCGGCAGGCCGTTGTCGTCCCAGCCGATCGGGTAGAAGACGGCCTTGCCCTGCATGCGCTGGTAGCGCGCGATGAGGTCGGGGTGGCTGTAGGAGTAGACGTGGCCGACGTGCAGCGAGCCGCTGACGGTCGGCGGGGGCGTGTCGATGGAGTAGACGTTCTCCCGCGGCTGGGTGCGGTCGAAGGCGTAGGTGTCGTTGTCGGCCCACGCCCGGGACCACTTCTCCTCCAGGCCCTCCAGGGCCGGTCGCTCCGGTACGACGACGGCACGCGTGTCGGTGCTCGGTGTCGTCGGGCCGGCCTCCGGGGCCTGGGTGCTGGGGTTCTCAGTCATGCTCCGAGTCTATTGACGGGCCTCCGGCCTGCGAAAACGAGTATCGACCCAGCGTGCGGTGGGCCTAGCGTGCGGCCATGGACGACGACCTCACGCTGGAGTTCTTCGACACCCCGCAGCCCTTCCTCGACGCGGCCGGCGAGCTGCTGGCGGCCGACCCCGTGCTGGGCAGCGTCATCGCGAGCGTGAGCCAGCGGACCGCCCGCGAGCTCGCGGACGGCCGGGACTCGTGGGCCGAGGTCGACGCGCCCTTCGAGCGGTGGTGGGTCGTGGTCCGGGACGGGTCCGGCGAGGTCGTGAGCGCGGTGATGAGGACCGCTCCGTTCAAGCCCCACCCGTCGTTCTCGATGCCGCTGTCCGATCCCGCCGCACGTGCGCTCGCCGCTGCCCTCCGCGAGCGCGGGGAGGTCCTGGGCGGCGCCAACGGTGCCCTCCCGGGCGCCGCCGTGCTGGCCCGGTCGACGGCCGAGCTGGTCGGGGGAGAGGTCGTCGCTGACAAGGCGACCCGCCTGTGGGAGGCCACGTCCGTCGAGGTGCCGCCCGCCCCCGAGGGCCGGCTGCGGCAGGCGACGGAGGACGACGCCGGGCTCGTGCTCGCGTGGTTCGAGGCGTTCCACGCCGAGGCCGACGAGCAGGCCGGCCGCGAGCCGGACCCGGCGTCGGGCGAGCACAACACGATCGACAGCGTGCTGGTGCGCATCCGCGAGGGCGTCGAGTGGCTGTGGGAGCTCCCCGACGGCACGGTCGCCCACCTGACCGGCTCCGGGCTGCCGGCCTACGGCGTCGGCCGGATCGGTCCGGTCTACACGCCCAAGGAGTTCCGCGGCCGTGGCATCGCGTCGTACGTCGTCGGGGAGCTCACGCGCCGCGGCCTCGAGGCGGGCCACCGCATGTGCCTGTTCACCGACCGGGCGAACCCGACCTCCAACAAGATCTATGCGGGGCTGGGCTACGAGCCGACTGTCGACATGGCCGAGCACCTCGTCACCGTCCCCGGGACGCCCTAGTCTCGGCGGATGCGGCGGAGCCTGGCCCTCACCCTGTCCCTGGTGGTCGTCGCCACCGCCTCCTCGCCGGTGCTGGCCGGCTCGGCGCCCGCGGCGCAGGCACCGGACCGCTCCGCACGCGTCCACGCCGTCGGCGGCTGCGAGCTCTTCCCCGCCGACAACCCGTGGAACAGGCGCATCGACCGGCGGCCGGTGTGGAGGTCGTCGTCGGCGATCGTCCGCAAGCAGGTGGCGGGCCACGACCTGCACCTCGACCTCGGAACCACCGAGGCGTACTACGGCATCCCGGTCAACGTCGTCGACGAGGACCAGCCGCTGCTGCCGCTGCAGTTCGGCACCGACGGCGAGGACTACCGCGACGAGAGCGACCGCGGTCCGGTCTTCGTGCCGGCCGGGGCGGCGATCGAGGGCGGCAGCGCCGGCGACCCCGACCCGGACGAGGGTGACCGGCACGTGATCACGGTCCGCCGCGACACCTGCGACCTCGTCGAGCTGTACGCCGCCGAGCGGGTGCGCGACGCCTCGGGCGCGGTCGTCGCCTGGCGGGCCGCGTCGGCCGCCCGCTGGGACCTGTCCTCGAACCGGCTGCGTCCCGCCGGCTGGACCTCGGCCGACGCCGCCGGCCTGCCGATCCTCCCCGGGCTGCTGTCCTACGAGGAGGCGGCGTCCGGGCGGATCACCCACGCCCTGCGCTTCACGCTCCCGTCCGCCCGCTCCGCGTACACGTGGCCGGCCCGCCACTGCGGTCCGAGCGGCAACACGGCGCGCGACCTGCCGGCGTACGGCCTCCGATTCCGGCTCGCGAGGTCCTTCCCGGCCCGGCGCTACACCGGCGTCGCCCGCACGATCGTCGTGGCGATGAAGAAGTACGGACTCGTCTACGCCGACCAGGGCTCGTCGATGTTCGTCACCGGGACGTCCGACCCGCGCTGGGCCGATGCGCTCGACCAGTTCCGCGCACGACCGGTCGAAGGGGAGTCGCTCGAGGTCGTGAAGCCGTGGCGGCGGGTCGTCACCTGCTGACCCCGGTCAATAGACTCGGGGCGCCATGACTGATGCCCCTGATGCCCCGCGCCTGGCGCAGACCTTCGACGAGGTCGAGGACGCCCTGCTGTCCCGCTGGCCCGAGACCAAGCTCGAGCCCAGCCTCGACCGGATCCTGGCGTTCACCGAGCTGCTCGGCGAGCCCCAGCGCTCCTTCCGCTCGATCCACCTCACCGGCACCAACGGCAAGACCAGCACCAGCCGGATGATCGAGACGCTGCTGCGCGCGCTCGACCTGCGCACCGGGCGCTTCACCTCCCCGCACCTCGAGCGGATGAGCGAGCGGATCAGCATCGACGGCGAGCCGCTGGACGACGAGGCGTTCGTCCGCGCCTTCAACGACGTCGCCCCCTACACCCACCTCGTCGACGCCGAGCAGGACCACCCGCTCAGCTTCTTCGAGACGATCGTCGGGATGGCCTACGCCGCGTTCGCCGACGCCCCGGTCGACGTCGCCGTGGTCGAGGTCGGGATGGGCGGCAGCTGGGACGCCACCAACGTGATCGACGCCGACGTCGCCGTGGTGCTGCCGATCGCCGTCGACCACGCCAAGTACCTCGGCGACGACGCCGTGACCATCGCGGCCGAGAAGGCCGGGATCATCAAGCCCGGCTCCTTCGTCGTGCTGGCCGAGCAGACGCCCGAGGTCGCCGCGGTCCTGCTGGCGAAGGCGACCGAGGTCGGCGCCACCATCGCCCGCGAGGGCATGGAGTTCGGTGTCGTGTCCCGCACGCCCGCCGTCGGCGGCCAGGTGATCTCGCTCCAGGGCCTTCGCGGGCACTACGACGACGTGTTCCTGCCGCTCTACGGCGCCCACCAGGCGCAGAACGCCGCCGTGGCGCTGGCCGCCGTCGAGGCGTTCGGCAGCGGTGAGCTCGACGACGACCTGGTCCGGGCCGCTTTCGCGGAGGTGACCTCGCCCGGTCGTCTGGAGATCATCCGGCGCAGCCCCACGATCCTGCTCGACGCCGCGCACAACCCGCACGGGGCCGAGGCCGCGGCGGCGGCGCTGGAGGACTCGTTCTCGTTCAGCCCGCTGGTCGGGGTGATGGGCGTGATGGAGGACAAGGACCACGAAGGCCTGCTCGCCGCCTTCGAGCCGTACCTCGAGCACCTCGTGTGCACCCAGAACTCCACCCCGCGCTCCATGTCGGCCGCCGCGCTCGGCCGCGCCGCTGCAGAGGTCTTCGGCGAGGACCGCGTCAGCGTCGTGCCCGACCTGGCCGACGCGATCGACCGGGCCGCGACGCTGGCCGAGGCGGGAGAGGCCATCACCGTCTCGATCGGCGCCGGTGCGGTGTTCATCACCGGCTCGGTGGTCACCGTGGGCGAGGCACGCTCCCTGCTGAAGGGCCGCCGATGAGCGACCAGGCCCCGAGCCCGGCCGACGGCCCGGTGCCCACCAACACGGAGCGCTCGCCGCGGCGTGGCATGGCCGCTGCCGTGCTGAGCCTCGAGGCGATCACCCTCGGCCTGACCACGCCGGTGATGATCACCATCGCCGACGTCCCGGCCGGCACCGCGGTGGCCGTCGGCCTCGGGCTCGCGGTCGTGTGCCTGCTGCTGGCCGGCATGCTGCGGGCCGAGTGGGCCTACGTCGCGGGCTACCTCGTGCAGGTCGCCGCCATCGCTCTGGGCTTCGTCGTCCCCGTGATGTTCGGCCTCGGCCTCGTCTTCGCCGCGCTCTGGACGGCCGCGGACCAGCTCGGTCGCAAGATCGAGCGCGAGCGTGCCGCCGCCTGGGCGGCCTACCGCGCGGAGCAGGGCTAGCCCGCATCCAGCGGTCTCTCGCCTGCTGCACGCCACCATGCGGGCACGCTGGCTGCGTTGTCGAGCACTCGACGGGCCTGGCGGCCCGCCTTCGGCCCTCCGCCTTGCCATCACACCCGCCTGATGTCGCTCGCGACGGCGTCGACCGCTGGATGCGGGCGCCCGCTCGCTAGGCTGCCCCGCATGACCGACGTCCAGCGTTCCCTCGTCCTCGTCAAGCCCGACGGCGTGCGCCGCGGCCTCTCGGGCGAGGTCCTGCGCCGGATCGAGGCCAAGGGCTACACGCTCGCGGCCGTCGAGCTGCGCACCGCGACCCCCGAGATCCTCGCCGAGCACTACGCCGAGCACGAGGGCAAGCCGTTCTACGGCCCGCTCGTGGAGTTCATGCTGTCAGGCCCCGTGCTCGCCGTCGTGATCGAGGGCCAGCGCTGCATCGAGGGCTTCCGCTCCCTCGCCGGCGCCACCGACCCGACCGTCGCCGCCCCCGGCACGATCCGCGGGGACCTCGGCCGCGACTGGGGCCTCGCGGTCCAGCAGAACCTGGTCCACGGCTCGGACTCCGAGGAGTCGGCCGCCCGCGAGATCGGCATCTGGTTCGCCGAGCTGGGTCGCTGAGCGCGAGCTCGCTCGCAACGCCAGTCACACGGGCCACACGCCTCGCGCGTGTCCTCCCGGGAAGACGCTGTCCCGCTCCTTAACCTGAGCGTGGGTCGGCAGCCTCGCTGACTCCACTTCCCGGTACGACCCGATCTGCGAGGGCAGCAGCGGCATGGCAAACAGCTTCATCGGCCGAGACATGGCCGTCGACCTCGGCACCGCCAACACGCTGGTCTATGTCCGCGGCCGGGGCGTCGTGCTCGACGAGCCGTCCGTCGTCGCGATGAACACCACCACCGGTGAGGTGCTCGCGGTCGGCCACGAGGCCAAGCGGATGATCGGCCGCACCCCCGACAACATCGCCGCCATACGGCCGCTCAAGGACGGCGTGATCGCCGACTTCGAGGCGACCGAGCAGATGCTGCGCTACTTCATCCACCAGGTGCACCGCCGGCGCTACTTCGCCAAGCCCCGCATGGTCATCTGCGTCCCGAGCGGCATCACCGCGGTCGAGCAGCGCGCGGTCAAGGAGGCCGGCTACCAGGCCGGCGCGCGCCGGGTCTACATCGTCGAGGAGCCGATGGCGGCCGCGATCGGCGCCGGGCTGCCGGTCCACGAGGCCACCGGCAACATGGTCGTCGACGTCGGCGGCGGCACCACCGAGGTCGCCGTCATCAGCCTCGGCGGGATCGTCACCAGCCTGTCGGTGCGCACCGCGGGCGACGACCTCGACCAGGCGATCATCGCGTGGATGAAGAAGGAGTACTCCCTGATGCTGGGGGAGCGCACCGCCGAGGAGATGAAGATGACCCTCGGCTCGGCCTTCCCGCTGCCCAGCGAGCCCGACGCCGAGATCCGCGGCCGCGACATGGTCTCCGGCCTGCCCCGCACCGTCGTCGTCTCCAGCTCCGAGCTGCGCCAGGCGCTCGAGGAGCCGCTGCACAACATCATCGACGCCGTCCGCAGCACCCTCGACCAGACGCCGCCCGAGCTGGCCGGCGACATCATGGACCGCGGCATCGTCCTCACCGGCGGCGGCGCGATGCTGCGCGGCCTCGACGAGCGGCTGCGGCACGAGACCGGCATGCCCGTCCACCTCGCGGAGGACCCGCTGTCGTCGGTGGCCTACGGCGCCGGCAAGTGCGTGGAGGAGTTCGAGGCGCTCCAGCAGGTCCTCGTCTCCGACCCGAGGCGCTTCTGATGGGGGCCTTCGGGGGGCACGAGGGCCGGGAGCGACGCTGGACCGGGCTCGACAAGCTCGAGTCGCGCAACCGTCCGCCGCGCTCGTTGCTCGTGGCGCTGGTCCTGGCGAGCGTCACGCTGATCACGTTGGACGTGTCCGGTGGCGGCAGCTCGCCGCTCGAGCCGGCGCGGCGCGCGGTCGGTGAGGCCTTCGGGCCCGCCGAGGCCGGCGTCGCCGCGGCCGTGCGCCCCTTCACCGCCGTGCCCACCTGGTTCCGCAGCAAGGGCGACCTCGCCGACCAGGTCCGCGACCTCGAGGCCAGCAACGCCGAGCTCAAGGGCCGGGTGGAGCTCGCCGGCTTCGACCGCAACCGCCTCGAGCAGTACGACGGACTCACCACGGCCGCGGAGGACCTGGGATCGGCCCTCGTCCCGGCCCGCGTGGTCGCGCTGGGCTCGCGCCAGTCGCAGAGCTTCACCGTCACCATCGACGCCGGCTCCGAGGCCGGGGTCGGCCCGGACATGACGGTGGTCAACAACGACGGCCTCGTCGGCCGGGTGCTTCGCGTCACCCGCAGCACGGCCACCGTGCTGCTCGTCATCGACCCCGACTCGACCGTGGGCGGCCGGGTCGGCTCGAGCATGGAGATCGGCTTCGTCACCGGCAGCGGGTCGCTCGACCAGAAGTCGGGGCTCGACCTCCGCCTGGTCGACGACGCCTCGGTGCCGGCACGCGACGACACCGTCGTCACGTGGGGCAGCGCGACCGGGCCCTACGCACCGGGCGTCCCGATCGGCACCATCACCGAGGTCTACAGCTCGCTGCGCGAGGCCTCCCAGCGTGCGGTCGTCAAGCCCTTCGTGGACTTCTCCGCCCTCGACGTCGTCGGCGTGATGGTCCCGAGCGGCTYCCGCAGCGACCGCGCCGTGATCGAGGCGGACGGGAGCCTGCGATGAAGGGGCTCCGGCTGCTGATGGCCCTCGCGGCCGTCGTCGTCGCGCTGGTCGTGCAGGTCACGCTCTTCCCGCACGTCGCCTGGCACGGCATCGTGCCCAACCTCTGCCTGCTGGTCGTGGTCGCGGCCGCGCTGACCGTCGAGGCGCCGTTCGCGCTCGTGCTGGGCTTCGCCGCCGGTCTCACCCTCGACCTCGCGCCGCCGGCCGACCACGTCGCCGGCCGCTGGGCGCTCGCCCTGACGATCGCGGCGTTCCTCGCCGCCCGCGTGCGCCAGGACCAGAAGCCCACCGCTCTCGCCGTCGTCGGCACCGTCGCGGCCGCGTCGTTCGTGGCCACGTCGCTGTTCGCCCTCACCGGCGTGCTGCTCCAGGACCCCGACATGTCGGTCTCCGGCCTCCTCGAGGTCGTCCTGGTCGCCGTCGTGTGGGACGTGCTGCTGACCCCGTTCGTGCTCCCGCCGCTGATGAAGCTCTTCGCACGATCCAGCCCGCAGTGGGCCGCTTCGTGAGGGGAGGGAGCACCGCCAGGAGCGACAAGAGCCGTCTGCGCCTGGTGGTCGTGCAGGCCCTTGTCTTCTCGCTGTTCGCGACCCTGTTCGTCCGGCTCTACTACCTCCAGGTCATCGGCGGGGAGTCCTACCAGGCGCAGGCCGCCGACCAGTCGGTGCGCGACATCGTCGTCCAGCCCCAGCGCGGCCTGATCGTGGACAGCCAAGGCCGCCCGCTCGTGGCCAACCGCACTTCGTGGGTCATCTCGATGGACCGCACGCTCCTCGCCAAGCTGGAGGAGGGCCAGCGCACCGAGCTGGTCCGGCGCGTCGCGGTCGTCGTCGACGCCAAGCCGGCGGACGTCGAGGCCCGCCTCGTGACCTGCGGCGACGCCGGCGGCGTCCGTGACGTCTGCTGGAACGGCTCGCCCTACCAGCCCGTGCCGGTCGCCACCGACGTGCCCAAGAGCGTCGCCCTGCAGGTGCTCGAGCAGCCCGAGGACTACCCCGGCGTGCTCGCCGAGCAGCAGAACGTCCGCTCCTACCCGCGGCCCTTCGGCATCAACCTGGCCCACGTGCTGGGCTACCTCAGCCCGGTCACCGAGGACGAGTACGACCTCGCCGCCGAGCGCGACGACCGCTCGCTCAACGGTGCCTCGGTCGTCGGCCGGGCCGGCGTGGAGAAGCAGTACGACGAGTGGCTGCGCGGCCTGCCCGGCTACCGCCGCGTCGCGGTGGACTCGATGGGCCGGGTGCTGGGCGACGACTCGCTCGTCGAGAGCACCCCCGGCGACACCCTCGTCACGTCGATCGACGCGAAGGTGCAGTCGGTCGTCGAGCGCCAGCTCGCCGAGCGGATCGCCTTCCAGCGCACCCAGCTCGACACCGTCACGGGCCGCAGGTACGCCGCCGACTCCGGCGCCGCCGTCGTCCTCGACGCGAAGACCGGTCGGGTGATCGCGATGGCCAGCCAGCCGACGTACGACCCCGACGTGTGGACCGGCGGCATCAGCGAGAAGCAGCTGAACCGGCTCTACTCGGAGAAGGCCGGCACGCCGCTGCTCTCGCGCGCCACCCAGGGCCAGTTCGCCCCGGGCTCGACGTGGAAGCCGTTCATGACCGCTGGCGCCCTGACCAACGGCTACTCGATGGACACGACGCTGCCGTGCTCCTCGGGCTTCCAGGTCGGCAACCGCGTCTTCAAGAACTACGAGTCCGGCGCCTACGGCAACATCGGCTTCGCCAAGGCGCTCGAGGTCTCCTGCAACACCTTCTTCTACCGCGTCGGCTACAACTTCTGGCAGCGGTTCGGAAGCGACCCCGCCGACATCGACGCCAAGGACCCGCTCGTCGAGGAGGCCAAGGAGTTCGGCTTCGGCTCCCGCACCGGCATCGACCTTCCCGGTGAGGCGCCCGGCCGGATCGCCGACCGCCACTGGAAGCAGGCCTACTACGAGTCGCAGAAGGACTACTACTGCGAGCTCAGCGCCAAGCCCCAGACCCCCGACACCAGCGACTTCGTCTACAAGTTCGCCCGCGAGTTCTGCATCGAGGGCAACCTCTACCGCGCCGGCGACGCCGTGAACTTCTCCATCGGCCAGGGCGACACGATCGTCACCCCGCTCCAGCTCGCCCGGGGCTACGCCGCGCTGAGCAACGGCGGCACCCTCTGGGCGCCGACCGTCGCGAAGGCGATCGTCAGCCCCGAGGGCAAGGTGCTGCGTCGCATCGCGCCGCGCAAGGTCGCCAAGGTCGACGTGCCGAAGAAGTACCTCGACTACATCGACAGCGCCCTGCAGAACGTCTCCCGGGTCGGCACGATGGCCTGGAAGCTCGTCGGTTTCCCGCTCGACGACGTCACGATCCGCGCGAAGACCGGTTCCGCCGAGGTCTACGGCAAGCAGTCGACCGGGTGGGTCGCGTCCTACTCCAAGGACTACGTCGTGGTGATGATGATCAGCCAGGGCGGCACCGGCTCCGGATCCACGGGTGAGGGCATCCGTGCGATCTGGGAGGCGCTCTACGGCATCGACGGCGAGACCGTGCGGCCGGCGCGCGCTGCGATCCCGGGCACCGTGCCGCCCGCCAAGCTGCCGCAGTTCCTCGAGGACGGGTCGATCATGCCGCCCGTCCCCGACAAGGCAGGGGAGTGAGTGCGATGACCGTCCTGTCCAACCGGCCCAGCACCCGGTCCACCGCGCGACCCTCCTCACGCCCCGTGCGCACGGCGTCCAGCCTGCGCGCCCCCGGCCTCGACTGGCTGCTGATGCTGGCCGCCCTCGCGCTCGTCACGCTCGGCACCCTGCTCGTCTGGTCGGCCACCTCGACCCGCGCCGACCTCACCGGCGGCGACCCCAACGCCTACCTCCGCAAGCAGCTCGTCAACGTCGCCATCGGCCTGGTGCTGATGGTCGCCGTCCTCGCCACCGACCACCGGTGGGTGCGCATCCTCGCGCCCCTGGCCTACGTCGCCAGCGTCGGCGGGCTCGTCATGGTCCTTGTGGCCGGCAGCACGATCAACGGGTCGCGCTCGTGGATCCAGCTCGGCGGCATGTCCATCCAGCCCGCGGAGTTCGCGAAGCTGGCCGTGGTCATCGGCATGGCGCTCGTCGTGGCCGAGCGCACCGAACGGCGGTGGGGCCGCGGGGTCCGCAGCGTCGAGGTGATCGCCATGCTCGCGATCGCCGGGGTGCCCGCCGCGCTCATCCTGCTGCAGCCGGACCTCGGCACGATGCTCGTGCTCTCGGCGACGGTCTTCGGCGTGCTCGCGGTGGCCGGTGCCGGCCGCCTGTGGCTGGCGGGCCTGACGTTCGGGGCCGTCGGTGGTGCCGTCGCCGCGGTGTCGATGGGGGTGCTCAAGCCCTACCAGGTCGACCGCTTCCTCGCCTTCACGAACCCCGGGCTCGACCCCCGGGGCGCTGGCTACAACACCGAGCAGGCGCGCATCGCCGTCGGCAACGGCGGGCTCTTCGGCCAGGGCCTCTTCGACGGCTCGCAGACCCGCTCCGGCTTCGTGCCCGAGCAGCACACCGACTTCATCTTCACCGTCGCCGGCGAGGAGCTCGGCCTCGTGGGGGCGGGCGTGCTGATCCTCCTCGTGGCCGTGCTGATCTGGCGCGCCCTGGCCATCTCCGCCCAGGCCGGCGACCTGTTCGGCCGTGTCGCAGCCGCCGGCATCGCCTGCTGGTGGGGCTTCCAGGCCTTCCAGAACATCGGCATGTGCCTCGGCATCATGCCCGTCACCGGGGTGCCGCTGCCGTTCGTGTCCTACGGCGGCAGCTCGCTGTTCGCCGGGATGCTGGCGCTCGGCCTGCTCCAGAACATCCACCTCAGGTCGGCCGGTCCTATCCGGCGCTGAGTAGGCCGCACCACCTGCCGGGACGTAACCTTGAGGGCCGGCGCGCAAGCGGCGCCCGCCCTTCCCTGGTCCCGATCCCCGTTCGAGGTGTTGCTGTCATGTCGGTCGCGTCGGTCTTCCCGCGCCTGGAGGCGAGGCTTCCATCGGTGCAGAAGCCCATCCAGTACGTCGGCGGCGAGCTCAACTCGGTCGTCAAGGACTGGGACTGCGCCACCACGTCCGAGTCCGGAGGGCCAACGGTCCGGTGGGCACTGATGTACCCCGACGCCTACGAGGTGGGCCTGCCCAACCAGGGCGTCCAGATCCTCTACGAGGTGCTCAACGAGCGCGACTGGATCGTCGCCGAGCGCACCTACTCGGTGTGGCCCGACATGGAGCGGGTGATGCGCGAGGGTGACGAGCAGGGCCCCATCCCGCAGTTCACCGTCGACAGCCACCGCCCGGTCGGAGCGTTCGACCTCTTCGGCCTGAGCTTCTCCACCGAGCTCGGCTACACCAACATGCTCAACGCCCTCGACCTGGCCGGGATCCCGCTCCACGCGGTCGACCGCGGCGAGGACGACCCCGTCGTCATCGCCGGCGGCCACGCGGCGTTCAACCCCGAGCCGATCGCCGACTTCGTCGACGCCGCGGTCCTCGGGGACGGCGAGGAGGTCGTGCTCGCGATCTCCGAGGTGGTGCGCGAGTGGAAGACCGAGGGTCGACCGGGCGGCCGCGACGAGCTGCTGCGCCGGCTCGCGGTCACCGGCAACATCTACGTCCCCCAGTTCTACGACGTGGCCTACGCCGCCGACGGCTCGATCGAGGCCGTCGTGCCCAACCGGCCGGGCATCCCGTTCCGGGTGCGCAAGCACACGCTGATGGACCTCGACCAGTGGCCCTACCCGGCCAACCCGCTGGTGCCGCTCGCCGAGACCGTGCACGAGCGCTTCTCCGTCGAGATCTTCCGCGGCTGCACCCGCGGCTGCCGCTTCTGCCAGGCGGGGATGATCACCCGCCCGGTGCGCGAGCGGTCCATCAAGACCATCGGCGACATGGTCGAGAACGGCATCCGCAAGTCCGGCTTCGAGGAGGTCGGCCTGCTGTCTCTCTCGAGCGCTGACCACACCGAGATCGGCGAGGTCGCCAAGGGCCTGGCCGACCGCTACGAGGGCTCCAACGTCTCGCTGTCGCTGCCCAGCACGCGCGTCGACGCCTTCAACATCACCCTGGCCAACGAGTTCTCCCGCAACGGTCGCCGCTCGGGGCTCACCTTCGCGCCGGAGGGCGGCTCGGAGCGGATGCGCAAGGTCATCAACAAGATGGTCAGCGAGGACGACCTGATCCGCACCGTCGCGGCGGCGTACTCCCACGGCTGGCGCCAGGTGAAGCTCTACTTCATGGTCGGCCTGCCCACCGAGACCGACGACGACGTGCTGCAGGTCGCCGACCTCGCCAGGCGCGTGATCGCCAAGGGCCGCGAGGTCACCGGCCGCAACGACATCCGCTGCACGGTGTCGATCGGCGGATTCGTCCCCAAGCCGCACACGCCGTTCCAGTGGGCCGCGCAGCTCGACCACGAGACCACCGACGACCGGCTGAAGAAGCTGCGCGACGTCGTGCGCGACGACAAGAAGTTCGCCCGCGCGATCGGCTTCCGCTACCACGACGGCAAGCCCGGCATCGTCGAGGGACTGCTGTCCCGCGGCGACCGGCGCGTCGGCCGGGTCATCGAGGAGGTCTGGCGCGACGGCGGCCGCTTCGACGGCTGGAGCGAGCACTTCTCCTACGACCGCTGGATGTCGTCGGCCGAGAAGGCGCTGGCCGGCACCGGCGTCGACGTCGACTGGTACACCACCCGCGAGCGCGACTACGACGAGGTGCTGCCCTGGGAGCACCTCGACTCCGGCCTCGACAAGGACTGGCTCTGGGGCGACTGGGAGGACGCCCTGGCGACCGCCGACGGCGCCGACATCGAGATCGAGGACTGCCGCTGGACGCCGTGCTACGACTGCGGCGTCTGCCCCGAGATGGGCACCGAGATCCAGGTCGGCCCGACAGGCCAGAGGCTGTTGCCGCTCAGCGTCGTCTGACACTGGCATGATCCGGCTCGTGCCCCACGTGCTGGACCTCGGTTCCCGGAAGTTCTGGCAGCTCGCGGGGCGTCAGGTCGACCTCGACGGTCGCGAGCGGTGGCTGGACGCACCCGTCAGCCGGTCGCCGCGCGTGAGCGAGGAGTGGCTCGCCGCCGAGGCCGCCCGCCACGGAGGCGTGCTCGGCGGTGACGAGCCCGACGCCGGGCTGCTGGCGTCGATGGCGCTCCTCGACGGCCCGGGCTTCGAGTCCGAGCGGCTGCGCCCGGAGGTCCGCGACTTCTACGAGCACACCGCGGCGTGGCACGTGGAGGTGTGGTCGGGCTGGTCTCCCGTCTTCTGGCCCGCGGGCGAGCTGGTGTCCCGGCTCTGGGGGCGACGCGTCGAGCAGCTCGCCCTGCCGATGCGCCCCCTCGAGGTCGCCCGTGGCATGGACAGCCGGGTCACCCCGATCCGCGACCGGAACGGCGACCAGGTCGCCGCTGCGTGGAACCGCACCCTGCGCGGCAGCGGGAGGCCGGTGTTCAGCGGCGCCTACTCGGCGCGCACGCTGCCCGGCGCCGACCGGCCGAGCGTGCACGTCGCGTTCCCGCTCGAGTCGGGCAACGTCCAGGTGTTCCTCCGTCCCACGGTGACAGACGACGGCGGGCTCCTCCTGGAGTCACCGACCGGCCGGTTCGGCCAGGACGGGGCGTACGTCGTCGTCCGCGACCGTCGCGCCCACGCAGCGCGCGTCCCGCTGCACGAGACCTTCCACGTGTACGTCGACGCGGACGGGGTGCTGCGGACCGACCACGAGCTGCGGCTCTGGTCGGCGTCGGCCGTCCGCCTGCACTACAAGCTCGAGCGGGTCCCGTGATCCACTCCTTCCACCTCGCCGAGGTGCCCCGCCGGGTGGGCGTGCGGGCGCTCCTCCGGGCGCCGGGCACCGCGACGCCCGGGCTCGACCACGCCGAGTGCCTGTCCCTGATGCGGCTCGGTGCTCCCACGGTGTCCCCGGACCGGCTGCAGGTCCGGCGGCTCGCGGTCTTCGCGCAGTGGCGTGACGAGGCCGCGCTCGAGCGCTTCCTGGCCCGCGACCCCCTGGGGCGTGAGCTGGCCGGCGGCTGGCACGTGCGGCTCGAGTACCTGCGTCGGTGGTCGACCATCGCCGCCCTCCCGGGGCTGCCCGTCCGCGCCGGCACGTGGCGGCAGGACGAGCCCGTCGTGGCCGTGACGCTGGCCAGGATGCGGCTGGGGGAGGTGCCGCGCTTCCTGCGCAGCGGCAAGCCCGTCGAGCGGCTCGTGCGCGACCACCCGGGCGTCACCCTAGCGGCTGCCGCCCTGCGCCCGCCGCACACCATCTCCACCTTCTCGGTCTGGCGCACGGTGCAGGAGATGGAGGACATGGTGCACGGGCGCTCCACCGTGGCGGACCCGCATCGGCACGCCGACGCGATGGCCGAGCGCGACAGGCGCGACTTCCACCACGAGTTCGCGACGTTCCGGTTCCGGCCGATTTCCGAGCACGGCGCGTGGCGGGGCAGGAGCGGCATCGTGCCGACCGACCGACACGTATAGCCTGACCCCGCACAACGCCGCCGCCAGACAGGGGACGCTCACGTGAGCGAGGGAACGCGCTCGGAGGACTACTCCAGCACCTACTACGAGGACGCAGACCTGGGCGGCTACGACCACTACACCTGGGACAACGACGAGTGGCGCACGTTCTTCCTCTCCGTCGCTGACCGCATCGTCGGTGTCATCAACCCTCGCACGGTGCTCGACGTGGGAACTGCACGGGGGCTCCTCGTTCAGGCGCTGGCCAGCAAGGATGTCGATGCCTCCGGGATCGACATCTCCGAGCACGCCGTGCAGACCGCGCACGAGGACGTGCGCGACCGACTCCGCGTCGCCGCCGCCACCGAGCCGCTCGGTGGACCCTACGACCTCGTGACCTGCATCGAGGTGCTCGAGCACATGGCCCCGGCAGACGCGCAACGGGCGATCGACAGCATCACGGCCGCCACCGACCGGGTGTTGTTCTCCTCCAGCCCCGCCGACCACGACGAGCCCACCCACGTCAACACGCGCCCCACGGCGCAGTGGGCCGCGTGGTTCGCCGAGCGGGGCTTCTTCCGTCGCACCGACGTCGACCTCTCGTTCATCTCTCCGTGGGCCGTCCTCTTCGAGCGGGCCGACCTGACCCTGCACACGCTCGCACAGCGGTACGAGCAGCAGTTCGCCGCGGTCAATGCCGAGCTCGTGCAGAAGCGACAGGCGCTGCTCGACTCGCATCGGCGCATCAGCTTCCTCAACGACCAGCTGGAGGGCGGCACGTCGAAGAGGCTCGCCGAGCAGGCCGCGCAGGTCGAGGAGTGGCGCGCAGAGGTCCTGGCTGCCCGGCACCAGCTGCTGACCACCCGTGACCACATCGTGGGGACCGAGGCCCAGGTGGCGCAGCTCACCCGCGACGCCGCCCAGCTGCGCGCGCAGCTCAAGAAGTCCCGCAAGCAGCTCGCCAACGTCCGCGGACGCCTCAACCAGGCCCGGCAGCGGATCGGCCGCCTCGTCCGTGAGAACCGGCGCCTCACCGACCAAGCCGCGCACCCGCAGCCGCGGCCCTCGCTCGCACGCCGTGCAGGGCGGAAGCTGCTGGGCGGATCCCGGTGAGCGCACCACTCTTCTCCATCGTCACACCGGTCTACGAACCGCCGCTCGACGTGCTGGGCGACACGATCGCCTCGGTCCTCGCGCAGGACTTCGAGAGCTGGGAGTGGATCCTGGTCGACGACTGCTCACCGACAGAGGCGGTCCGGGCGCTGATTCGCGAGCACGCAGCCACAGACCCGCGCATCCGGCTGGTCGAGCGTGAGACCAACGGCCACATCGTCGCCGCTTCCAACGACGGCATCGACGCCGCACGCGGCGAGTTCATCGTGCTCCTCGACCACGACGACCTGCTGACGCCGGGCGCGCTGTCCGCCAACGCCCGGCAGGTCGCGGAGCACGACGACGTCGACTACCTCTACTCGGACGAGGACAAGGTCGACGACGACGGCAACCTCTACGACGAGTTCCGCAAGCCCGACTGGTCTCCCGAGCGCCTGCGCGGTCAGATGTACACCTCCCACCTGTCGGTGATGCGCACGGACGTCGTTCGCCGCGTCGGCGGGTTCCGCGACGGCTACGACGGCTCCCAGGACCACGACCTCGCGCTCCGTGTCGGCGAGGTGGCACGTCGGGTCGTCCACATCCCCGAGGTGCTCTACCACTGGCGAGCCGTCGCCGGGTCGGCGTCGGCCGACATCAACGCCAAGCCCTACGCCACGATTGCAGGCGCCAAGGCGGTGCAGGACCACATGGACCGTCTCGGGCTCGCTGCCGAGGTCGGTCAGGGACCGGTTCCGGGGCACTACCGGATCACCCGCCGGCTCGACCCCGGGCTACGGGTGTCGGTCGTCATCCCGACCATCGGGCAGTCCGACCTCATCTGGGGGTCGCGACGGGTGATGGTGGTGGAAGCCGTGCGGACGCTCCTGGACAGGACCGCGCACGACAACCTCGAGATCGTCGTGGTCTACGACGACCCCACGCCACCGGACGTGCTGGTGGAGCTCCGGGAGGTGGCCGGCGACAAGCTGACCCTCGAGCGGTTCACCCGCCCCTTCAACTACAGCGAGAAGATGAACGTCGGGTGCCTCCGGGCGTCCGGCGAGCGACTGGTCTTCCTCAACGACGACGTCGAGGTGATCTCGCACGGATGGCTCGAGCAGCTGGTCGCGCCGCTTGACGAGCCGGACGTCGGACTCACCGGCGCCCGGCTCTACTTCAGCGACGCCACTGTCCAGCACGCCGGGCACGCCTACGCCGGTGGCCACTACCTGCACCCCTACCGGGACCTTCCGCGCGACTCCTATGGGCCGTTCGGCTCCCTCATCGTCAATCGAGAGGCCAGCGGTGTGACCGCAGCCTGCGCGGCGATGCGCCGCGACACGTTCGTCGAGATCGGAGGCTTCTCGGAGGCCCTCCCGGCCAACTTCAACGACGTGGACCTCTGCTACAAGGTGCGTCAGACGGGCCTGCGCATTGTCTACGTCGCGGCCGTCGAGCTCTACCACTTCGAGTCGCGCTCCCGCGAGCGTGCGGTCCACGACTGGGAGCGCAACCTGGTCCGCGGCCGTTGGGGGATTCCGCTCGACGACCCCTACGTGCCCGGGCTGAGGCGCATCAGGCCTGCGAAGAAGCGCCCCGGCGCCCGCAACGGAGCCAGCGACGAAGCCAGCAAGGGCCGAGCGAAGGGGCGCGCCTGACCGCCGTCGGCGTCGACGGGGTCGCCACCTAGGATCGCGTCTCGTGTCCTCGAGCGATTCGTCCGCGAAACCCAGGTCCCTGGTGCCCGTGCTGGTCGCGGCGGGGACGAGCGGCGTCGCCGGCTACGTGGTGCTGGTGCTCGCCGCACGGGTCCTCGACCCGGCGACGAACGCAGCGTTCCTGGTGTTCTGGGGAGCGATGTTCGCCGTCTTCGGTGCCCTGGTCGGTCTGACGACCGAGACCACGCGTGCGGTCTTCTCGTCCCATGGGACCGGATCCACCGCGGTCCTTCCCGCCGTGGTGGGACTGGCGGTCTCGGTCGCGTTCGCGGTGGGTGCCTCAGGGCTGGCATGGGCCCCGCTGCTGTTCGGCGACCCCTGGCCGGGCCTGCTCGCGGCGATGGTGGTGGGGATCGTGCTGTTCGGCCTGCAGCAGGGCCTCAACGGCGCCGCGGCCGGGACCTCCGCGTGGAGTGCGTACAGCCTCTTCGTGGGGTCCGAGGCCGTGATGCGCCTGGTGCTGTGCGCCCTGGTGGTGGTGGCCGGGGGACACCTGCTCGGCCTCGCCTGGGCCGTCGCGCTGGCGTGCGGCACCTGGGTGGGTTGGCTGCTGCTGAGTCGCGACCACCGCGGTCTCGTGCACGTCCGAGTCTCCGGCACGGCCCGCGGGCTGGTGCGGCGCATGCTCGTGGCCTGCTCGGCAACGGGTGCGTCCGCACTTCTCCTCGTCGGCTATCCCGTCCTGCTGCGGGTCACCACGCCGGCCGAGGTGTTCGCGGGGGCCGCGCCCATCGTCCTGTCGGTCTCCCTGTCCCGGGCGCCGCTGCTGGTACCGCTGGGCATCTACCAGAACGTCCTCGTCACGCGGGTGATCCGCGACGGGCTCCGCGTGCTCCGCCCGATCCTCGGCGGGCTGGTCGTGCTCACCGCCTTCGGCAGCCTGCTCGCCTGGTGGGTGGGCCCGTGGCTCCTCCACGTGATCAACCCGACGTACGACGTGTCAGGGGGCGTCTTCGCCGGTCTGGTGCTGGCCGCGGGTCTGGTCGCCGCACTGACCCTGACGGGCGCGGCCACGGTCGCGCTCGACCGCCATGCCGTCTACCTCGCCGGGTGGCTGGCCGCCACGGCAGCGTCGTGGCTCGTCCTGCTCGCGCCCGGCAGTCTCGAGAGCCGGGTCCTCGTCTCCCTGGCGGCTGGTCCCGCGGTGGGCATCGCCGTGCACGTGGGGTGGGGGCTGGTGCGTGGAGCCGCCGCTGGCACCCGGTCCTCCCGGTAGCCTCGACGAGGAGGGACGGCGCGTCAGCCGACGGCGTGCCTCAGCACCTGTCGGACAGCCCCTGTCCTGTCCTTGCGCGAGCGCAGGGCCGCCGGCAGGAGGGTGAGCCCGTGCAGCCGCGACGTCCATCGGCGTCGAGCCTCGCGCTCGGCGCTGGGCCAGCCCATTGCCCGCATCTGTGCGGCCGCATCGGCGAAGTAGCGCCGATCCTGGGCGAACCTGCTGCCGTCACTCAGGGCGGTGCCTGACAGGCTGGTGGCGTGACGTCGGTAGGCGAAGGTCACGTCGGGATCCAGCACGAGGGCTGAGCCGTCGGCGACCATGTCGAGGACGAGCGCGAGGTCGAGGATGATGGGGAGGTCCTGCCGGAAGGCGTGGCGCTGGACGCTCTTCGTGCGGAACACCAGCGACGGCCAGTAGAGCCAGTTGCCGCGCAGCAGGCTGGCGGCGAGGACCTCGCCCGAGAGGACCAGGGGACCGCGGGTGCGCGGCCTCAGCCACGACTTGACCCGGTCGCCGAGGGGCACCACCTGTCGGCCCGCGGAGTCGATGACCTGCACCCCGGGCTGGAAGATGTCCGCGTCGGGGAACGCGGCCAGGAGCTCGTGCGCCCGAGCGACGTAGTCGGGGAGCATGACGTCGTCGCACCCGAGGAACACCACGGCCTCGCCCGAGGCGAGGTCGAGGCAACGCTGGAAGTTGCCCGCGATGCCGAGGTTCTCATCGTTGCGCCGGTAGCGGATGCGCTGGTCGCTCTCGCGGGCGAACTGCCTGGCGACGGACGGATCGGGGTAGCAGTCGTCGACGACCGTCAGCGTCCACCGCGGATCGCTCTGCGCGCGCACGCTGTCGACCGTCGTCCTCAGGAGGTCGGGATCCCCCCAGTAGGGGACGAAGATCTCCAGTGGTGCAGCGACCGGGCCGGTCAACTCGTCGGCTCGTCGTTCGAGGACGCCTGCGGCTGCCGGGACTCGCGGTCTCGCTCGATCTCGAGCCGCACCAGCGCCAGCTCCTCGGCGAGGGTCCGGGTCCGCTCCTCGAGCCGGCTCAGCTCGGAGCTGTGCTGGAGCGTCAGGACGAGGATCACGATCGCCGCGCAGAAGAAGAGCAGGTTGGTCGGGACCGCCAGCCCGACGGCCTCGGAGGCCTGGTAGAGCAGGATCGGGAACAGCGCCACGGTGATGACCGCCACCGCCACGAGCGCCCAGATCAGCGCGTACTTCTCGCGCAGCCGGTGCCGGCGCATCATCTCGAACAACGTCAGGAGGATGACCGCGGAGCCCGCGATCCCGAGGATGGTGCTGCCGCTCATGGTCGTGCCTCCGGCTGCGCGACGGGCCGCTGGGCGTCGGTGGTGGGCTCAGTGGTGGACGTGCGGACCTCCGCCTCGTCCTCGAACTGCGCGGGCCAGTCGCGGACCAGGGCCAGCAACAGCGCGACCACGGCGCGGCAGAGGTAGATCGCCGCCTTCACGGGGGAGTGCGAGGCGCGGCCGGCGGTGCGGGCCCGCATCGTCACGGGTTCCTGGGTGATCCGGCAACCCGCGCGTGCCGCGATCACGAGGGACTCCACGGTGTCACCGAGGTACTCGGCCGGGTAGTGCTTGGCGAAGAGCGCGATCGCCCGTCGGTTCGAGACACGGAACCCCGAGGTGACGTCGGTGAGCCGGGACTTCGCCAGGCGCGAGAGGACCCAGGCGAGCAGCACCATCGCCCAGCGGCGCGGTCCGCGGACGACGTAGGGGTCGTCCGCCTTGGCGAAGCGGGCGCCGATCACCACGTCGGCGCCGTCGAGCCGTTCGACGAGGGCGGTGAGGAAGCGGGGATCGTGCTGCCCGTCGGCGTCGATCTGCACGGCCACGTCGTAGCCCTGCCGCAGGGCGTAGCGGTAGCCGGTCCGCATGGCACCGCCCACGCCGAGGTTGAACGGCAGCCGGCACACCGTGGCCCCGGCCGCGACCGCCACATCGGCCGTGCGGTCGGCAGAGCCGTCGTCGACGACCAGCAGGTCCGCCCACGGGACACACGCGTGGATCTCGCGCAGGGTCTCGGCGATGCTCGCCTGCTCGTTCCACGCGGGCACGATGACGAGAACTCGGAGTCCCTGCGGTCCTGTGGACACCCGCGCGATGCTACCAAGCGGACGGTGTCGGTCCGGGCCCATCAGGCCTCGCCCATCATCAGCGCCAGGCCCCACGTAACGACTCCGAGGGCGAGGAAGGTGTAGCGCAGCCACGGACGAGGCCTGCCGACGAGCAGTGCGGCCGACAGCAGCGCCCATGGCAGCAGCGAGTGCGCGTAGCGGCTCGGCAGCGGGACGTAGATGTTCTCGACGACGCCCACGACGATCGCCAGGGCCGGGGCAGCCACCACGGCCACCAGCACGGTGCTGACTCCGACGAAGCGGCGCAGCGGGGGCAATCCGGCGGACAGCGCAAGGCCGACGGAGCCTCCGATCGCGAGCGCGGTGGCCACGGTGTACACGGGCAGCGTGGCTGTGCCGGTCGCATAGGGCGCCAGCGCGCCACCTCCGAGAGCCGGCAGGAAATTGCCCAGCTCCACGACCAGGTTCTTGCCCTCGAGCGGCGCGCCGAAGCCGAACTTGGGCTGCTCGCCCACCGCCAGCGCCGACCGCAGCGCGATCCAGCAGGCCTGGGCGACGATGGCGGCGACGACGGTCGCCGCAGCAGAGATGGTGCGGCGGTCGGTGACGAACGTGCGCACCCGGGACTTCGCTCCGCCGGCCTGACGCGAGGCGCCGTACGCCGCGGCGAGCACGAGCACGAGCGCTGCTGCGACGAACCCGGTGAAGTTCTGCAGCTTGAACAAGGTGGCCAGCGCCGCCGCCGCTGGGAGGAGGAGCAGCGGGCGCCGCGCCCCGTCGATCGCCTGCATCGTCAACAGTGCGGCGAGGCCTCCGGACGCGAGTGCGGTGGSGTCCGTGGATATGTAGGTGTTGCCCCAGTAGGCAGCCAGCGAGCCCACCATCACCAGGTTGAATCCCACCGCGACCGGGATCGGGACCTTGCCACGGCGCATGGCGAGATAGAGGAACACGGCGCCGAGCGCGAGCCAGAAGCCACCGACGAGGCGTCCTGCACTCACGAAGTCGACGCCCGCCCAGACGAGCGGCTGGGCGAGCACACGGGTCGCGCCGAAGTACAACGGTGTGTAGAGGTCTGCGGTGGTGCCGCCCTCGATCGGGTACCCCACGCTGTTGGGCTTGCGACAAGCCGCCGGGTTGGGCGGCATCTCGGGAATGTTGCGCACCCCGTTGCAGACCATGTACTTGCGGGCGAAGAACGGCATCGCCTCCCCTCGCCTCACGATGCCGTGGTCAGCGACCTTCGCGTAGTAGCCGACGTACTGGTACTCGTCGATCGGGGACATCATCTCGTGCTCCGTGACCTGGTCGGTCGTGAAGACGAACGACGCCACGATCAGTGCCAGGACGGCGAGGAGGTCGCCGCGCCGACGCCACCAGGGGGTTCTCGGTTCCGACGGGGCCACCGCGTCGGCTTCTGCGCTCATGGGAGGGGACCCTAACCAAGCGGCAGGGCGCCCATGAATTCGCCGTTGCCGGGCCCCGGATTCGTGCACCGTCTCCGACGAACGGTGCCGGTAGGGTGCCGCGCATGAACGGCTCCTCGGCTGAACTGCCCGATCCCCACGTTCCGGACACCCGGTCGCACGAGTACGCCGACCGGCTGCGCGACCTGAGTGGTGCTCGGTGGAAGGAGCTCCTCGACGTCCAGCGTCCGTACCGGTGGAACCTCCGTCGCCAGGGTCTGGGGCGCACCCTCGACGTGGGCTGCGGCATCGGCCGCAACCTGGTCAACCTCCGCCACGACTCCGTCGGGGTGGACCACAACCCCGAGTCCGTCGCGGAGTGCAGGGCACGCGGTCTCGAGGCCTACACGACCGAGGAGTGGCAGTCGGCCCCGGACGTCGCAGTCCCCGAGTCGTTCGAGGGCATGCTCGTCGCCCACGTCCTCGAGCACGTCCATCCCGAGCACTGGGAGGGTCTCGTCACGGCCTACCTGCCCTACCTCAGGCCCGGTGGGCTGGTGATGATGATCTGCCCGCAGGAGAAGGGCTACACCACGGACAGCACGCACGTGCACTTCACCGACGGCGTGCAGATGGCGGACCTGGCTCGACGCGTCGGCCTCGAGGTCGAGAAGAACTACAGCTTCCCCTTCCCGAGGATCGCCGGCCGCGTCTTCCCCTACAACGAGTTCTGCCTCGTCGCGCGCAAGCCGGCCGGGCGGTGACGGCACCCATCGGCGACCTCCGGCGCGTCTGCGTTCCGCGCACGGAGAGATAGTCTCCTCAGCCGTGCCCCAGCAGCAACCCGAGCAGCAGGCCCCACCCGTCCAACGACTCCGCGTGCGCTACGCCAAGCGGGGGCGGATGCGCTTCACCAGCCACCGCGACTTCAGCCGCGCCTTCGAGCGTGCCGTCTTCCGCGCGCGGGTGCCCATGGCCTACTCGTCCGGCTTCAACCCGCACCCGCGCATCTCCTACGCCGGAGCCGCACCGACGGGGTCCGCGAGCGAGGCGGAGTACCTCGAGCTGGCCCTCGCCCAGGTCGTCCGGGCGGACGACGTCCACGCGATGCTCGACGAGGCGCTCCCGCCCGGGCTGGACGTCCTCGAGGTCGCCGAGTCGCCCGGCGGGTCGCTGGCCGACCTGCTCGAGGCCAGCCGCTGGCGGATCGGGCTGAGCGCCGACCACGCCTTGGTCGCGGACGCCGTCGCGCGGTTCCTGGCAGCCGACGAGGTGCTCGTGGAGCGGATGACCAAGAAGGGGATGCGCGAGTTCGACGCGCGCGGCGCAGTCCTCTCGCTGGTGGTCGACGCGGCCGACGAGGCCGCCCCCGGACGTACGTCGATGGACGTGGTGCTGCGGCACGGGACCCCGGCCGTGCGTCCCGACGACGTCCTGCGCGGGCTCGAGGCCGTGGCCGGCCTGCCGATGGACGAGGCGCCGCTGATGACGCGGCTGGCCCAGGGCCCCCTGATCGGGTCGGACCAGGTCGGCGACCCGCTGGCGGATCGGGCATAGCGCCACTCCGGTCGCGGTGTGCGATACTCGCCACGTTCGACGCCCTGACCACCGTCGGGATCCGTCGAGCCGACGACGTTCTCGCCGGCCGCACCAGCGGTCGGCACCCCGGATGGGTGGACGTCACCGGACCGCGACGCGGCCACACGAGTCGGTGACAGCGACTCAGGGGCCCGGCGACCGCGGCGGGTGGCGCACCGGCCGACCGGAGACGCACCCGCGGAGGGGGTCGCCGCCACAGAAGCTTTGCGTCCGCGCCGATCGTCCTGCGAGAGGGGCGGACGCCGTACCGGCACCGTCACGGTGCCCGAGGAGCACCACATGCTCAGTGATGACCAGAACGACCAGCCCGAGCGCACCGAGTCGGAGGCGGGCCAGCCCACCGAGGCCGCCGCGCCCGCCACGCCCGTCGTGACCCGTCGGACGCGCAAGGCGCCTGCGAAGAAGGCGGCCGCCGCGCCCGCCCCGGACGCCAGCGAGACCGGCGACACCGGAGACACCGGCGACACCGACGCCCCGGTCGTGCAGAAGACCACCTCGCGTCGAGCGCCCGCCAAGAAGGCGCCGGCGCGCAAGAGCGCCGCGAAGAAGACCGCCGCGACCCCCGAGCCCGACGCTGCCGTCGCGCCGGCCGAGTCCGTCCCGGCCGACGAGGCGCCCGCCCCGGCCAGGAAGGCGGCTGCCCGGAAGTCCGCCGCCGCCAAGGCGCCGGCCAAGAAGACCGCGGCCAAGCGCACCGCCAAGAAGACGGCAGCCGCACCCGAGCCGGCAGCTGCTGACGCCGACGAGACCGCCGAGGCAGCCGGGACCGCTGAGGCCTCCGACGCCGCCACCGGTCACGCCGTGCTGTTCCAGGCGCCCGTCGTCACCACGACCACCCGCCGCACCCGCAAGAAGGCCGCGCCCGTCGCGGTCGAGACGGCCGACGCCGCGGAGTCCACCGAGACGACCGAGTCCACCGACGCCGCTGGCGTCACCGAGGACACCGAGGCCGCGGCTCCGGCGAAGAAGTCGGCCGCGAAGAAGTCGGCGGCGAAGAAGTCCGCCGCTGACCGGCCGGCCCGGAAGCGGTCCGGCAAGAAGGCCGCCGCTGCTGTCGAGGAGGCGCCCGTCGCCGACGAGGACGAGGAAGCCGCCGCAGCCCTCGCGGAGGCCGAGGCCACCGAGGACGCTGAGGGCGCCGAGACCAGCACGGAGACCAGCACCGAGTCCGACACCGGGACCGACACCGACTCCTCCGAGTCCGCTGACGACACCGAGGGTGACGGCGAGGGCGGCGGCCGTCGGCGTCGCCGCCGCGGCGGCCGTCGTCGCCGCAAGTCCGGCGAGGGTGAGAGCGAGGGTGCGGCCGAGTCCGGCTCCGCCGACACGGCCGACGACCCCACCGAGGCCCCCGCGAGCCCCGCCTCGGCGGACGCGGACTCCGACACGACCGACGGCGCCGGCGAGGGCACCTCGCGCCGTCGACGCCGTCGCCGCCGCTCGGGCGACGAGGGCTCCTCCGACGACGCCGAGCCGAACACCGTGACCCGGGTCCGCAAGACCCGCTCGGCCGAGGACCAGATCACCTCGGTCCAGGGTTCGACCCGTCTCGAGGCCAAGAAGCAGCGCCGCCGCGAGGGCCGCGAGGCCGGTCGCCGCCGGGCCCCGATCGTGAGCGAGGCCGAGTTCCTCGCCCGCCGCGAGTCGGTGGAGCGGATCATGGTGATCCGCCAGCGCAAGGACCTGATCCAGATCGGCGTGCTCGAGGACAAGGTCCTCGTCGAGCACTACGTTGCCCGGGAGTCCCAGACCTCGCTCATCGGCAACGTCTACCTCGGCCGCGTCCAGAACGTGCTCCCGTCGATGGAGGCCGCCTTCATCGACATCGGCAAGGGCCGCAACGCGGTCCTGTACGCCGGCGAGGTCAACTGGCAGTCGCTCGGCCACAAGGAGGGCCAGCCCCGCAAGATCGAGTCGGTGCTCTCGAGCGGCCAGATGATCCTCGTGCAGGTCACCAAGGACCCGGTCGGCCACAAGGGCGCCCGCCTGACCAGCCAGGTCAGCCTCGCCGGTCGCTTCCTCGTCTACGTCCCGGACGGCACCACCTCCGGCATCTCCCGCAAGCTGCCCGACACCGAGCGCAGCCGCCTGAAGACGCTCCTGAAGGAGATCGTCCCCGACACCGCCGGCGTCATCGTGCGCACCGCGGCCGAGGGTGCCAGCGAGGACGAGCTGACGCGGGACGTCGAGCGCCTGAAGGCTCGCTGGGAGGACATCGAGAAGAAGGCGACCCACAAGGGTTCGGGCCCGCAGCTGCTCTACGGGGAGCCCGACCTGACCCTGAAGGTCGTGCGTGACCTGTTCACCGAGGACTTCGCCAAGCTCGTCATCGAGGGCGACGACGCCTGGGACACCGTCCACGGCTACGTCGAGTCGGTCGCCCCGGACCTCGCCGAGCGCCTCGAGAGGTTCGAGCGCGGTGCGACCGGTGGCGACGTGTTCGCGACGTACCGGATCGACGAGCAGATCCACAAGGGACTGGACCGCAAGGTCTGGCTGCCGTCGGGCGGCTCCCTGATCATCGACCGCACCGAGGCGATGACCGTCGTCGACGTCAACACCGGCAAGTTCACCGGGTCCGGGGGCAACCTCGAGGAGACGGTCACCAAGAACAACCTCGAGGCCGCCGAGGAGATCGTGCGCCAGCTCCGGCTGCGCGACATCGGCGGCATCATCGTGGTCGACTTCATCGACATGGTGCTCGAGTCCAACCGTGACCTCGTGGTCCGGCGGCTGGTCGAGTGCCTGGGCCGTGACCGCACCCGCCACCAGGTCGCCGAGGTGACCTCGCTCGGCCTGGTGCAGATGACCCGCAAGCGGATCGGCACCGGCCTGGTCGAGGCGTTCAGCGAGAACTGCGAGGCCTGCCACGGCCGCGGCGTGGTCATCAAGGACCAGCCCGTGGACCCGGACGCGCGCTCCGACGACGGCGAGGGTCGCCGCAGCAACCGTCGCCGCGGTCGTCGCGGCGCGGGCAACGACGACTCCGGCAACGACAACGGCGGCGGCAACGCCGACGCGAAGACCAGCGAGCCGCACCACGCCCACTCGTCCGCCCCGTCGCCCAAGGACGTCGCCGCGATGGCGCGCCACGAGCGCCCGGTCGAGGAGGCGTCGTCGGACGCCGCCGACGTGTCGGGCGAGCAGTCGGGCGACGCCCGGTCGACCGAAGCGGCCGCGGACGAGGTCGCCGAGGCACCGCGCGCCGAGGCTCCGCGCGCCGAGGCTCCGCCGGTCCAGGCACCGCCCGTCGACGCGGCTCCGGCCAGCAGCGAGCCGGCTGCCGAGAAGGCCGCCGAGTCGGCCGACGAGGAGCCTGCCGAGGCGCCGCCGGCCGAGCCCGAGAAGCCCAAGGTGGTGACGCGGACACGTCGCCGGTCCGCCAGCCGCCCCGCCGGTCCGCCGTCGGGAGCGGGCACCGTCCCGCAGACGGGTGTCGTCGAGCCCGGCACCGCGGGCCTCGAGCCCGGCACCGGTACGCCGTCCGGTGACGCCGTCGCGCCCACCCCGGTCGACGGGGCGGACACCGCTTCCGGTGCGCCGGACGAGGCGCCCGTCGTCGAGCACGTCCCGATCAAGAAGAAGGGCTCGCGCAAGCGATAGGGCTCGGAAAAAGGGGGTGGCCGACCTCGTTTTGCCCGGTCGGCACCCGATCCCGTAGTCTTGACCCTCGGTGTTCGACACACCATCCCTGCGCGCCCGCCACGCGGCGTACTCGCCCGAAGTTCCAGGCGGTGTCGTGCGCAGACCCCCAGTTCTGAGACCAGTAGTTCGTATCGAGGAGAGTGACTCGCCGTGTACGCAGTCGTGCGCAGTGGCAGCAAGCAGCAGAAGGTTGCCGTGGGCGACGTCATCGAGATCGACGCGATGGCTGCCGCCGGTGACACCCTCACCCTTCCTGTGGTGATGGTCGTCGACGGCGACAAGGTCACCGCGACCGGCCTCGACAAGGCGAGCGTGACCGTCGAGGTCACCGGCCGCACCAAGGGCCCGAAGATCATCATCCAGAAGTACAAGAACAAGACCGGCTACAAGAAGCGCCAGGGTCACCGCCAGAAGTACACCCAGGTCAAGGTCACCGACATCTCCCTCTGAGCGCCGGCTCGAGGTCGACCACCAACTCTTCGTTCCAAAGGACTGAACAATGGCTCACAAGAAGGGTGCTGCGAGCACCAAGAACGGCCGTGACTCCAACTCCCAGCGCCTCGGCGTGAAGCGGTTCGGCGGCCAGGTCGTCGGCGCGGGCGAGATCATCGTGCGCCAGCGCGGCACCCACTTCCACCCGGGCACCGGTGTGGGCCGTGGCGGCGACGACACCCTGTTCGCCCTGCAGGCCGGCGCCGTCGAGTTCGGCACCCGCCGCGGCCGCAAGGTCGTCAACATCGTCCCCGGCGAGTGACGACGCGACACTGAGCACTTCAGCACTGAGCTCTCTTGCGAGGGGCGTCCCTGTCTGGGGGCGCCCTTCGTGCTTTCACCCCCCGCTCCACACCTGACAGGAACCCCCATGGCCATCCCCACGTTCGTCGACCAGGTCACGCTGCACCTCGCGGCCGGACGAGGTGGCAACGGCGTGGCCTCGGTCAAGCGGGAGAAGTTCAAGCCGCTCGGCGGTCCCGACGGCGGCAACGGCGGCCAAGGCGGGTCGATCATCCTCCAGGTCGACACGAGCGTCACGACCCTCGTCGACTACCACCACAGCCCGAAGCGCCGCGCCGACAACGGTGGCCAGGGCGCCGGTGACCACAAGAACGGCGGCAACGGCAAGGACCTGGTCCTCACCGTCCCCGACGGCACGCTCGTGAAGGCCGAGGACGGCACCGCGCTGGCCGACCTCGTCGGCAACGGGACGACCCTGGTCATCGCCGCCGGAGGCCGCGGCGGCCTCGGCAACGCCGCCCTCGCCTCCTCCAAGCGCAAGGCTCCCGGGTTCGCGCTGCTGGGTGAGCCCGGCGACGAGCTCGTCGTACGCCTCGAGCTCAAGGTCGTCGCCGACATCGGCCTGGTCGGCTTCCCGAGCGCCGGCAAGTCGTCGCTGATCGCCGCGATCTCGCGAGCGCGGCCCAAGATCGCCGACTACCCGTTCACCACCCTCATCCCCAACCTCGGCGTGGTCACCGCCGGCGAGACGACCTTCGTGGTCGCCGACGTGCCCGGCCTGATCGAGGGTGCCGCCGAGGGCCGTGGCCTCGGCCACGACTTCCTGCGCCACATCGAGCGTTGCGCCGCGCTGGTCCACGTCGTCGACACGGCCTCCATCGAGCCCGGCCGCAACCCCCTCGACGACCTCGAGGTCATCGAGGGCGAGCTGGCCCGCTACGGCGGCCTCGAGGACCGGCCGCGGCTGGTCGCCCTCAACAAGGTCGACGTCCCGGACGGCCAGGACATCGCCGACATGGTGGTCGAGGAGCTGCGCGGTCGCGGCCTGCGCGTCTTCGAGGTCAGCGCCGCGTCCGGTGCCGGCCTGCGCGAGCTGACCTTCGCCATGGCCGAGATCGTCGTCGCGTCCCGCGAGGTCGCTCCCGCGGCCGAGCCCGAGCGCATCGTGCTCCGGCCGAAGGCCGTCGACAGCAGCGACGACTTCGAGGTCGTCGCCACCGACGACGGCTGGCGGGTGCGCGGCACCAAGCCCGAGCGCTGGGTGCGGCAGACCGACTTCAGCAACGAGGAGGCCGTCGGCTTCCTCGCGGACCGCCTGAACCGGCTCGGCGTCGAGGTCAAGCTCGCGCGGATGGGTGCCGAGGAGGGCGACACGGTCCTCATCGGGGCCGACGACAACTCGGTCGTCTTCGACTTCAAGCCCAGCGTCGAGGCCGGTGCGGAGATGCTCGGCCGTCGCGGTGAGGACGAGCGGCTGCGCGAGGCCCGTCCCGCCCGCGACCGCCGCCGCGAGATCGCGGAGGGCATGGAGACGAAGGCCGAGGAGGAAGCGCGCGCCGACGTCGCCCGCCGCCTCGACGAGGACCGCAGGAAGAAGGGTCCCAACCGCAGCTCGGGCAGCTCCGGCGTGGGCCCGATGGCCTACGAGATCGGCAGCAAGGACGACCCCGACTGGGACGGCAGTGACGACTGACCGCTCGGCCGCCCGGCTGAGCCTGGTCACCGGTGCCCGACGCATCGTCGTCAAGGTCGGCTCGTCGTCGCTGACCACCGCTGCCGGCGGCATCGACCCGGCCCGCGTACGCCAGCTGGTGGAGGTGCTCGCCGCCGCCCACGGTGGCGGCGCGGAGGTCGTCCTGGTCTCGAGCGGCGCCATCGCCGCCGGCCTGGCCCCGCTCGGGCTGACGAAGCGCCCGCGCGGCCTCGCCGCACAGCAGGCGGCCGCGTCCGTGGGGCAGGGGCTGCTGGCGCACCGCTACCAGGAGGAGTTCGCCCGGCACGGGATCGTCACGGGCCAGGTGCTCCTCACCGTCGACGACGTCACCCGGCGTGCGCACTACCGCAACGCGCACCAGACCTTCGCCAAGCTGCTCGAGCTCGGGGTCGTCCCGATCGTCAACGAGAACGACACGGTCGCCACCTCCGAGATCCGCTTCGGCGACAACGACCGGCTGGCGGCTCTGGTGGCCCACCTCGTGCACGCAGACCTGCTGGTCCTGCTCTCCGACGTCGACGGCCTCTACGACGGCCCGCCGTCGCGCCCCGGCGCGCGGCTGGTCCCGGTCGTGCGGTCCGAGGAGGACCTGGCCGCGGTGACCGTCGGGTCGGCCGGCTCCGCCGGCGTCGGCACCGGTGGCATGACGACCAAGGTCGACGCCGCCCGCATCGCGACCGGCGCCGGCATCGACGTCCTGCTGACCTCCGCCGATCAGGCCGCCGCCGCGCTGGCCGGCGCCGAGGTCGGCACCCACTTCGAGGCGACCGGCAAGCGCCGCCCCACCCGGCTGCTGTGGCTGGCCCACGCCACGTCCGGGCAGGGGACGCTGTCCCTCGACAGCGGTGCCGTGCGTGCCGTCGTCGAGCGTCGCGCCTCGCTGCTGGCGGCCGGCGTGACCGGCGTCGACGGCTCCTTCGTCGCAGGCGACGCCGTCGACCTGCTCGACCCGGACGGCGCCGTGGTGGGCCGCGGGCTCGTCAACTTCGACGCCGACGAGCTGCCCGCCCTCCTCGGCCGCTCGACCGGCGAGCTCAAGGCGGCCCTCGGGGCGGCGTACGAGCGCGAGGTCATCCATCGCGACGACCTCGTCCTGCTCCAGCCATCGCCATGAAGGCGGCGCCCGAGATGATCAGTTGCTGCGCCAGGCGCGGAGCATGCGGTGGGTCAGCCGGGGCTCGATGCCGTTGGCGGCCGTGACGCTCCTGCGCGTGGAGCCGGGCAGGCGGATGCCGCGAACGACGCCCTCGCCGATGGTCTGGCCGGTTCGCGGGGCGAACGCGACCCAACGGATGGCGCGGCGCTCCACTCGCTGGGTCCTGTGGGTGCCGGGGGCCAGCCGGACGCGGCCGTCGGGTCGGTCCTGGTCGAGGCCCCCGTAGATCACGACCGCGCGGCTCGTCCGAGGGTTGGTGAATCGGAGCCTGCCCGGGCGGTCGACCTTGCGCACGGTGACCTCAGGGGTCTTCGTGACCGTCACCGTGACCGTTGCCGGCGTGAGGTGCTCGGTGTCGCAAGCCCAATAGGTGAACTGGTACGTGCCAGCGCGGTTGGCCCAGGACAGAACGACGAGTTGCTCGCGAGCGCCCTCCTCGAACGATCCTCCGCTGACGCCAGAGCTGTAGGCGGCTTCGGGGGTTTCAATGGTGAAACCGCCGTCGGGCTGGGCCTCGGCCACCGAGAGCCCGCGCTCAGGCGCCTGCACGCGGCAGATCTCGAGCACCTCGCCATCTGCAGCGCTGTCGTTGGCAAGGACGTCAATGAGGGTGACGCCACCGAATTCTGTGCTGCGCGCCTCGACGGTGACGACGTCATCGCCGGCAACGGGAGCCGGGCTGTCATCGGCCATCGCGGGCACGGACGTTCCGAGGCCCACCGTGGTGGTCACCACCACCGACGCGGTGGTCAGGACGGCTAGACGCAAGACGCGAAGAGGCACAAGAGGCTCCCAAGAGGTGCGGCCGAAGACGGCGCATGGATGACAGCGCACCCTACGACGCCCTACGGTCCGGCGTCCGGGAAGTCGAGGACATGGCGCACTGGCGTCCTCGTGATTCCACACCTGGACCTCGTCATCGCCACCCAGGCTCATGAAGAACTGGTGACCGGTGCCAGCGTCTGCGAAGAAGACCAGGGCGGAGGAACTAGCGTCACCTCATGCCCATCGTTGAGGTCACCCACGATCCTCTGATCGCGACCGCACTGTTGCGGACCCTCGCCGAGACTCTCCCGAACGCCGTTTCGCTCGCGGTTGAGTGTCCCGAGGAGCCGTACGACGGCATGCTGCAGCCGGGCGACGTGGAGATCCGCTTCCGCCCACGAGGCCCGCACGACCTCGGTGGGCTGGACATCGTCGTCGAGGTGCGGTCGAAGTGGTTCGCCAGTCGTGCCGTGACGCGTCAGGAGCGGTGTGACCAGCTCCGTGACGCGGTGGTCGAAGTCAGCGGAACAAGGGAGGTTGGGGTGTACCTCTCCTTGCCGGTCGCCGCCTGGGCGCAAGGCGACTGACACGCTCGACGTCGAGACCGTCGCTCAGGCACAAGCTGCGGGTCGGCGACTTTCCGCGGTCACTCGGCCGCGGCCCACCCAGTCGCGGATGCGGTCGAGAGGCGAGCACGCGAGCGCCACGTCCGGACAGCAGCTCCGAGGCGGCCAGGTCAGCGAGATCGCTGAGGTGGCCCACGGTGGTTCCGCGCCGGGCTCAGTCCCCGGCGAGCACCTCGTCGAGCTCGTCCATCGTGCTCGTGAAGGCAGCGGCGAGGTCGACGTCGTACGCGTCGGCGAGGGTCAGAATGCTCCACAGGCAGTCGGCGAGCTCGTGGGCCAGCGCCTCGTCGAGGTCCTCGCGCGGCCGGATGCCGGCCTTGCCCTGCACCAGCTTGGCGAGGTCGCCGACATCTCCGAGGAAGCCGAGCATCACCTCCTCGGTCGTCCACGACCGGCCGTACGTCGACGCCTCCACCTCGGCGTACCTGCTCCGCACTGCGCGGGCCCGCTGTTGCATCTGCTCGAACTCCATGGCCCGATCCTGCCTCAGTCGAAGCTGCGGGGCAGGTCCAACGCGGCGGCCAGCCGGTCGGCGTGCGGCCTGCGCTCCTCGGGTGACGGCCACCGGGTGCTCGGGTGCTGCTCGTACAGCCGGTCGCCGGCCCACCGCGGGAAGACGTGGACGTGGAGGTGCCACACGTCCTGGCCGCCGGCCGGCTCGTTGTGCTGGCGGGTCGAGATCCCGTCGCAGTCGTACGCCGACCGCATCGCGACCGCGACGCGCTGGGTCAGGTCCCAGACGGCGTGCCCGACCTCGGCGGGCAGGTCGTAGAGGTTCTCGTGGTGCGGGCGCGGGACGACCAGGACCGCGCCGTCGTTGGCCGGCCACCACTTCGGCGAGATCCGCGCGAACGCGAGCCCGGTGACCGCGACGACGTCCTCCGGCCGGTTGTGCTCGTTGTGGACGCCCCTCTGCAGGCGGCAGAACGGGCAGTCGTACCCCTCGGGCTCGTGTGTGTGCACGGGCGCGACGCTAGCCTGCGGGAATGCACTGGGAGCCCTCGGCGAACGACCTTGCCGAGGAGGCGACGTTCCGCCGGCTCTACGGCGAGTGGCAGGCGCTCGACCCGGCCGGACTGGCCACCTTCATGGCGACGTACGACGGCGAGTGGTGGGTCGTCGGTGGGTGGGCGATCGACGCCTTCACCGGACAGGCACGGCGGCACGAGGACATCGACGCGGTGATCTGGCTGCGGGACCTGCCGCGCTTCCGGGCGATGGTGGGGGACCGGCACCACCTCTGGAGCGCCGGTGCCGGCGCGCTCCGGCCGGTGAACGACGACTTCCCCGGACCGCACGAGGGCTCGGGGCAGGTCTGGCTGCGCGACCACGCGCAGGCACCGTGGTTCCTCGACTGCCTGCTCGCCGAGGACCGCGACGGGCTGTGGGTGTCGCGCCGAGACCCCGACCACGTGGTTCCGCTGGCAGACGTGACATGGGTGGCTGGCGACGGGATCCGCTACATGCGCCCGGAGGTGGTGCTGCACCACAAGGCCCGGCTCAACCGGCCGAAGGACGACGCCGACCTCGCGGTGGCGTGGCCGCTTCTCGGCGCGACGGAGCAGGACTGGCTGCGCGAGGCTGTTCGCAAGGAGCGCGCCGACCACCCGTGGCTCGAGCCGATGGGCTGAAGCCTCAGGCAGCCCGCGCCCAGGCGAGCGCCTGCGCGCTCAGCTCCTTCGTCGAGAGCCCGAGCTCACGGCGTACGACGCCCTCGGTCTGGGCCCAGGAGAAGAATCGGGCCGTGCGGAAGCTGCGGACCAGGTCCCACAGCGCGGCCTCGCCCCTGGTGGTCGCGACGTAGTCGCACACCACCGCAGCCAGGTTGTAGCTGAGGGTGGCATCCCCCGTGTAGAAGCTCCTGGTGGGCTCGAGCGTGCGGGCGGACGCGCCGACGAGCTGGAACGCGGCGATCCGGCGGCGGTCGTCGACGGGCATGGTCGAGCGGGCGACGTACTCCGCGGCGCCCTCCATCAACCAGACGGGGGAGCGGTCGTCGGTGGCACCCAGCGCGACGTGCGCCAGCTCGTGGCGGAACACGAGGCCGCGGGAGACGACGTCACCGACGACGGTGGGGTTGACCGCGAACCGGTACGCGGCCACCGGGCCGTCCGGGCGCGCCAGCACGGGGAACGCCACGCCCGCGGTCTGGTCGACGGTCATGCCGCTCATCTCGGCGATCGCGGTGGTGTCGGAGGCGCCGTAGGCGACGTAGCGGCCCGACCAGTCCGGGAAGTGGCGTCGGACGACCGCCGTGGCGTCGGCGAGGTCGGACATGACATAGGTGGCGTGCTCGCTGGTGTCCTCGTCGAAGACCGCGAGGATGCCACCCGAGCGGCGCACCTCGACGTGGGCGAGGTCCCACGGAGCCGGGATCCACCCGTTCACCAGGTCGACCTCCTCGTTGCGGTCGCCGACGAGGAGCACGTCGTCGTCCCTGTGGACGAACGTCCACACCATCATGTCCGTGACGGGACGGCTGTCGAAGCCGCGCAGCCGCATCGTGAACTCGACGGGGAGCCGCAGCTCGCCGTCGTCGAAGTCGTCGGCGAGGGCGTCCTCCTCGCCGAGCTCGAAGGACACGTCCGCCATGGGGAGCTGGGCCAGGTTGTCGAACCAGCGGGCCTGGGTCGCGGAGAAGCCGAGCTCGTCGGGGTCGACGGTGGCGAGGAACGCCTCGCGGTCGCCGTCCGCCAGCGCCCGTTCGCGCTCGTCGAGGAGCGCGAGGGCCTGCTCGCGCAGCGTCTCGTCCCTCGCGCCCGGTGCCGCGGACCGCTCCTGGCGGTCCGCCGCAGGGGAGTCCTCGGGCGGCTGGCCGCCGGCCCGGCACGCGAGGGTCGGCAGCAGCAGGAGACAGGCGAGCCAGGCCCGGGATGCGCGCACGGAGCGAGCCTAGGTGTGAACGTGGCCACGCGGGGCGGGTTGGCGCACGTCGGCACCGTAGGCTTGGCAGGTCATGAACCACTCGCTCGTCTACCTCGACCACGCCGCGACCACGCCGATGCTGCCGGCCGCGATCGAGGCGATGACGCGCCAGCTCACCGGCGTCGGCAACGCGAGCTCGTTGCACGCCTCCGGACGCGGTGCCAGGCGGGTGGTCGAGGAGTCGCGCGAGACCATCGCCGGGGTGATCGGCGCCCGGCCGGGCGACGTCGTCTTCACCTCCGGCGGCACCGAGTCCGACAACCTCGCGCTCAAGGGGATCTTCTGGGCCCGCCGTGCCGAGGACCCCCGTCGCACGCGTGTTCTCTCCACCGCCATCGAGCACCACGCGGTCCTCGACCCGCTCCACTGGCTCGCCGCGAGCGACGGCGCCGACGTCGAGCTGCTGCCCGTGTCGCCGGAAGGCGTGCTGGACCTCGAGTCGCTGAAGGACTCGGTCGCCAGGGACCCCGAGTCGGTGGCGCTCATCTCGGTGATGTGGGCCAACAACGAGGTCGGGTCGCTGCAGCCGATCGACGAGGTGGTCGCGATCGCCGCCGAGCACGGCATCCCCGTGCACACCGACGCGGTCCAGGCCCTCGGGCAGGTGCCGGTCGACTTCGCCGCCTCCGGCGTCGACGCCCTGACCTTCACCGGCCACAAGGTCGGCGGCCCCTACGGCGTCGGTGCGCTCGTCGTACGTCGTGACCTGGCCGTCAGCGCCCTGGTGCACGGGGGCGGGCAGGAGCGCGACATCCGCAGCGGCACGCTCGACGTGCCGGCCATCGCCAGCCTCGCCGCCGCCGTCGAGGAGTCGGTCAAGAACCAGCACGAGCACGCCGTGCGCGTCGCCGCCCTGCGCGACGACCTGGTGCGCCGCGTCGTCGAGGTCGTGCCCGACGCCCACCTGCACGGGGCGCCGGCCGGGCCGCAGCGGCTCCCGGGCAACGCCCACCTCGGCTTCCCCGGCTGCGAGGGCGACTCGCTGCTGATGCTGCTCGACGCCCGTGGCATCGAGTGCTCCACCGGGTCCGCCTGCTCCGCCGGCGTCCCGCAGCCCTCCCACGTCCTGCTCGCGATGGGCTGCGACGCGGACCAGGCGCGGCACTCGCTCCGCTTCTCGCTGGGCCACACCACCACGCCGGGCGACATCGGTGCCCTCGTCGAGGCGATCGGCCCGGTGGTGGAGCGCGCCCGCGCCGCCAAGGCACGCTGAGGTCGGTCGGGTGGAGTCAGGGATGAAGGTCGTCGCCGCCATGTCGGGCGGGGTGGACTCCGCCGTGGCCGCCGCCCGCGCCGTCGAGGCCGGGCACGAGGTGACCGGGGTGCACCTCGCCCTGAGCCGCAACCCGGCGTCGTACCGCTCCGGGGCGCGCGGGTGCTGCACCATCGAGGACAGCAACGACGCACGCCGCGCGGCCGACGTCATCGGCATCCCGTTCTACGTCTGGGACCTGTCCGACCGCTTCCACGAGGACGTCGTGGAGGACTTCATGGACGAGTACGCCGCCGGGCGCACGCCCAACCCGTGCCTGCGGTGCAACGAGAAGATCAAGTTCGCCGCCGTGCTCGACCGCGCGCTCGCCCTGGGCTTCGACGCTGTCGCGACCGGGCACTACGCGCAGCTGCGCACCGGGGCCGACGGGCTGATCGAGATGCACCGCGCCACCGACCACGCCAAGGACCAGTCCTACGTCCTCGGCGTGCTCGACCAGCAGCAGCTGCGGCACTCCCTCTTCCCGCTGGGCGACACCGACAAGACGGCCGTGCGCCGCGAGGCCGGGTCGCGCGGCCTGCTGGTGGCAGACAAGCCCGACTCGCACGACATCTGCTTCGTCGCCGACGGCGACAACGCCGGCTGGCTGCGCGAGAAGCTCGGCGACCGGGCGCCCAACCACGGCGGCGACATCGTCGACGCGACCACCGGCGAGACGGTCGGCAGCCACACCGGCACCTACGGCTTCACCATCGGCCAGCGCCGCGGCCTCCACCTCGGCGTGCCCGCCGCCGACGGCAAGCCGCGGTTCGTGCTCGACATCGAGCCGGTCAGCGGCACGGTCACGGTCGGACCCCGCGAGCGCCTGGCTGTCGACCACGTCGCCGGCGTCCGCCCGCGCTGGTGCGGCACGGTCCCCGAGCGGGTCGAGGGCACCGTGCAGATGCGCGCCCACGGGGCGGAGCACCGGGCGGTCGTCGTCGTGTCCGGGGACCGCGTGGAGATCGACCTCCTCGACCCCGCCGAGGGGATCGCACCCGGTCAGGCCGCGGTGATCTACGACGGCACCCGGGTCGTCGGCTCGGCGACCATCGAGTCGACGCGTCCCGTCGAGGTCCACGCGTGACGCGAGCCACCGGCGTGGGCTCGATGCCCGGCACCACCGACGCCCACCACGCCGAGGCGACCCGCCTGGTCCTGGGCGAGCTGCCCGACCTCCCGCACGTGGCGGAGGTGCCCGGCCGGGGCGTCACGGCCGCGATGACAGGTCGCGGGCTCGCGATCGTCTCCGGCCTCGGCGCGGACCTCCAGCCCGCCGGCTGGCGGCTGACCGACGCCAGCGGGGTCGACCACCGGCGCGCACGATCACTGCTCGCCCAGGACCTCGACACCGTCGAGGAGGTGGCGCAGGACTACCGGGGCGCGTTCAAGACCCAGGTCGCCGGACCGTGGACCCTGGCCGCCACGGTCGAGAAGCCGCGCGGCGACAAGGTGCTCTCCGACCACGGCGCCCGCCGGGAGCTCGCGCAGGCGCTCGCAGAGGGCGTCCGCACCCACCTCGCCGACCTGCGCCGACGCCTCCCCGGCGTCGACCGCTGGATCGTGCAGGTCGACGAGCCGGTGCTGGCCGAGGTCGTCGCCGGCCAGGTGCCGACCGCCAGCGGCTTCGGCCGGCACCGCAGCGTCCACCTCCCCGAGGCATCGGCGCACCTCGAGTGGGTCGTCGCGGCGGTCGTCGACGCCGGGGGCGAGGCGTGGGTGCACTCCTGCGCCCCGAGCACGCCGTGGTCGCTCGTCGCGGGGACGGGGGTGCACGGCCTGTCCGCCGACCTCGACATGCTCGGCCCGGCCGACCTCGACACGTTCGCGGAGGTGCTGGAGTCCGGCCGCACCGCCGCGCTCGGCGTCGTACCGTCCACGGCGCCGACCGCCGATGCCTCGGAGGTGCGGACCACCGAGCGGGTGCAGCGGTGGCTCGACATGCTCGGCCTGGACCCGGACGGCGTGGGGGAGCACCTGGTCCTCACGCCGACCTGCGGCCTGGCCGGTGCGTCGGCGGAGTGGGCGGGCCGGGCCGTCAGGCTCTCCGCGACGGTCGCCCGGAACCTCTGAGCCCCTGCCCGACCGGCCTGGGCGGGCCGTGGCACGCCCCGTCAGCGGCCGGCGCGCGGGACCTGGGCGGCGACCACGTCGAGCACCGACGCGAGTGCCACGTCGTGCCACTCCTGCGAGCCCGCGAGCATGTAGTGGCCGAGGCCGCCCATGTCGTGGAGCTCGGCGCTGCTCGCCACCGCGCGCGCACGATCGACGTAGCGGGTGGTCTCGCGGAACGACGTGATGCGGTCCCGGCGCCCGTGGGCGGCCCGCAGGGCGCGGCCCGCGAGGGTGGAGACGGGGTCGTCCCCGGACCACCACGGAGCGAGCCCGACGACGCCGACGACCGACGCGTCGTCGGCGGCGTGGACCGCCACCCGGGCACCCATGGAGTGGCCGAGGAGCACCACCGGCACGTCGCCGTGGGCGGCCCGGATCTCGTCGAGCGCCCACCGGGCGTCGGCCACCGGGCCGGCGCCACCGTTCCACCCGCGCACGCGGTAGCGCGCGAGCCAGACGCCGACGCCGGCCTCGTGGGCCAACGGCACGATCGCGCGCTGCAGCCACGCGGCCCGGTGCCACGACGCGCTCGTCGAGCCGATGGCCCGGTCCGACCGGGGCTTGCCCCCGTGGAGGACCAGGACCATCGCTCGCGGGTCGCCCGGGACGTCGTCGGTCGTCAGGAGGGGATCGGTCACGACTCTCCTTCGAGACGGCGACGACGTCGGATGGCTCGGTGTGCCGGCTGGCTCAGTGGACGCCCACACCCTCGGGCGCGGACTCGGTGGCCAGCTCCTCGTGCTTGACGTCGAGGAACAGCCACACGATCGCCGAGGCGCCGAGCATCATCAGCGAGCCCACGAGGAACGCCATCGTGGCGCCCTCGGTGAACGACCCGAGCGAGGCGAGCTGGCCCAGCGCCGCGGAGTCGAGCTGCGGAGCGGCGGCCGCGATGGCCGGCGCGATCTCGTCGGCCCGCGTCTGTGCGAAGTGGAGCGACACCGTGCTGAGCGTCGCCAGCCCGAGCGCGCCACCCACCTGCTGCATCGTGTTGAGCACGCCGGACCCGATGCCGGTGTCCTGCGCGCGCAGGTGGTGCACCGCGACGAGGGTGAGGGGCACGAAGTTGAGCCCCATGCCGAAGGCCATCAGCACCACGAAGGGCAGCACCTGGGTCCAGTAGCTGACGTCGCCGCCCAGCGCCACGCCCTGGCCGCCCATCGACGCGGGGAGCGAGCCGAGGATCGACGCGGGGTCCTCCGGGACGGTGATCCGGCTGAAGCCGTAGAGCGCCGCAGCCGAGAGCAGCGTGCCGACCCCCGACAGGTAGCGCGGGTCGACGAAGGCGATCAGCTTGGAGGCTGTCGTCGCCGAGATGATCATCGCGATCGAGAACGGCAGGAACGCGATGCCCGTGTGGAGCGGGGAGTAGCCCACGACGAGCTGGATGAAGAGCGAGAGGAAGAAGAACATCGCGAACATCGCAGCCGGCACGATCATCATCACTGCGAAGGCGGCCGCGCGGTTCTTGCTCCTGAAGATCCGGAACGGCATCAAGGGGTGCTCGACCCTCGACTCGACCAGCAGGAAGATGGCGAGCAGCACGACACCGAGGACCAGGCTGACCACGGTGCTGGTGGCGTCCCACCCGTAGTCCTGTTGGCCGGCCCGGGAGAGACCGAACACGATCGCCAGCAGGGCACCCGTTCCGGTGATCGCACCGGGGACGTCGAGCCACCCGGAGTGGCGCTCGGACTCGTCGAAGAAGCGGGGGGCGAAGAACGCCGCCGCCAGACCGATCGGCACGACGATGAGGAACGTGTAGCGCCAGCCCTCGAGGCCCAGGATCGGGTCGAGGCCGGTGAGCCAGCCGCCGAGGATGAGGCCGACCGCGGCACCCACGCCCGCCATGGCGGCGTAGACCGCGAACGCGCGGTTGCGCTCCTTGCCGGCGGGGAACGTGGTGGTGATCAGGGCGAGGGCGGCGGGGGAGGCCATGGCGGCGCCGAGGCCCTGGAAGGCCCGGGCCGACAGCAGCATGGCCTCGTTCTGGGCGAAGCCGCCGATGAGCGAGGCGAGTGCGAAGACCAGCACGCCCACCATGAAGATCAGCCGGCGCCCGTAGAGGTCGGCCAGCCGGCCACCCAGGAGCAGGAACCCCCCGAAGGTCAGGGCGTAGCCGGTGACGATCCATTGCAGGTTGGCCTGGTCGATGTCGAGGTCGGCGCCGATGAAGGGGAGGGCGATGTTGGCGATGGTGCTGTCGAGCACCACCATCAGCTGCGCGAGCGAGATGAGCACGAGCGCCCAGCGCAGGCGCTTGTGCTGCTCGGGGGTCACCTCGTCGGCAACCACGGTGCTGTCGGTCATGGAACGTCCTTCTGGATCGTGGTTCAGGTCGAGTCGAGCAGAGGGGTCCGACAGCGGGTGCCGGACGTGGCAGTCAGTCAGTGGTCGTGAGTCAGTGGTCGTGCGTCAGTGGAGGTGGTCAGCGGTCAGGTGCGGAGGGTGCGGGTCCGCGCAGCGCGGCGGGGAGGATGACCTCGTCGAGCACCCGGCCGACGAGCTCGGGCGTGACGGCGTCGCCGAGCAGGAAGGCCCGGTGCAGGACGATCCCGGCGAGCGAGGGGGCGAGGATCGAGAGGTCCACGTCGGGGTGGACCTCGCCCCGCTCGCGGGCCCTCTCGTAGATCGCGCGCGAGGTGGCGACCTTCGGCGCGATGAAGTCGCGGCGGTAGACCTCGGCGAACTCCGGGTCACGGCCCATGGCGGTGACCACGGCCGTGAGGACGGTCTGCGCCATGGGGTCGTTGAGGCCGCCGCTGCCGCAGTAGGCGGCGAGCAGGTCGCCACGCAGGGTGCCGGTGTCGGGGACGACGGCCTCGCCCTTGTGCGCCATGATCGCGGCCACCACGAGCTCGGGCTTGCCCTTCCAGCGGCGGTAGAGCGTGGCCTTGGACGCCTTGGCGCGACTCGCCACGGCGTCCATGGTCAGCAGGTCGTAGCCCACCTCGTCGAGCACCTCGAGGGTTGCGTCGAGGATCTCGAGCTCACGCTCGCCCGCCACGCGGGGGCGGGTGCCGGTCTCGGTCGGGGTCACGCGTGCTCCTCGGTCGACGTGCTCGTGATGAAACGGAACGGTTTCGTTCCACAACGCCACCGTAGGCAGATCCATTCCGATGGAACAAATGAGTTCCATCCGGTCCAGACCGGGGGTGCGTGCCGTGCCGAGCACCTGTCGGACCCGACCGGCAGACTGTGCCCATGAGCACGTCCGAGCAGCCCGACCTCGAGGCCACCGACGCCACGGTGGAGTCCGCCCCACCCGAGGCGCGCGAGCGTCACCGGGAGGTCAGCGAGCAGGTCGACGACGCCCGCTGGCGCTACTACGTGCTCGACGACCCGACCCTGTCGGACGCCGACTTCGACGTGCGGCTGCGCGAGCTCGAGTCGTTGGAGGACCGGTTCCCCGAGCTCCGCACCCCCGACTCGCCGACCCAGAAGGTCGGTGGAGCGGTGTCCACCGAGTTCACCGCGGTCGACCACCTCCAGAGGATGGAGAGCCTCGACAACGCGTTCACCTACGACGAGCTCGAGGGGTGGTACGCCCGTCTGCAGCGTGAGGGCCTCGAGGCGCCCGACCTGCTGTGCGAGCTCAAGGTCGACGGCCTCGCGATCAACCTCCTCTACGAGGACGGCCGGCTGGTGCGGGCCCTCACCCGGGGTGACGGCCGCACCGGCGAGGACGTCACGCCCAACGTCAAGACGATCGACTCCGTGCCCCACCGGCTGACGGCCGCGGACGGGTTCCCGGTGCCCGGGCTGCTCGAGGTCCGCGGCGAGGTGTTCCTGCCCGTGGAGGCCTTCGAGCGCCTCAACGTGTCGATGACGGAGGCCGGTCGGCCCGCCTTCGCCAACCCGCGCAACGCGGCGGCGGGGTCGCTGCGGCAGAAGGACCCGCGGGTCACGGCCAGCCGCGCGCTGGGGATGGTCTGCCACGGCATCGGCGAGCGCCGCGGGTTCGAGCCGAAGGCCCAGTCGCACGCCTACGAGGCGCTCGCGGCGTGGGGTCTGCCCACCTCCGACCAGGTGCGGGTGGTGCCGTCGCTGGCCGACGTCCAGGCCTACGTCGAGAACGCCGGGGAGAAGCGCCACTCGATCGTCCCCTACGAGATCGACGGCGTCGTGGTGAAGGTGGACGACGTCGCGCTGCAGCGGCGCATGGGCTCCACCTCGCGGGCCCCGCGGTGGGCCATCGCCTTCAAGTACCCGCCGGAGGAGGTCAACGCCAGGCTGCTCGACATCCGGGTCAACGTCGGTCGCACCGGGCGGGTCACCCCCTACGGCGTCATGGAGCCGACGAAGGTGGCCGGGTCCACCGTCGAGAACGCCACCCTCCACAACCGCTACGAGGTCGAGCGCAAGGACGTCCGTCCGGGCGACACCGTGGTGCTGCGCAAGGCGGGCGACGTGATCCCCGAGATCGTCGGCCCGGTGCTGGGGCTGCGTCCCGAGGGGCTCGAGAAGTGGGTGATGCCGGAGGACTGCCCGTCCTGCGGCACGCGACTGGCCGAGCAGAAGGAGGGCGACAAGGACCTCCGCTGCCCCAACCACCAGCACTGCCCGGCGCAGGTCCGCGAGCGGGTCTTCCACGTGGCCGGTCGAGGTGCCTTCGACATCGAGGGCCTGGGCTACGAGGCGGCCTCGGCCCTCATCGACGCCGGGGTGATCACCGACGAGGGCGACCTGTTCTCCCTGACCCGCGACCAGCTGGTCAGGGCGCCGCTGTTCACCCGGGCGCCCAAGAAGGACGAGGACGGGCCGCAGCTCTCCGCCAACGGCGAACGGCTGGCCGCCAACCTCGACAAGGCCAAGCAGGTGCCGCTGTGGCGGGTGCTGGTCGCGCTGTCCATCCGACACGTCGGCCCCACCGCGGCCCGGGCGCTGGCCCAGGAGTTCGCGTCGATGGCCGCCGTCCGCGCCGCCAGCGAGGAGGAGCTCGCGGCGGCCGAGGGGGTGGGCCCGACGATCGCCGAGGCCGTGATCGCCTGGTTCGAGGTCGACTGGCACCGCGCGATCGTCGACGCCTGGGAGGCCGACGGCGTGTCGATGGCCGACGAGCGCGACGCGTCGATCGCCCGCACGCTCGAGGGCCTCACGATCGTGGCCACCGGCTCCCTGGAGCACTACACCCGCGACTCGGTGAAGGAGGCGATCATCAGCCGCGGCGGCAAGGCGGCGGGGTCGGTGTCCAAGAAGACCGACTACGTCGTCGTCGGGGACAACGCCGGCTCCAAGGCCGACAAGGCCGAGCAGCTCGGCGTACCCGTGCTCGACGAGGACCAGTTCACGCTGCTCCTGGAGAAGGGACCCGACGCCCTGGCCTGACCGTCCGCGGGCGCCCGGGAGGTTTGAGGTGCCGAGTTCGGGGCCATCAACCCTGCAACGAACCACTTCTTGGGAGTCAGCATGCGCCTCGTCCGTCACCTCCTGCCCGCCGTCGTCGCGACGGTCGGCCTCGCCGCACCGCTCGCGGTCGCGCCGACCGCCCACGCCGCCCCGAGCTGCGCCGGCCTCAAGGCCACGATCGTGGGCAACGACGAGGCCAACTCGATCACCGGCACGCCCCGGCGTGACGTGGTGGTCGCCCGCGGTGGCAACGACACGATCCGCGGCCTCGCCGGCAACGACGTGATCTGCGGGGGCGACGGCGCCGACACGATCCTCGGCGGCGAGGGCAACGACCGGCTCTACGGCGAGACCGACCTGGTGCGCCTCGACCAGTTCGGCCGGGTGGTCAAGAAGGGCGACACCGTCTCCGGCGGCACCGGCGACGACACGGTCGACCTCGGCTACGACCCGCGCCCCGCCGGCGAGGGCACCACCGTGGTGCTCGACGGGGTGACCTACGTCAACGCACCGGCACCGGTGGTCGTCGACTTCCGCGCCGCGCGCACCGTCCCGATCGCCGCCGACGGCAACGACACGGTCACTGGGTTCGACGGCGGCATCCGGCTCGTCGGGTCGCCGTTCGGCGACACCGTCAAGGGCACGAACTCCGCCGACGTGATCGCGGCACGGGGCGGTGACGACACGATCTTCGGTCGGGGCGGCGACGACACGATCACCGCCGACGCCTCAGGCACCCTCGGCAACGACCGGCTCTACGGCGACGCCGGCGACGACCTGCTCGTCGGCACCGTGGGCATCGACACCTTCGTGGGGGGCAGCGGCGGCGACACCTTGTCGACGACGTCGGAGAGCCACCAGGTCTGGCGGGGCGGCAGTGGCAGCGACACGATGACCTTCCCGATCCCGGCCGAGTCCGGGTTCGTCGCCAAGGGCTACGGCGGGCAGGACAAGCTGCGCATCGTCGCCAGCTCCAACCCCGCCCTCAAGCCGACCCTGCGCATCGACCAGCTGAAGAAGACGACCATCCGCGGCCTGCAGCCCTTCACGCTCGAGGGCAAGATCACCGGCTTCAGCGACGTGGTCCTGCCGGCCCGGGCGCTGTCGATCTTCAAGGGCAGCAACGACTCCGAGATCGTCACCGCCAACCCCGACTACCGCGTCAAGCTCTACGGCCGCGGCGGCGCCGACGTGCTGACCGGCTCCGACGAGCCCGACCGCCTCGACGGCGGCAAGGGCTTCGACATCGCGCGGGGACGCGGCGGCAACGACACCTGCAAGGCGGCCGAGAAGCGCTCGAGCTGCTGAGTCGCGGCTGACCGGCCGGTCAGCGCGGCTGCTTCCCCCGCAGGCGCAGACGGGGGCACGATGCCTCCATGGCGCGCACCAGCAGGCTGCTCGTGCTCGCAGTGGCCTGGGCGGTGCCGCTCTGCTGGACCGTCCTCGCGCTGCTGGCCGGGCCGTCCGACGGCACCAGCCTCTCCTCGAGGCTGCTGCCCTCGGCGAGCGAGCGCTGGGGCGACACGGTCCACGTCCGGGCCACCTACGGCGAGACGGCGCTGCGACCGGGTGACGAGGTCCAGGCCGTCGACGGCCGCGCGCTGGCCGACTGGGCGAACGGCACCGGCGACCTCGACGGCGTACGACGCGAGGTGGGCGACGTCCTCCGCTACGAGGTCCGCCGCCCCGGGGCGGGCCTCGACCTGATCCAGCAGGTCGACGTCACGCTGCATCGGTACCCGCTCGCCGCCGCGGTGCGGGCCGCGCCGCACGTGGTGCTCCTGCCGGTCCTGCTGCTCGCGCTGGGCTCCCTCGTCTTCTGGGCGAGGCCGTCGACAGCGCCCGCGTGGGCGTTCCTCGTCGCCGCTGCGCTGCTGCCCGCGACGCTGACGTCCACCCCGCTGGGCCTCGGTGTCGTCGACCTCGCCGGTGCGCGCGGCACCTGGCCCGCGGCCGTCGGCGAGGCGATGGCCGCCCTCGGCCTCGTGGCGCTGATGCTCGCGGTCGCCCTGCTGACCCGGCCGGAGGGCCGCGGCCGGTGGGTGACGGCTGCGCTGCTCACCGCCCCCGCGGTGGGGTACGCCGTCTGGGTGGCCGCGTTCGCCGACGGGTCAGACTCGGCGCTGGAGCAGCAGTGGGTGCTGTCGTCCGTCTGGGCGCCGGCCCTCTGGGCCACCGTCCCGGCCCTGCTCGCGATCGCGACGCTCGCCCACCTGCGGGCCCGCGGGCGGTCCGACGTGCTGGCCACCAGGCTCGCCCTCCTCGGCGTCGGCGCCGGTGTCGGCGCGTGGCTGGTGCTGGGCCCCGTCCCCGACCTCCTCACCGGCGCGCCGTTGCTGCGCGAGGACGTGCTCGTCCTGCTGGGTGGCGGGCTCGCCGTGGCCTGTGTCGCAGCGGCCGCGGGGCGCTACCACCTCGGCGAGATCGAGCCGCGGGTCCGCCGCGGGCTCGTCCAGGCGCTCGTGCTGGTCGTCGTGGGAGCCGCGTTCGCCGGCGCGGTGCGGGCGGTGGATGCCGCGGCCGACATCTCCGCCGGCTCGATGCTGGCCGGCGGGCTGCTGGCGCTGCTGCTCCTGCCCGCGGGCGTCGCGGTCCAGCGGACCGTGCGGCGGGTGGTCTACGGCGACCGCGAGTTCCCGGACCGGGTGGTGTCGGACCTGCGCCGACTCGACGCGCTGACCGCGCCCGAGGACGCGCTGCGCGAGGCCCTCGAGCTGCTCGCCCGGCGCCTCCACCTGTCGTACGCCGCCGTCGACGTGCTGGCCACGCCCACCTCCGGGCCGATCGCCGCCGCCATCGGTGCCCCGACGGGCACGCCCGCGACCGTCGACCTCTCCGTCGGCGGCACCACGGTCGGACACCTCCGGGTCGAGGTCGATGCCGGCCACGACCCGTTCGGACCGGGGGACCGTCGGCTGCTCGAGGACGTGGGGACCCAGGTCGGCGCCCTCGTGCAGGCGGTCACCGCCAACCGTGAGCTCCAGGTCTCGCGGCAGCGGCTGGTCGCGGCGCGGGAGGAGGAGCGGCGGCGGCTCCGGCGCGACCTGCACGACGGCCTCGGCCCCTCGCTCGCGTCGCTCGCGATGCGCCTGGAGGCGGCCTCCGACCTCATCGACGACGACCCGGAGCAGGCGTCGAACCTGGTCTCGCGGCTCTCCGACCAGGCCCGCGAGGGCATCGGCGAGGTACGACGACTGGTGGAGGGGCTGCGACCACCCGCGCTGGACCAGCTCGGCCTGGTCTCGGCGCTGCGCCACCGGGCCGCCGAGCACGGGTCCGCCGGTGCCGGGGTGCCGTGGTCGGTGGAGGCCGGTGACGACATCGAGCCGCTCCCCGCCGCGGTCGAGGTCGCGGCCTACCGCATCGTCGTCGAGGCCGTCACCAACGTGCAGCGCCACAGCGGCGCCGACCGGTGCGTCGTACGACTGGCGCGCGAGGACGGCGACCTGCGCATCGACGTCTCCGACACGGGATCGGGGCTGGCTCCGGACCGGCGCCCGGGTGTAGGCCTGTCCTCGATGCGGGAACGCGCCGAGGAGCTCGGCGGGTCGTTCGAGGCGGGGGACCGCACCGGTGGCGGCACCGTGGTCCAGGTGCGGCTGCCGCTCGACCAGGGACCACCAGTGTGAGCAGAGCAAGCGTGAGCAGAGCAAGGAGGAGCCGATGGACGGCCACCGGGTGTTGATCGCCGACGACCACGACGAGTTCCGGCGCGGGCTGGAGGCCCTGCTGGCCGCCACGCCGGACGTGGAGGTGGTGGGCACCGCCTCCGACGGCGCGATGGCGATCGCGCTTGCCCTGGACCTCCAGCCCGACGTGGTGCTGATGGACCTGCACATGCCGCGGGTCAACGGCATCGACGCGACTGCGCAGATCGTCGCCTCCTCGCCCCACATCGGGGTGCTCGTGCTGACGATGATGGAGGACGAGGAGTCGGTCTTCGCCGCGATGCGGGCCGGCGCCCGCGGCTACCTCCTCAAGGGCGCGCGTCGCGGCGAGATCCTGCGGGCCGTCGAGGCCGTGGGTGCCGGCGAGGTGATCTTCGCGCCCGGTGTCGCCGACCGGGTGATGGACTACTTCCTGGGGGTGCGCAACCGGCCCGTCGCCGACGCCTTCCCGGACCTGACCGAGCGCGAGCGCGTCGTGCTCGGCCTGATCGCGGAGGGCAAGGAGAACGGCGAGATCGCGCGACAGCTCGGGCTGTCGGTCAAGACGGTCCGCAACCATGCCAGCAACATCTTCGCCAAGCTGCAGGTCGCGCACCGTGCGCAGGCGATCGTCAAGGCGCGCGAGGCGGGCCTGGGCTGAGCCCGTCCGGTCAGCCGGACCCGTCGCGGCAGCCGCCCTGGAGCCGCGCGTCGTCCTGGGCGTCGCGCCCCACCGCCCGCGCCTGCTCCACGTCGGGGTAGACCACCGAGGCGCCGTTCTCCACCCCGAACGTGCCGACGATGATGCAGGCGTCCGTGCGATCCGGGTCGACCGTCGTCAGCGCCTGCACGAGCCGGTAGACCTGCGGGGGCGACATGTCGGTCTGCAGCCCGCCCAGCGCGGACAGCGTGACCGCCTCCATGAAGCCGGCCTCGTCCTCGGCTTCCCGGAGCCGCTCGAGCACCCCGAGGAGCAGCCGCTGGTGGTTGGCCGCCCGCTCGAAGTCGCTGCCGCCGGGCAGCGTCTCGCGGGTGCGGGCGTAGTAGAGCGCCTCGTCGGGGTCGAAGGTGTTGGGGCCGCGCCGCACCTGGACGTCGCCCTCCTCGGTGGTGAAGGCCAGCGGCGAGTCCACCTGGACGTCGCCGACGGCGCCCATCATCGACAGGAACCCGTCGAACCCGGTCACCGCGACCACGTCGGGCTCGATCCCGAGGAGGTCGTCGACCTCGCGGGCGACCCCCTCGGGCCCCTCGTCGCGCAGGGCGGTGTTCAGGCGGGCGCGGCCGTCGCTCATCTCGACGTAGAGGTCGCGGGGGAGCCCGATGGCGACGGCCCGGCCGGTGTCGAGCTGCACGCCGATGAGCTGGATCGCGTCGGTCAGGCCGGTCGTCACGTCGTCGCCGGAGGCTGCCTCGGAGCCGAGGGCCAGGACCCAGACGATGCCGTCGCCCGCGTCGACGGCCTTGGCGGTGCCGATGGTCGTCAGGCTGATGCTCGTCGGGTGCACGGAGGCGGCCGGAACGACGACTGCGGCGCCGGCGAGGACCGCCACCAGCACGGCGACGCGCCGCACCCACCTCGTGCCGCGCCGTGCGCTCCAGCTCATGCCCCGTCTCCCGACTCCGCCTCGGCGGGCGTCTCGTCGCCGTCGTCGAACTTCACGTCGTAGCCGAAGATGGACCACGAGCCGTCGTCGTCGGCCTCCAGCATGAAGCGTCCGTCGAGCACCAGCGGTCTCGTGGTGCCGTCCTCCATCGTCGCGTCGAAGGCGAAGTGCACCGCGGCCGTCCCGCCGAGCACCTCGCCCCCCTGGGTCAGGAACGAGATCTTGGCGTCGAGGTCGGTGGCGCGCACGGCGGTCGCGTCGCGCGCCGTGGCCGCGGTGAGGTAGTCGATGTCGCGGGTCGCCTTGCGTGCGGCCACGCTGGTGAACGGCTCGAAGGCCCGGACGAACTCCTGGCGGGGGAACTCGCCGAGGAAGGCGGCCACCACGTAGTCGGAGAGGACGTCGCCGACGGCCCCCTCGACCTCGGTGCGGGTCTGCTGGTCGAGCCGCTCGGCGCCGGTGACCGTCTGCACCCGGAGCGCCGCGGACTCGGCCGTCGGGGTGGGCTCGTCGTCGGGCGGGCTGCCCGTCGAGCAACCGGCGGCGAGCGCCGCCACGGCGACCGCCGCGCCGACGCGCGCGGTCCACCCCGCGCGGCGACGAGAGGAGCCCATGGCGATCATCATGACCGACTCAGCCTGACCTGTCTCAGCTCGCCGGGACCGTGTTGACCGTGGAGAGGTCGAACTCCTCGACGTTGTCCCGGGCCGGGTGCCGGGTGCCGACGGGGCCGCGGGCGAACTCCGTCACCAGGGTGCCGGTCACCGTCCGGGTGAACTCCTGCGTGACGGCGCCCAGCGGGCGCTCGCACCGGTCGACCATCGCGCACCCCCAGCGCAGCGTGCCGGCGTTGAACACCCCGGCCCCCGAGCCGGCCGTGTAGTAGACCGACTGCGTCGTGGTGGTGACGCCCCGGCAGGAGTACGGCGAGTGACTGAGCACCTGCAGCGGCCGCGGCAGCCGGCCGTCCGGGTAGACCCGGTCGGCCTCCGGACCCACCAGGCCGGGGACGTGGTCGCCGCGGCGGACGCCCGTGCCGCGGAACCCCCACCAGCCCGGGCTGGCGACGACGTAGTCGGTGTCGACGGGGTAGCACTCGTACTGCATCCCCAGCAGGTCGTGCTCGGGGCGCGGCACAGGCGGCTCGCGGAACGTCGCCGTTGCCTCGACGGACCCCTGCGCGTACAACGGGTCGAGGTGCGCGGAGTGCCGGTAGCCGACGACCACGCGGGCCGGCCCTTCGGAGCCCGGCTCCAGCCGGATCCGCCAGTACATGGTGTTCGCGCCCAGGAAGGCCAGGTTGGTACCGGCGTCGCGGGCCCCGAGGACGACGTCGCGCATCGTGTTGGTCCAGTACTCGTCGTGCCCCATCGAGACGTAGCCGCGGGCGCCCGCGAGCGCTCCCGGGGTGGTGTGCAGGTCGACGTTGGTGAAGTAGGACAGCGGCACGCCGGTGCTCTCCGCCCGCACGACGACCGGGATGGCGGCCGTGCGGTAGTCGTTGGCCCCGGTCGCCCCGTTGTAGGGCCGGTCGAAGCTCACCGCGTGGCTCGGGGTGTCCCCGTTGGCGCCGGCGTACAGGCTGTAGCCGCCCCACTCGTTGTAGGCCTGCCACGTGGTGACGGGCGCGACCAGCGCGACGGTGCCCTCGGCCGACTCGGAGGTCACGACGTACGGCACCTGGGTCTCCCACCCGGTGTCGGTGCGCAGCCGGAAGACGTAGAAGCCGGGCGTCCACGTCGAGGTGTCGACGGTCAGGTCGCGCTCCCAGGGCGCGACGACCGTGCGCCGCTCGTACGACGAGTAGCGCGGCGCCGACTGCTGCCGACCCCGCCGGAAGCCGGACTCCCAGACGAAGGCCCCGGTGCCACCCTCGTAGGACCCGATCCGGAACGCCGCCGCCTCCCAGCCGCCCTCGGTGGTCGACACCTTCAGGCCCACCCGCGTGCCCGGGACGCCGCTGGCGTGCGTGGTGTACGCCGCGACCTCGCCGTGGAAGGAGGTCCTGCTCACCCGCCAGTCCTCCGACCCGCGCGGCTCGGGGGCGGGCTCGGGCTCCGCCTGCTCGGTGGCCTCCGCGTCCGCCTGCGCCCGCGGGATGCCGATCGCCGCCCCGCCCTCCCCGTCCCGGCCCGCATCCCTGCCCGCGTCCCTGCCCGCCCGCTCGGCCGAGGCGCACCCGGTCCCCAGCACCAGGACCGCCACCACGACCACTGTCCCGAGCCTCGCCCACCGTGTCCGCATCGCCATCTCCTCGGCCGTGGCGTCGGAGGGTCCCGTCGCCGTCATGACGACGTTCGTCCGGGGGCACCTCCCGGCACATGGGGCGGCGATCCCGGGAGGTCGGGACGATCAGGACCACCGTCCCGACCGGGCGCCGGAGCCGAGTGGGCGGGGACCTAGGATCGACCCCATGCCCGAGATTTCCCGGGACGAGGTGGCCCACCTGGCCATGCTCGCCCGCATCGACCTCTCCGACGCCGAGCTCGACCACCTGGCGCCCCAGCTGAGCGTCATCCTCGAGTCGGTGGCCTCGATCAACGGGGTCGCGGGTGACGACGTGCCGCCCACGTCGCACCCCCTCCCGATGACCAACGTGTTCCGGGAGGACGTCGTCGTGCCGGGCCTGACGGCCGAGGAGGCGCTGTCCGGCGCCCCGGCCGTCGAGGACCAGCGCTTCTCCGTCCCGCGGATCCTGGACGAGGAGGCGTGATGAGCGACCTGACCCGCAGCACCGCTGCCGCGCTCGCCGACGGGCTCGCCGCCGGCGAGGTCACCTCCGTCGAGCTCACCGAGGCCCACCTCGACCGGATCGACGCCGTGGACGGCGCCGTCCACGCCTTCCTCCACGTCGACCGCGACGGCGCCCTCGCTGATGCTGCCGACTCCGACGCCCGCCGGGCCCGCGGCGAGGCACGCGGCCCGCTCGACGGCGTACCGATCGCGGTGAAGGACGTCCTCGCCACCCGCGGACTGCCGACCACCTGCGGCTCGAAGATCCTCGAGGGATGGGTCCCGCCCTACGACGCCACCGTCGTCACGCGCCTGCGCGAGGCCGGCCTGCCGATCCTGGGCAAGACCAACATGGACGAGTTCGCGATGGGCTCCTCGACCGAGCACTCCGCCTACGGCCCCACCCGCAACCCGTGGGACCTCGACCGCATCCCGGGCGGCTCCGGCGGCGGCTCCGCGGCCGCCGTCGCCGCCTTCGAGGCGCCGCTCGCCATCGGCACCGACACCGGCGGCTCCATCCGCCAGCCCGGCGCCGTCACCGGCACCGTCGGGGTGAAGCCGACCTACGGCGGCGTCTCCCGCTACGGCCTCGTGGCCCTGGCCAACAGCCTCGACCAGGCCGGCCCGGTCACCCGGACCGTGCTCGACGCGGCGATGCTCCACGACGTGATCGGCGGCCACGACCCGCGCGACTCCACCTCGATCCAGCAGGACTGGCCCTCCTTCACCGAGGCGGCGAGGGCCGGCTCGACCGGCGACATGAGCGGTGTGAAGGTCGGCGTCATCACCGAGCTGGCCGGCGAGGGCTGGCAGGCCGGTGTCATGGCCCGCTTCCAGGAGTCCGTCGACCTGCTGGTCAAGGCCGGCGCCGAGGTCGTCGAGGTGTCGTGCCCCTCGTTCGTGCACGCCCTTGCGACGTACTACCTGATCCTTCCCGCCGAGGCGTCCAGCAACCTCGCGAAGTTCGACGCGATGCGCTACGGCCTGCGGGTGACCCCCGAGGGCAACCCCAGCGCCGAGGAGGTCATGCGGGCGACCCGCGACGCCGGCTTCGGCGACGAGGTCAAGCGCCGCATCATCCTCGGCACCTACGCGCTCTCGAGCGGCTACTACGACGCCTACTACGGCCAGGCCCAGAAGATCCGCACGCTGATCAGCCGCGACTTCGACGCCGCGTTCGCCGACGTCGACGTGCTGGTGTCGCCGACGGCCCCCACCACGGCGTTCAAGCTGGGGGAGAAGCTCGACGACCCGATGGCGATGTACCTCAACGACCTCGCCACCATCCCCGCCAACCTCGCCGGCGTCCCGGGGATCTCCGTCCCCAACGGCCTCGCCGACGAGGACGGCCTGCCCAGCGGCTTCCAGGTGCTCGCGCCGGCGCTGGCCGACGACCGCGTCTACCGTGTGGGCGCCGCGCTCGAAGCCCTGTACGCCGACCAGTGGGGCGGCCCCCTGCTCGACAAGGCACCCGCCCTGGCCGGCGCCGCGACCGCCGAGGTGAAGTGACGTGACCGAGACCCTGATGCCCTTCGACGACGTGCTGGCGGCCTACGACCCCGCCCTCGGCCTCGAGGTCCACGTCGAGCTCAACACGGCCTCGAAGATGTTCTGCGGCTGCCCGGCCGTCTTCGGCGGCGAGCCCAACGCGGGCACCTGTCCGACGTGCCTGGGCCTGCCCGGCGCGATGCCGGTCGTCAACGGCAAGGCGGTGGAGTCGGCGATCCGCATCGGCCTCGCGCTCAACTGCGACATCGCCGAGTGGTGCCGGTTCGCCCGGAAGAACTACTTCTACCCGGACATGCCGAAGAACTTCCAGACGTCCCAGTACGACGAGCCGATCTGCTTCGACGGCTACATGGACGTCGACGTCGACGGAGAGACGTACCGGGTCGAGATCGAGCGCGCGCACATGGAGGAGGACACCGGCAAGTCGCTGCACGTCGGCGGCTCCACCGGCCGCATCCACGGCGCCGATCACTCGCTGGTCGACTACAACCGCGCCGGCATCCCCCTCATCGAGATCGTCACCCGCCCGATCCTCGGCGCGGGGGAGAAGGCACCCGAGGTCGCGAAGGCCTACGTCGCGCAGCTGCGCGAGCTGATCGTGGCGCTCGGCGTCTCCGAGGCCCGGATGGACCAGGGCAACCTGCGCGCCGACGTCAACCTCTCGCTGTCCCCGAAGGGCAGCGGCACCCTCGGCACCCGCACCGAGACGAAGAACGTCAACTCGTTCCGGTCGGTCGAGCGGGCCGTCCGCTACGAGATGCAGCGGCACGCCGTGATCCTCAGTGGCGGCGGTTCGATCCTGCAGGAGACCCGCCACTGGCACGAGGACACCGGCATCACCACGAGCGGCCGGGAGAAGTCCGACGCCGAGGACTACCGCTACTTCCCCGAGCCCGACCTCGTCCCCGTGGCCCCGAGCCGCGAGTGGGTCGACGAGCTGCGAGGGACGCTGCCGGAGAACCCGACCGTGCGTCGCGCCCGGCTGCAGGCCGACTGGGGCTTCAGCGACATGGAGATGCGCGACACGATCGGCGCCGGCGCGCTCGGCCTGGTCGAGGAGACCATCGCGGAGGGGGCGGCCCCGCAGGCCGCGCGCAAGTGGTGGCTCGGGGAGCTCGCCCGCCGCAGCAACGAGGACGGCGTCGACATCGTCGACCTGCCGATCACCCCGGCCGACGTGGCCCGCATCCAGGCGCTCGTCGACGAGAAGGTCGTCAACGACAAGCTCGCCCGCCAGGTCTTCGAGGGTGTCCTCGCGGGCGAGGGCACCCCGGACGAGGTCGTGGAGAAGCGCGGGCTGGCCGTGGTGTCCGACGACGGCGCGCTCGGCGCCGCGGTGGACAGCGCGATCGCCGCCAACCCCGACGTCGCCGACAAGATCCGCGACGGCAAGGTCGCCGCCGCTGGGGCCCTCATCGGCGCGGTGATGAAGGAGATGCGCGGCCAGGCCGACGCCGGCCGGGTACGCGAGCTGATCCTGGAGAAGCTGTCCTGACCCCTACTTTGGTCGGAACATGCACCCCGCGGCGCGGTCTAGACAACTTGTTAGGGTTCTCGCGAGTCCCATTGGTCACATCACCAACCAACGCTCGCAGCATCGGGGGAGTGGTCGGCCGCGGCATGCGGCCGTGACGACCTCGGCGAGCGGGAAGGAAGTCATGCACCATCGCATTCGACCTGTCCGCACGGCTCTGGTCGCCCTGTCGACCGCAGCACTGGGGGTCGGCGTACTCGCCGCTCCCCCCGCGTCGGCCGATCCCTCGTCCGCGCTGCGCTCCGCCAAGGCCGCGGTCAACACCGACAGCACCCCCTCCACCATCGCCGCCGAGTGGATCGCCGGAGAGCTCCGGGACGGCCTCATGGTCGGCTCCTCGGGGCCGGACTTCGGCCTCACCATCGACACCGGGATGGCGCTCACCACCGTCGCCAGCCAGAGCGGGACCGTCACGGCGATCAACAACTCCCTCGAGCCGCGCATCGCCGAGTACGTCGGCGACGGGACCAAGGAGTCCTACGCCGGCCCGCTGGCCAAGGCCGCCGCGTTCTCCCGCGTCGCCAAGAAGAACCCGACGAGCTATGGCGGGATCAACCTGATCACCCGGCTCGAGGAGCGCACCGCCAACGTGCCGGCGGACCCGACCAAGGAGCCGCAGGCGGCCGCGTTCGCGGGGCGCATCTTCGACAAGTCCGAGTACGGCAACTACGCCAACGTGGTCGGCCAGTCCTACGCCGTGCGCGCGCTGACGCTCGCGAACTCCAGCGAGGCCGGTGCCGCACGCGACTTCCTGCTCAAGCAGCAGTGTGCGTCGGGCTACTTCCGCGCCGACTTCGACAAGGCCGACGTGCCCAACCAGTCGTGCACCGAGGGCGTCGCCGGCAGCGCGGCCGACCCGGACGCCACCGCGCTCGCGGTCATCAACCTGGTCGAGTCGGGCGACAAGAGCCCGGCCGTCGTGGGTGCCCTGGCCAAGGCCGGAACCTGGCTGGCCGACCGGCAGCGGGGGAGCGGCGCGTTCCGCGCCGCGGCGCCGGTCAGCAAGATCAACACCAACACCACGGCGCTCGGCGGCTACGCCCTGGGTCTGCTGAAGAACCGCAACGCGGCCCAGAAGGCGGCGCTGTGGATCCGCAAGAACCAGCCGGTCGACAAGTACAAGTGCCGCACCGCGCTGACCAAGGACACGGGTGCCGTCGCCTACCGCAAGGACCGGGCGACCGGTGCCAAGACCAGCGGCATCCCGGCCGACGCCCGTGACGAGTGGCGCCGCGCCACCTCGCAGGCGATCCTCGGGCTGCAGTTCGCCCCGGCGAGCAAGGACCAGCTCCGCATCGTGTCCGTGCGCAAGCAGGCCCGTGCCGGCGAGCGCGTGCAGTTCCGCGTGTTCGGCCTCGCGCCGAGCGAGAGCGCGTGCCTGCAGGTCAAGGGCGACTTCGTCCGCGTGAAGGGCAAGAAGACGGGCGACAAGATCGTCCGCAAGCTGCAGCTGCCCACGGGCAACCAGCGCCGCGTCGCCCTGGTGAAGACCTCGGACGACGAGGCCCGTACGTCGCTCCGCGTGCGCAACTGACGCGTAGCTGACGGCTTTCCACGCACCACCAGCACCACCCCCTCGGCCCGGCGCCCACGGAGCTCATCTCGTGGCGCCGGGCCGAGGTGCGTGCGGGGACCGACGGGGGTTACGCTTCGCAAGCCGCGCCCGTCCGGGCCGGCACCACACACGCCCGAGCTGGGGAAAGCCGGTCCGAAACCGGCGCTGACCCGCAACCGTGGGCACGGGAGCGATCCCGTGCGAGCCGGAAGACCCACCTCGACGCGTCTTGATCACCATCGTTGTCGAGGAATGCAACGGGGCGAGCCGGTGCATTCCGCCTCCCTCGTTGTCGCAGCGAGGGAAGGACACATGAAGATCTCCGCGTCGAGGACCGCCCTGTCGGGTCTCGCTCTCACGGTCGCCGCCACCGCGCTGGCGCAACCCCTGCTCGCTCCCGCGGCCCAGGCCGCGACGGACGTCCCGGCCACGAGCGCCGCGCGCGCCGGCACCGGGTGGCTCGCCACCCAGCTCACCAACGGTGTCATCCACAACGACACCTACGACTTCGACGACCTCGGCATGACGATGGACATCGGGCTCAGCATGGACGAGGTCGGAGGCGACCAGGCCATGGTCCGCCAGATCCGCTCGGCGCTCTCGACGCGGATCGCTGAGTACGCCGCCCCGTCGGCCGGGGAGCGCTACTCGGGCTCGCTGGCCAAGTCGCTCGTCTTCGCCCAGGTCTCCGGCGCCGACCCCCGGACCTACGGCGGGCTCGACCTCGTCGCGGAGACCGAGGCGCGGGTGACCGCCAGCGGTCCCAGCGCCGGTCGTCTCGCCGACCTCTCCGCCTACGGCGACTACGCCAACAGCTTCGGCCAGGCCCTGGCCGTGCGCGGCCTGTCGATGGCCGGCTCCGCCAAGGCCGCCGCAGCGACGGACTTCATGCTGAAGCAGCAGTGCTCGTCGGGCTACTTCCGGGTCTTCTTCACCACCGACGCGGCAGCGGCCGGGCAGTCGTGCGTCGAGGGCACCGACCCCACCGACACCGACACCACGGCGTTCGTCGTCAACCAGCTGGCGGCCACGTCGCCGCGCACCGCAGCCGTGGACGCCGCGATCACCAAGGCGGTCGCCTGGCTCGCGGCCACGCAGAAGGCCGACGGCTCGTTCGTCGGCAGCACCTTCACGCCCGACCCCAACACCAACAGCACCGGGCTCTCCGCGAGCGCGCTCGCGGCGGCCGGGACGTGCGAGCAGGCCGGCCGCGCAGCCGAGTGGGTCACCTCGCTGCAGGTCGGTCCTCAGCCCGCCAGCTCGCCGCTCGCCGGCGAGGAGGGTGCCCTCGCCTACGACAAGGGCGCGATGGACAGCGCCGCCGCCAGCGGCATCGGTGCAGGCCGTGACCAGTGGTGGCGCGCGACCGTCCAGGCCGTCGCCGGCCTGACGCACGCCCGCGGCTCCGCCAAGGCACTCACCGTGACCTCGTCCGGCACCGCGCCCGGCAGCACCGCGACCCTCACCGCGACCGGGGGCGCCGTGGGTGACCGGTTCTGCCTCACCGGCCCCGGCATCCAGGGCAGCCGCACCGTCGTCGTCGGCTCCGACCGCACGCTGACGAGCAAGGTCGTCCTCCCGGCTGCGTCCGGCGCGGCGACGTACACCCTCACCGGCCGTGACGGCGCGACCACGCACCGCGTCGCCGTGCAGCCTGCATCCCAGCCCGACTCCGCCCGCGGCTCGGTCGCCGGGGTCCGCCTCACCGGCCCCGCAGGCTTCCGCAAGGCCGGCAGCAAGGTGGCCCTCGAGGTCGTCGGCGCCGCCCCCGGCGCACGCTTCGTGCTCCGCGGACCCGGCCTCGCGGACACCACGGTCGTGGCGGCGTCGGACGGTGTGCTGACCCGCTCGGTCACCCTCCCGAAGGCCACGACGACCGCGGCCTACGTGCTCGTCGGCTCCGACGGCCAGGTCGGCGTCGACGCCCGCGTGCTCGGCAAGCGCACGCTCAAGGTCTCCACGCTCGCCAGCGACGGTCCCCGCACCCGCGTGCTGGTCCGCCGCCTCGCCGCCCGCGAGAAGGTGAAGGTGATCGTCGCCGGACGGACGCTCGCCAAGGGGCGCGCCAACGCCAAGGGTCGGTTCCTCACCCGCGTCGCCCTGCCGGACGGCCGGGCCAAGGTGCGCGTGCGCGCCGTGGGCCAGTTCCCCGCGCTGCGCTCCGGCTCCACGAGCGTGACGCTGCGATGACGACGTACGCCGTGCGCCGTGTGCTCACCGCTCTCCTGCTGGTGGCCGCCCCGGGGCTCGTCCTCGGGTCGGCCACCGCGGCGAGCGCCGCCACGTGCGCGACCTCGGGCGGCGTCAGCGTCGTGGTCGACTACCGCGAGCTCGGCGGCGGCACCGTCACCGCCTGCTCGGCCGACGGCGGCGGCAAGAGCGCCGCGGCGGTCTTCGCCTCCGTCGGGGTCGACATCACCTACGCGACCCGCCAGCCCGGGTTCGTGTGCCGTGTCAACGGCGTCCCAGCCAGCGACCCGTGCGTCAACACCTCGCCGTCCAACGCCTACTGGGGCCTGTGGTGGGCCGACGGCTCCAAGGCGTCCTGGACGTACTCGTCCTACGGCGTCGGCTCGCTCACCGTCCCGGCCGGCGGCTCGGTCGCCTGGTCGTGGCAGCAGGACCGCGCGGCCGGCTCGAGCGTCCCGCCGGATGTCGCGCCGCCCGTGACCAAGACGTCGACCCCCACCTCGACGCCCACCCCGTCACCCACGTCCTCCCCGTCGCAGACCTCGTCGCCGACCTCCTCGCCCAGCCCGGGCGGTGGCTCCGGCGGCGGCTCCGGCGGCGGCTCCGGCGGCGGCTCCGGCGGTGGCAGCGGCTCAGGGTCGGGCGGCGGGTCCCAGCCCAGCAGCTCGCCCTCGCCCTCGCCGTCCGGCGGCTCGGGCGGTTCCGGCGGCTCGGGCTCCAGCCCGTCGTCGAGCCCGTCGTCCAGCCCGTCGTCGTCCTCCTCGCCGTCTGCGTCCGGGACGCCCTCCGAGTCGCCGATGGCCAGTGAGTCTCCAGGAGACTCACAGCGCAGCGCAGGCCCGGGAGGGGCCGGCGCGAAGGGCGACAAGGGGTCCGACAAGGGTTCCGGCAAGGGGTCCGCGAAGGGCTCCGACGACGATGAGTCTCCCAGCGACTCACCGTCCAGCGCCGCGGACGATCCCTCCACTTCCGGCTCTGAGTCTCCAAGAGACTCAGTGACGAACGCGTCCTCCGAGGCGACCGACCCGCAGGCGGACAGTCCCGCCCGCGTGCCGGCCGCCGTCACCTGGGGCGTGCTCGGGCTTCTCGTGGTCGCCATCGCGGGGAGCGCGGTCGTCGCGCGTCGTAGACGGGGGGTCTGACGCGCGTGACCGGACCGGCGGCCCTGCCGCGTGACCTGCACCCGCTCGCCTGGTGGGCCTGGGCGATCGGGCTGGCCACGGCGGCATCGTTCACCACCAACCCGTTGCTGCTGCTCCTCATCATGGGGTCGGCGACGGTGGTGGTGATGGCGCGTCGGTCCGGTCATCCCTTCGGCCGGTCGTTCCGGCTCTACGTGCTCCTGGCGGTGTTCACCGTGGTGATGCGGGTGGTCTTCCGGCTCATCTTCGGGGGCCAGGAGATCGGCCACGTGCTCCTCGACCTGCCCGAGATCCCGCTGCCGGACTGGGCAGCCGGGATCCGGTTGCTCGGTCCGGTGACGAGCGAGGCGCTGCTGGCCGGCCTGTACGACGGGCTCCGGCTCGCCGCGATCATCATCTGCGTGGGCGCCGCCAACTCGCTGGCCAACCCCAAGCGCGTGCTCGCCTCCGTACCGCCGGCGCTCTACGAGATCGGCACGGCCCTCGTCGTCGCGGTGACGATCTTCCCGCAGCTCGCGGACAGTGCCCGCCGGGTCCGGGCCGCCCAGGCCCTGCGCGGCGGCGCCACCACCGGCGTCGGGCGGCTCCAGCGCTTCCTGGTGCCGGTCCTCGAGGACGCGCTCGAGCGCTCCCTGTCCCTGGCGGCCGGCATGGACACCCGCGGCTACGGCCGTTCCGGCGGTGCGACCGTCCGCGAGCGGTGGATGACCGGGTCGCTGCTGCTCCTCGCCCTCACGGGCATCTGCGTCGGGACGTACGCCTGGCTCGACCCGACGGCCCCGCAGGTCCTCGCACTGCCCATGCTCGGCGCGGGCGTCGCGGTAGCGGTCGTCGGACTGATCAGCGCCGGACGGCGTGTTCAGCGCACCCGCTACCGGCCCGACTCGTGGCGGGGGGCCGAGCTGTTCACGGTCGGTATCGGCATCGCCGTCGCGGTGCTGGGCTACTACGTCAGCCACACGCAGCTCCTCGTCGCCTACCCCGGGGTGACCGTCGTCCCGTACCTGTCGCCGCTCGCCCTCGCGCTCGGCGTGCTCGGCGCGCTGCCCGCCGTCGCGACCCCCGTCCCCGCCACTGCCCCCGTACGACGCGAGGTGACCGCATGAACGGCCACGGCGTGATCGAGCTGCGCGACATCGGCTTCCGCTACGCCCGGCACCAGGTGCTGGACGGCGTCGACCTCTCCCTCGAGGAGGGCGAGCTGGTCCTCGTCTCCGGCCGGACCGGCGTCGGCAAGTCCACGCTCCTCGGCATCGTCACCGGCCTCGTGCCGCGCTTCACCGGCGGGGTCCTCACCGGAGACGTCCTGCTCGACGGGCGCAGCATCGTCGACCAGCCGCCGCGCGAGCGGGCGCACCTCGTCGGGTACGTCGGCCAGGACCCGCTCGCCGGGTTCGTCGCCGACACGGTCGAGGAGGAGCTCGCCTACGGCATGGAGCAGCTCGGCACCGCTCCGGAGACCATGCGCCGCCGGGTCGAGGAGACGCTCGACCTGCTGGGCATCGCCGACCTGCGCGCCCGCGACCTGCGCACCCTCTCGGGCGGCCAGCAGCAGCGCGTCGCCATCGGGGCGGTGCTGACCACCCACCCCCGCGTCCTGGTCCTCGACGAGCCCACCTCCGCCCTCGACCCGACGGCGGCCGAGGAGGTCCTCGCGACCATCACGCGTCTGGTCCACGACCTCGGCCTGACGGTCCTCCTCGCCGAGCACCGGCTCGAGCGCGTGGTCCCGTTCGCCGACCGGATCTGCCTCGTCACCGGCGACGGCGGCATCCGGGTCGACGAGCCCCGCGGGATCCTCGTCGACTCGCCGGTCGCGCCGCCGCTCGTCGAGCTCGGCCGCCTCGCCGCCTGGGACCCGCTGCCCCTGACCGTGCGCGACGCACGCCGGCAGGCACGCTCCCTGCCCGAGATGGCCCCACCGGAGCCGCAGTCGCCACCGGCGAGCGACCCGTTGCTGGTCGCGCGGGGCGTGACGGTGGTGCACGGCTCGCACGTCGCCGTCCGCCAGCTCGACCTCACGCTCTCCCCGGGCCGGGTCACGGTCCTGATGGGCCGCAACGGCTCGGGCAAGTCCAGCCTGATCTGGGCGCTGCAGGGCTCGGGCAGGAGGCGGTCGGGGACGATCAACGTGGCTGGCGACGACCCGGCCGACCTCGCCCCCGCCGAGCGTCGTACGCACGTCGGGTTGGTGCCGCAGACCGCCGCCGACCTGCTCTACCTCGAGACCGTCACCGACGAGTGCGCAGCCGCCGACACCGGCGCCGACGCCGAGCCCGGGACCTGCCGCGGCCTGCTCGACCGGCTCGCCCCCGGCGTCGACGACGCCATCCACCCGCGCGACCTGTCCGAGGGGCAGCGGCTCGCGCTGGCGCTGTCCATCGTCCTCACGGCCCGGCCGCCGGTCGTGCTGCTCGACGAACCGACCCGCGGCCTGGACTACGCCGGCAAGGCGGAGCTCGCGCGCATCGTCGCCGACCTCGCCGCTGACGACCACGCCGTCCTCCTGGCCACGCACGACGTCGAGTTCGCCGCCCACGTCGCCGACGAGGTCGTCGTGATGGCCGAGGGAGAGATCGTGTCGCACGGCACGCCACGACGGGTGCTCGCCGAGTCGCCGTCGTTCGCCCCCCAGGTCACCAAGGTCCTCGGACCGCCGTGGCTGGTCGTCGAGGAGGTCGCGGCGGCGCTGGCGCAGGCAGGGGCGGGACGCGCATGAGCATCCTCGAACGCACACGTTCCACGACCCAGCCGGAGGTCGCCCTGCCGATCGGGCCGCGGACCGCCGCGGTGCTGGTCCTCGCCTCCGTCGTCGGCCTGATGATGCTGTGCTGGCCGCTGCTGCTGGTGGCCCAGCCCGGGGACCGGGTCGAGCCGCCGTTCATGTTCCTCGCGCTGCTCCCGCTCGTGATGGTCGTCGTCCTCGCCGAGATGGGCGAGGGCGGCATGGACTCACGCGTGCTCGCCGTCCTCGGGGTCCTCTCCGCGATCAACGCGGTGATGCGCGGGCTCGGCGCCGGGACGGCCGGCATCGAGCTGGTGTTCTTCCTCCTCGTGCTGGGTGGTCGAGTGTTCGGGGCCGGCTTCGGCTTCGTCCTGGGCTGTACGTCGTTGTTCGCCTCCGCGCTGCTGACCGCGGGCGTCGGGCCGTGGCTGCCGTTCCAGATGATCTGCGCGGCCTGGGTCGGCATGGGCGCGGGCCTGCTGCCGCGACGGGTGAGCGGCCGCGCCGAGATCGTGATGCTGATCGTCTACGCGGTGGTCGCGTCCTACCTCTACGGCATGCTGATGAACCTCAGCTTCTGGCCGTTCACCCTCGGCATCGTGGTCCCCGGCCACGAGGGCGCGCTGGCCTACGTCGCCGGGGCGCCGGTGCTGGAGAACGCCCACCGGTTCCTCGTCTACACGCTGCTGACCTCGACCGGCGGCTGGGACACCGGGCGCGCGATCACCACCGGCATCGCGATCGCCGTGCTCGGCCCGGCGATCCTCACCACGCTGCGCCGGGCGGCCCGTCGCGCCGTCGTACGCCCCGGCTGACGCCACGGGCATCGCCACCCGCCCCGGTCAGGGCTGGATGCGGATGATCCGGTCGTCGTCCGGTGTGGGCTCGCCGCGCCCGTCACGGTTGGAGGTCGTCAGCCAGAGCAGCCCGTCGGGTGCGACGGCCACGGTGCGCAGCCGCCCGTACTCCTCACCGAAGAACGCCCGCGGCTTCGACGCCTTCCCGTCGGCGGAGACCGCGATGCGCCACAGGCGCTGGCCGCGCAGGCCCGCCATCCACAGGTGGCCGTCGGCGAAGGCCAACCCACTCGGCGAGGCCTGGTCGACCGGCCACACCACCTGCGGATCGATGTACGACGCATCGCCGCCGACACCCTCGACCTCCGGCCAGCCGTAGTTGCCGCCCTTCTCGACCAGGTTGAGCTCGTCCCACTCCGAGTCGCCGAACTCCGAGGCCCACAGGCGCCCCTCGTCGTCCCACGCCAGGCCCTGGACGTTGCGGTGGCCGAGCGACCACACCGGAGAGTCGGGGTCCGGGTTGCCGGGGGCGGGGTCGCCGTCGGGCGTGATGCGGAGGATCTTCCCGGCCAGGCTCTGCGGGTCCTGGGCCAGGTCGGGGTTGCCGGTCTCGCCGGTCGTGACGTAGAGGTGGCCGTCGGGGCCGAAGGCGATGCGCCCGCCGTCGTGGATGAAGCCGGCTGGGATGCCGTCGAGGACGACTGTCGTACGTCCGAGCCGAGAGCCGTCGAGCTCTGCTCTGACGACTCGGTTGTCCGTGTCGGTGGTCAGGTAGAGGAACAGCGTCCGGTCGGTCTCGAAGTCCGGGGACACGGCGACGCCGAGGAGGCCGGCCTCGCCCTGGGGCACGGCGCCCGCGACCGTGCCGAGCGGCGTCACCTCGCCGTTCGTCCCGACGCGGTCCACGCGCCCGGAGATCCGCTCGGTGACCACGGCGTCGCCGTCCGGGAGGAAGTCCACGCCCCACGGCACCTCGAGTCCCTCGACGAGCGTGTCGACCACCTCGGGCGGGCCGCCGGGGGAGCCGGACGACGTCCCGGGCCCGGACTCGCTGTCGGTCGGGGTGTCGGTGGGGGTCGGCTGGCTCGGCAGGTCGGTGGGCTGGGTGACGCGCGGGATCGGCTCTGCGTCGGTGCCCGAGCAGCCACCGGCCGCGGCGCCGAGCGCGAGCGCCAGCGCCGCGAGGGCGACCTTGGATGTCCTGTCGCCCCCGGTCATGTGGCCAGTGTGCCGTGGGCCGCCGAATGGTCGTCGTCGTGACGGCCCCGTGGCTCGCTCGGGTTCGCTCCCGAGCGGGTCGCGCCGATCGACGCGGCGACGACGCACCCGATGGCCAGCCACTGGAGGGGGGACAGGTGCTCCTGCAGCACCACGATCGCGGCGAGCGCCGCGGCGGCCGGCTCGAGGCTCATCAGGATGCCGAACACCGCGGGTCGCAGGCTGCGCAGCGCGACCAGCTCGCAGCTGTAGGGGATGACCGAGCTGAGCAGCCCGACGAGCGCACCGATCAGCAGCACGCGGCCGTCCCACAGCGACGTACCCGCGCTCAGCAGCGCGGGCACGGTCATCGCGACCGCGGCGATGATGCTCGCCACGGCGAGACCGTCGAAGCCCGCCCACCGCCGCCCGGTGCTCGCGCTGAGCAGGATGTACGCCGCCCACGCGGCGCCCGCGAGCAAGGCGAACGCGACACCGACGAGGTCGAGCCCGGTCCGCTGGAAGCCGAGGAGGGCGACCCCGACCGCGGCCAGCAGCACCCAGACCAGGTCGCGGGCGCGACGCGAGCCGAGGAGCGCCAGGGACAGCGGGCCGATGAACTCGATCGTCACGGCGATGCCGAGCGGGATGCGGGAGAAGGACTGGTAGATCGCCCAGTTCATCGTCGCGAGGCTAGCGCCGAAGCCGAGCACCACCAACCAGTCGCGCTGCGTCCGGCCGGTGAACCTCGGTCGGGCGACGGCGGCGAGCACGAGCGCGCTGGTCACCAGGCGCAGCCACACCATCGCGGTGGGGGAGATCTCGCCGAAGAGGCCCTTGGCGATCGCCGCGCCGAGCTGGACCGACAGGATCCCGACCATCACCAGGCCTACCGGTCCGAGCAGGGTCGGGCTCGGTCGCTGGGTCACCGGGCAAGCCTATTCAGCCCGCTGCGCCCTCCTCGAGGCTGTCCAGCGCACGGCGGGCGTGGCGTCCCTCGGCGGCGAAGTAGTCGAGCCCCCAGTCGGCGACCAGCGACGGGAACCGGAACGGCTCGCCCGGCCGGTCCGCGCCGCGCAGCGCCTCCCGCACCTCGGCGAGGTCGGTCGTCGCCCGCTCCAGCTCGTCGAGGTAGTCCTCCAGCATGCGTCGGGTCTGCTCGGGCTCGCTCGCGTGGCCGATCAGCAGCCGCAGCAGCACGGTGTGCTTGAGGACCGGGAACCCGGCGGGCGTCTGGTCCATCCAGTCCCGGAGCGCCTGCTGGCCCTCCTCGGTGATGGCGTACGTCGTCACCGCGCGGCCGTCGTCGGGACGCGCGTCCGCCCGCACGAGGCCGAGCCCGGTGAGGCGGCGCAGCTCGGTGTAGATCTGGCTCATCGCGGGGGAGACCCAGTAGAAGCGGAGCGTGAGGTCGGCGCGCTGCTTGATCTCGTACCCCGTCAGCTCGTCGCCGAAGGTGAGGAGGCCGAGGATCGCGTAGCCCGTCACCGGGACGTCTTGACTCATCGCCCTCCGAGAGTAGTGTTCCTAATCGGAATAGTCACCCAACTCGCCGTCGCGGAGGCCCCGATGTCGCGCACCCTGCTCATGGTCGGAACCCGCAAGGGCATGTGGCTCGGGACCTCGGACGAGTCCCGCACCTCGTGGGACTGGACCGGGCCGCACTTCCCGATGGAGGAGGTCTACTCCGTCATGGTCGACACCCGCGGCAGCACGCCACGCCTGCTTGCAGGCGCCTCGTCGAGCTGGCTCGGCCCCCAGGTGTGGCGCTCCGACGACCTCGGCGCGACGTGGGACGAGACGCCCAACGGCGCCGCTCGCTTCCCCGAGGACACGGACACGACGTTGGCCCGGGTGTGGCAGCTGCAGCCCGGCACCTCTGCCGACGGCGGTGACGGCGTCGTCTGGGCGGGCACCGAGCCGGGCGCCGTCTTCCGCTCGGAGGACCGGGGCGAGACGTTCTCGCTCGTCCGCGGCCTCTGGGACCACCCGCACCGACCCGAGTGGAACGAGGGCTTCGGCGGGCAGGCCTTCCACACGATCCTGCCCCACCCCTCCGACCCCTCACGCGTCCTCGCGGCGCTGTCCACGGGCGGGGTGTACACCACCGAGGACGGCGGCACGTCGTGGAAGGCGTCGAACACCGGGGTGAAAGCCGAGTTCTTCCCCGGAGAGCGCAACTACCCGGAGTTCGGCCAGTGCGTGCACAAGGTCGCCCGGGACGCCGCCGATCCCGAGCGGCTCTACCTGCAGAACCACGGCGGCGTCTACCGCTCCGACGACGGCGGCGCGTCCTGGCAGGACATCGCCCCGGGGCTGCCGACCGAGTTCGGCTTCGCCATGGTGGCCCACCCGCACCGCGCCGACACGGCGTACAACTTCCCGATCACGGGCGCCGAGGCCCGCTGGCCCGTCGACGGGAAGGCGCGGGTCTACCGCACCACCGACGCCGGCTCGTCCTGGGAGCCGCTGGGGGAGGGGATCCTGCCCGACGGCTACTACACCGCCGTCATGCGCGACGCCCTCTGCGTCGACGACCACGACCAGCCCGGCCTCTACTTCGGCGGCCGCAACGGCGGTGTCTGGGCCTCGCCCGACGAGGGGGCGTCGTGGCAGGAGATCCACAAGGACCTGCCGGACGTCCTGGTGCTCCGTGCCGCGCGGATCTGACATGACCCTGACGAACGCGCCGACCGAGGTCTAGCCTCACGCCATGGCCGACTTCTCCCTGTCGCGAAGCACCCGCGTCCACGCGTCCCCTGACCGCATCCATGCGCTGCTGGACGACTTCCGCGAGTGGCAGAAGTGGTCGCCCTGGGAGGGCGTGGACCCCGACCTGGACCGGAAGTACTCCGGCCCCGACCACGGCGTCGGGTCGGCGTACCACTGGGCAGGCAACAAGAAGGCCGGCGAGGGCGAGATGGCCATCACCGAGTCCACCCCGACGTCGGTCGTCGTCGACCTGGTCTTCCTCAAGCCCTTCAAGGCCACCAACGTCACCCGCTTCGACCTCGCCCCCGTCGGCGACGCCACCGACGTCACCTGGACGATGACCGGCACCCGCAGCGCGATCATTTCGGTGGGCGGCAAGCTCTTCTTCGACAAGGCGATCGCCAAGGACTTCGACCGCGGCCTCGCCGACCTCAAGACCCAGGCCGAGCGCGGCGCCTGACCCACCCCCTTGCCGGTGAGTCTGTCAGCGACTCAAGGTCCTGGCGGCCTGTCCGGCCTCTGCTGCCGCCGGCAGTTGCCGGTGAGTCTCTGAGCGACTCACCGGCAAGGGAGGGCGGGAGGAGCCGGCGAACCAGGGAGCGCGGGACCGGCCTCGCCGGGCCGGTCGGATGGGGGCCACGAATCGTCCACAGACGACCTCATGACGGGGTCCTGGGTCACGGTTGTGGACGAGGGCCGACCGCTGTGGGTGCCGGTGGGTGTGCTGGGAGTACGAGGTGCCCGACCGCGGGTGCCGGTACGAGAGGTGGGGCAGTGGATCTGGTGAGTCGCGAGGACGAGGACCAGCAGGGCGGTACGGCGGAGGTCGACGGATCGACCTGGGACTGCTTGGCGAACTGGACGCAGGCCGAGAGGGACTACTGGTTCATGGGCCCGTTCGACGGCGGCATGCCGGGCATGGTCCGCCGGATCAGGCGGATCCTGGACGTGTCCCAGCGTGGGCTGGCCGCGATCCTGGAGGTGTCGCAGTCGGTGGTGGCGCGGTGGGAGACCGGGCGTACGAGTCCGCGGGCGTCCATGGTCGAGCGGCTGCTGCGGCTCGCCCACCTGCGGGTCACCGTCCACGACGAGGACGGGAGTGAGGTCGGGCCGATGCGTGCTGACGGGGCGCGGACCTACGGTGGCAGCCGTTTCCCGGCGCACGTCGACCTGCGCGCCACCGGGTGGTGGGTCCCGCGGAGGTTGCGGGCGATGACGTCCGTCGAGGCGTTCACCTGGCGCGACCGGTCCAGGCGGCTGGGGGACCCGGCGATGCGCTACCACGTCTCGCGGTTCCGGAAGGAGATCGAGCGGGAGCTGCACGGCACACCGGACGACCACCCGGCGTCGCACCAGCTCGCCGCCGAGGTGCGCTTCCTGGACGAGCGACGGGAGGCGTGGAGACCGCGGCGGGCGGCCTGACGGACCAGGCGACCGGGATGAGACACCGCGAAGCGGCGACGGGCGCGCCGACTAGCCTGCAGCCATGACCCATGCAGCCGACGGACCCGACATCAAGCCCCGCAGCCGCGACGTCACCGACGGGCTCGAGAAGGCCGCGGCACGGGGCATGCTGCGTGCGGTCGGCATGGGCGACGACGACTGGGAGAAGCCCCAGATCGGCGTCGCGTCGAGCTGGAACGAGATCACCCCCTGCAACCTGTCCCTCGACCGGCTCGCCAAGGCCGTGAAGAACGGCGTGCACGCGGGCGGTGGCTTCCCCCTGGAGTTCGGCACCATCTCGGTCTCCGACGGCATCTCGATGGGTCACGAGGGCATGCACTTCTCGCTCGTCAGCCGCGAGGTCATCGCCGACTCGGTCGAGACCGTGATGATGGCCGAGCGCCTCGACGGATCGGTGCTCCTCGCCGGGTGCGACAAGTCGCTGCCCGGGATGCTCATGGCCGCCGCGCGGCTCGACCTGGCCAGCGTCTTCCTCTACGCCGGCACGATCATGCCCGGGCAGGTCGACGGCAAGGACGTCACGATCATCGACGCCTTCGAGGCTGTCGGTGCCTGCCTGGCCGGCAAGATCACCCGCGAGAAGGTCGACGAGATCGAGCGTGCGATCTGTCCGGGTGAGGGCGCCTGCGGTGGGGCCTACACCGCCAACACGATGGCCAGCGTCGCCGAGGCACTCGGCATGTCCCTGCCCGGCAGCTCGAGCCCGCCGGCGGTCGACCGCCGCCGCGACGGCTTCGCGCACAAGTCGGGCGAGGCCGTCGTCAACATGCTCCGCCATGGCATCACCGCCCGCCAGATCATGACCCGCCCCGCCTTCGAGAACGCGATCGCGATGGCGATGGCGCTCGGCGGTTCGACCAACGCCGTCCTCCACCTGCTGGCCATCGCCCGCGAGGCGGAGGTCGACCTGACCCTCGACGACTTCACGCGCATCGGTCGCACCGTCCCGCACCTGGCCGACATGAAGCCGTTCGGTCGCTTCGTGTGGACCGACTTCGACCGCGTCGGCGGCATCCCGGTGCTGCTCCGCGCCCTGCTGGACGCCGGTCACCTGCACGGCGACGTGCTGACCTGCACCGGCAAGACGATGGCCGAGAACCTCGCGGAGCTCGACCCCAAGCCGCTCGACGGCGAGATCCTGCGCCAGCTCGACCGGCCGATCCACGCCACCGGCGGACTCACCATCCTCAAGGGCACGCTCGCGCCGGAGGGGGCCGTGGTCAAGAGCGCCGGCTTCGACGACTCCACCTTCACCGGCACCGCCCGGGTCTTCGACGGCGAGCGCAAGGCGCTCGACGCCCTGGGCGAGGGCGCCATCACCGCAGGCGACGTCGTCGTCATCCGCTACGAGGGCCCGAAGGGCGGGCCGGGGATGCGCGAGATGCTCGCCATCACCGGGGCGATCAAGGGCGCCGGCCTCGGCAAGGACGTCCTGCTGATCACCGACGGCCGCTTCTCCGGCGGCACCACCGGTCTCTGCGTGGGCCACATCGCCCCCGAGGCGAGCGACGGCGGCCCCATCGCGTTCCTCCGCGACGGCGACCAGATCACCCTCGACGTGGCGAACATGACCCTCGACGTGCACGTCGACGAGGCCGAGCTGGCCGCGCGCGCCGAGGGCTGGGAGCCGTTGCCGCCGAAGTACACCCGTGGCGTGCTCGGGAAGTACCGCAAGGTCGTCCAGAGCGCCGCCCACGGAGCGGTCTGCTACTGACGTACGGCCGGGCCCACTGGAGGGTCCGGGCGGCGGATAGGTTGCCGTGGTGAGCACTCCGATCCAGCTGGGCGCAGCCGAGCGCGACGCCGCCGACCCCCTTGCCCGTTTCCGCGACCGGTTCGTCGGGGCCGCGAGCGACCTCGTCTACTTCGACGGCAACTCCCTCGGCCGCCCCGTCGCCGCGACGGCCGGCCGGCTCGGCGCGTTCGTCGAGCAGGACTGGGGCGGCCGCCTCATCCGCGGGTGGGACGAGCAGTGGATGGACCTGCCGACCACGCTCGGCGACGACCTGGCGCGTGTCTGCCTCGGCGCCACCGCGGGCCAGACGGCCATCGGCGACTCGACCACGGTGTGGCTCTACAAGCTGATGCGCGCCGCCGTCGACCACGCCGTGCGCACGGATCCCGGCCGCACCGAGATCGTCATCGACACCGACAACTTCCCCACGGACCGGTACGTCGCCGAAGGCATCGCCGCCGAGCGTGGGCTGACGCTGCGGTGGATCGAGGTCGACACCTCCGAGGGCGTCACCGCCGACCATCTCCGCGAGGCGGTCGGCGAGCGCACCGCCCTCGTCGTGCTCAACCACGTCGCGTACCGCTCGGCCTGGCTCGCCGACGCCCCGGAGCTCACCCGGATCAGCCACGACGCCGGCGCCCTGGTCCTCTGGGACCTGTGCCACTCCGCGGGCTCGGTGCCCATTGCCCTCGACGAGTGGGACGCCGACCTCGCCGTCGGCTGCACCTACAAGTACCTCAACGGCGGCCCCGGCTCCCCGGCCTTCGGCTACGTCAACGCGCGCCTGCAGGACCAGCTCACCCAGCCGATCCAGGGCTGGATGGGCCACGCCGACCCGTTCCTGATGGGGCCGGGCTACACGCCCGCTCCGGGCATGCGGAGGTTCATCTCCGGGACCCCGCCGATCCTCGGCATGGTCGCCATGCAGGACATGCTCGCGCTGGTCGAGGAGGCGGGCATCGAGGCGATCCGCGCCAAGTCCGTCGCACTGACGTCGTACGCCGTCGAGCTCGCCGACGCGACGCTGCCCGACGTCACCCTCGCCTCGCCGCGCGACCCGGCCCTGCGGGGCGGCCACGTGACCCTCCACCACGACCGGATGCGCGAGGTCACCGCGCTCCTGTGGGAGCGGGACGTGATCCCGGACTACCGCGACCCCGGCGGCCTGCGGCTGGGGCTCTCCCCGCTGTCGACGTCGTTCGACGAGGTAGAGCGCGGCATCGCCGCCGTGGCCGAGGCCCTGCGATGACCGGGCCGGTGGGGGTGCGGTTGTCGGCGACGCGGACCCGGTCGACCAACGACCACGGGCAGCCGCTGGGCCGTCCGGTCGAGTGGACGGGTGCGACCGCGCCGGCGAAGGACGTGGTCCTCGAGGGCCAGGGTGTCCGCCTCGAACCGATCGGCGCCCAGCACGCTGACGACCTGTTCGCGGCGCTGTGCCGCGAGGACGACGACGCGCTCTGGACGTACCTGGCCTGGGAGCGCGCGCGCGACCGCGTGCAGATGGCCGCGCTCGTCGAGCAGCTCGCGACCGACGACGAGCGGGTGTTCGTCGCGATCGTGCCGACCGAGACCGGCCGGGCGGCCGGCTTCTGCGGGCTGATGCGCATCGACCCGCAGATGGGCTCGATCGAGGTGGGAGCGATCGCCTTCGGTCGCCAGCTCCAGCGCAGCCGCGCCGCCACCGAGCTGCAGGCTCTCCTGATGCGTCACGTCTTCGACGACCTCGGGTACCGCCGTTACGAGTGGAAGTGCGACAGCCTCAACGCGCCGTCGCGTCGCGCAGCGCTCCGGCTCGGCTTCATCTGGGAGGGCCGGTTCCGCAACGCCCTCGTCTACAAGGGCCGCAACCGCGACACCGACTGGTTCTCGATCACCGACGGCGAGTGGCCGCGCGTGCGCACAGCGCTCGACGCGTGGCTCGACGACGACAACTTCGACGACATGGGCCGCCAACGCACCCGCCTGGCCGCCCGGGCCCCGCGACCCGACCAGCAGGAGGCCTGAGATGGACCAGCGCGTCAGCTTCATCACCCTCGTCGTGACCGACCTCGACGCCACCCGGCGCTTCTACGTCGAGGGCCTGGGCTGGGAGCCCGAGATCCACGTGCCGGGGGAGGTGCTCATGTTCAAGGTCGCCGACAAGGTCGTGCTGAGCCTGTGGACCGAGAGCGGCTTCGTCGCCGAGGTCGGCCAGGCGCCGGCGCGCGGCGGCGTACCCCCCGTCACGCTGTCCCACAACCTCGCCACCACGCAGGGCGTCGACACCGTCCTCGAGCAGGCCCGGGCCGCCGGGGCGTCGCAGGTCGGCGAGGCGAGCGGGCGCGACTGGGGTGGCTACTCGGGATACTTCGCCGATCCCGACGGCTTCCGCTGGGAAGTGGCCTACAACCCGGGCGAGATCGGGCAGTCTGTGCTCCCGTGAGCACCGCCAGCGCCGGGAGCACCGGACCCGCCGTCCCCGGGTGGGACGACTACTTCCTCGGCATCGCCGACGCCGTCGCCGCCCGGGCCAAGTGCACGCGCCGACGGGTGGGCGCCGTCCTCACCATCGACCACCGCATCATCGCCACCGGCTACAACGGCGCCGCGCCCGGCGAGGACGACTGCCTGGCCGGCGCATGCCCGCGCGGGCAGCTCGGGTACGACGAGGTGCCGGGGCTCGGTGACTACGACCGGCCGGGCACGGCGGGCTTCTGCATCGCCATCCACGCCGAGGTCAACGCCCTGCTGTTCGCGACCCGCGACACCAAGGGTGCGACCGCCTACATCACCGACCCGCCCTGCCCGGGCTGCCGCAAGGCGCTCGCCGCTGCCGGCGTGATCCGCGCTATCTGGCCCGACGGCGAGCACGACCGCGAGGGCCTCACGACCTGGAGTCGGTAGCCCCGGTTGCCCGTGAGTCTCCAGGAGACTCAAGGTCCAGCGCCTTCTTCTCCTCGGCCTTGCGTCGGCGCTTGACCTCGCCCCGCGCGATGAAGAACGCGATCAGGATCGGGATGGCGAACTTCCGTACGGTGTCGACCCACGGCGGCAGGTCGGGCAGGTTCACGTCGGGCCGCGGGATCGCCGGGAGGCGGATGTCGGGCCACGGGATGGAGGGCAGGTCCGGCCACGGGATCGACGGCAGGTCGACGTCGGGCCACGGGATGCTCGGCCACGGGACGAGCGTCAGCAGCCAGATCACCAGGACGGGTACGCCGACGCCCGCCGCCGCAATGGCCGTCTGCCGCGCGGTGTGCAGGTGGGGGTGCGCACCGATCCACTCGGCGCGCTCGGCCGCCTTCGACCCGGCCTCGGGCTCGAGGTCGGTGCCTCCGAGGCCGGTGTGCGCCTCGGTCTCGGAGTCGTGCAGCGTGACACGGCGGGTCGGCCCGGTCACCCCGAACTTGAGTCGGACGGCCCCGCCCACGCCCTTCGGCGCGACGACGAAGGTCTCGTCCGAGGTCTTCTTCCGCCCCGCCTCGACGCCGTCGCGGGTCCAGACGGCCTCGCGGACGAGTGCGCCCCGCTCGACCGCGACGGCGTGCTCGTGGCCGTCGTGGACGAGGTGCCAGCGTTCGGTGTCCCCCATGCGTGCAATACTAGAGCATCCACTCCAAGAAAGGGCGTGACGGGTGGCCCGCACCGTTGACCCCGAGCGCCACCTCGCGCGCCGGCTGGTGATCATCGACGCCGCCCTCACCTGCTTCGCCGCCACCGGCTACGCCGGGACGTCGACCGCGGCGATCTGCCGCGAGGCCGGCATCGGCTCCGGCACGTTCTTCCACTACTTCCCGACCAAGCAGTCGCTGCTGCTGGCGATCCTGGCCCTCGGCACCGAGGAGACCCGGGCGTGGTTCGACGCCCGCGCCGAAGACGCCGACGCGCTCGCGGTCGTCGAGGCCTACGTCGACCACACGGCGGAGGAGATGTCCGAGCCTCGGCTTGCCGGGTTCGTCCGGGCGGTCGGCGCGGTGATGGGGGAGCCGGAGGTCGAGGCCGCCCTGGCGCTCGACAGCCGGGTGCTCCAGGAGGGGCTCGAGCCCTGGGTCGCCCGCGCGCAGGAGGCCGGACAGGTGCGCACCGACCGCTCCGCCCACGACCTGACGGCGTGGCTGATGGTCGTGATCGACGGCTTCCTCGGCCGGCTCGCGGTGGACGCGGACTTCACGGCCGACGCCCAGCGGGCCACGCTCGTCGACGTCGTACGACGACTGCTCGCGCCCGAGGCGCAGTCCTAGCTGGGACGGACCCAGACGATCTCGCCCGACTCCCACATGCCCAGGGCGACGGGGACCAGGCTGCTCATCGCCTCCGACGGCGTCAGCCCCGCCAGGTCCTCGGCGTGCTCGGTGCCGTAGGCCTGGCCCGCCGCGTTGTTCTGCTCGTCGACGCTGGAGTCGCGACGGTTGCGGGTGCCGGCCTCCTGCGCGGCCGCGATCGAGCGGGCGACGTCGACCCCGAAGCGCGCAGTGAGCGTCGCCTGCCACATGAAGTGGCGCATCGCGTTGGTGCGCCCCGGGACGCCGCGGCCGTGGGTCGCGGCCGCCTTCAGGGCGGCCTGCGAGACGCGCAGCACCTCGAAGGCGCCCGAGGGTCCGAGGCCGGCCCTGGTCGCGGCGGCGTACAACCGCGGGACCCCGGTCCCGGCATGGATGGCCTGCTGCACGACGTCACCGAAACCCATGGACACACAGTGTCAGACTCGTGACATGTCCCGACCACTCCGCTTCCCGGCCCCGCTACGCCCCGGTGACCGCATCGCCGTGACTGCTCCGTCCGCCGGCGTCACGGGCGCCTCGGCGGCGCGGATCGAGTTCTGCCTGGACTGGCTGCGTGGTCGCGGGTACGACGTCGTGGTGGGGGAGTGCCTCTACGGTGACGGCCTCACCTCCGCCCCCGCGGAGCAGCGCGCGGCCGAGCTGACCCGCATGCTCGCCGACCCCGACATCCACTGCGTCGTGCCCCCGTGGGGCGGCGAGACCGCGATCGACATGGTCGACCTGCTCGACTGGGACGCGCTCGCCGAGGCCGAGCCCACGTGGCTCGTCGGCTACTCCGACATGTCCACCCTCCTCCTGCCCGTCACGACCCGCCTCGGCTGGGCCACGCTCCACGGCGACAACCTCGCGGACACGCCGTACTCCGTCCCCGACGGCCTGCTGCACTGGCTCGACCTGGCAGGTGAGCCGGGGCCGTTCGTGCAGCGCGACTCCGGCCTGGTCGCGACGTGGGTCCGCTTCGAGCAGGACGCGCGGGCCACCGAGTGGACGCACGTCGGACAAGGCCGCTGGGAGGTGGAGGGCGGGGGTCGGCTGGACGTCGCCGGCCGGCTGATCGGCGGCTGCGCCGAGACGGTCGCCAACCTCGCCGGCACGCCGTACGGCGACGTGCGCGCGTGGGCCGAGGACCTCGACGAGCCCACGATCGTCTACGTCGAGGCGTGCGAGGAGAACGCGATCAACATCTGTCGCTACCTCCACTCCCTGCGGCTGGCGGGGTGGTTCGACCGGGCGGCCGCCGTGCTGGTGGGCCGGACCAGTGCGCCCGACCACGAGGACCTGACGCAGCGCGAGGCGGTGCTCGACGCCCTGGGTCGGCTGGACGTCCCGATCGTGTGGGACCTCGAGATCGGGCACGTGCCGCCGCACCTGCCGCTCATCAACGGGGCGCTCGCCCGGGTCGTCGTCGACGGTGAGACCCGCGAGATCACCCAGTCCATCGCCTGAGGTCGGCGACGGCCGGCGACACGAAGGGGCTGGTCGCCGTCGGTGGACGGTGGCAGGGTCGGTGCCATGAGCGATGCGACCACGGACCCGAAGGCGCGCCTGAGCCACGACGAGATCCTCGAGGCAGGTCTCGACGACTGGCGCAAGGTGCTCAACCGGCTCCGGGCCCGCTTCCGGACCGGTGACTTCGCGACGGGCGTCGCCCTCGTCGACCGCATCGGGGCCGCCGCCGACGAGGCCGACCACCACCCCGACGTCTCGCTGACCTACCCCGAGGTCATCGTCACGCTCAGCAGCCACGACGTCGGCGGGATCACCAGTCGCGACGTCGACCTCGCTCGGCGGATCAGTGGCTTCGCGGCCGAGCTCGGCGCGAGCGCCGACACCTCCGGGCTCACCGCCCTCGAGCCCGGACTCGACACGGCCGCGCCCGAGCGGCTCGGCGCCTTCTACGCCGCGCTCCTCGATGGCGAGGTCGCGGACGGCGAGCCCGTCGACCCGAGCGGTCAGGTGCCGGGGCTGTGGTTCCAGAAGGGCGAGCGCGGCGAGTCCACCCTTCCCCCGCAGGAGCCCGAGCAGCGCTGGCACTTCGACGTGTGGGTGCCCCACGACGAGGGCGAGCGGCGGCTCGAGGCGGTCCTCGCCGCCGGTGGCCGGCTGGTGAGCGACGCCGAGGCGCCGTCGTTCTGGGTGGTCGAGGACGCCGACGGGAACCGCTCCTGCATCTGCACGCCGCTCGACCGCGGGTGACCGGACCGCCTTCCCGGAGCGCGCCGCGCCACATGGCGAGACTCCCGTTCCATATGCTGGGACGCCTGTCACACTTGCTTGACGCCGGACCACCCCGGCGACGACGGTTGTCGCATGCGCACCGAGATTCTTGTACGCACGCGACGCGTGAGCTGAGGCCAGTCGGCCAACGCACGCGCGTCACCCCTCGTCGCCCACCGGGCCGAGGGGTTTTTTCATGGGCTCATCGCCGGACATCGCACACGCAGGAGAGAAGGACATGACACAGCAGGGCGCACAGGGAAGCGGATCGGTCACGGGCGCGCAGAGCCTCGTCACGTCCCTCGAGGCGGCCGGTGTCACCGACATCTTCGGGATCCCGGGCGGTGCGATCCTCCCGGCCTACGACCCCCTCATGGACTCCACGCGGATCCGCCACATCCTGGTCCGCCACGAGCAGGGTGCCGGGCACGCCGCCCAGGGCTACGCCGCCGCCACCGGCCGGGTGGGTGTCTGCATGGCGACCTCCGGCCCCGGCGCGACCAACCTCGTCACGCCCCTGGCCGACGCCCACATGGACTCGGTGCCGATGGTGGCCGTGACCGGGCAGGTCGGCGCCGCGATGATCGGCACCGACGCCTTCCAGGAGGCCGACATCCGCGGCATCACGATGCCGATCACCAAGCACAACTTCCTGGTCACCGACCCCGCCGACATCCCGCACACGATCGCCGAGGCCTTCCACATCGCCTCGACCGGCCGTCCGGGCCCGGTGCTCGTCGACGTGGCCAAGTCGGCCCTGCAGGCGCAGACGACGTTCGCCTGGCCCGACGAGCTGCACCTGCCCGGCTACCGGCCTGTGACGACGCCGCACGCCAAGCAGATCAAGGAGGCCGTCCGGCTGATCCGCGAGGCCCGGCGCCCGGTGCTCTACGTCGGCGGCGGCGTCATCCGCGCCGGCGCGTCGCGCGAGCTGGCGCAGCTGGCCGCGCTGACGGGCATCCCGGTCGTCACGACGCTGATGGCGCGCGGGGCGTTCCCCGACAGCCACCCGCAGCACCTCGGCATGCCGGGCATGCACGGCACCGTCGCCGCGGTTGCCGGCCTGCAGAAGAGCGACCTGATCATCAGCCTGGGCGCGCGGTTCGACGACCGGGTGACCGGCAACCTCGACTCGTTCGCGCCGAACGCGCTCGTCATCCACGCGGACATCGACCCCGCCGAGATCGGCAAGAACCGTCACGCCGACGTGCCGATCGTGGGCGACTGCAAGGAGGTCATCGCCCAGCTGGTCGCGCTGCTCACGACCGAGGGCGCCGACGGCGACTACGAGGCGTGGGTGGCCTTCGTCGCCGGGCTGAAGACGCGCTACCCGCTCGGCTACGACACCCCGGCAGACGGCTCGCTCGCCCCGCAGTACGTCATCGAGCGGCTCGGCGCGATCGCCGGCCCCGAGGCGATCTACGCCTCCGGTGTCGGCCAGCACCAGATGTGGGCGGCGCACTACGTCGGCTACGAGAACCCCAACACGTGGATCAACTCCGGCGGCCTCGGCACGATGGGCTTCGCGGTGCCGGCGGCGATGGGAGCCAAGGTCGGCCGGCCCGACAGCACGGTCTGGGCGATCGACGGCGACGGCTGCTTTCAGATGACCAACCAGGAGCTCGCGACCTGCGCGATCAACGACATCCCGATCAAGGTCGCGATCATCAACAACGAGTCGCTCGGCATGGTGCGGCAGTGGCAGACGCTCTTCTACAACGAGCGCTACTCCAACACCGACCTGCACTCCAAGCGCATCCCCGACTTCGTCAAGCTCGCCGAGGCCTACGGCTGCGTCGGCCTGGCCTGCGAGTCGCCCGAGGAGGTCGACGCGACCATCGAGAAGGCCATGGCGATCGACGACCGGCCGGTCGTGGTCGACTTCCGCGTGCACCGTGACGCGATGGTGTGGCCGATGGTCGCCGCCGGCACCAGCAACGACGAGATCAAGTACGCGCGCGACCTGGCGCCCCAGTTCGACGAGGACGACATCTGATGACGAGCCCCAGCAACAAGCACACCCTGAGCGTGCTGGTCGAGAACAAGCCGGGCGTCCTGGCCCGCATCGCGAGCCTGTTCTCGCGCCGCGGCTACAACATCGACAGCCTCGCCGTCGGCCCGACCGAGCACCCCGAGATCTCGCGGATGACCATCGTGGTCAACGTCGACGAGTCCCCGCTCGAGCAGGTCACCAAGCAGCTCAACAAGCTCGTCGAGGTCATCAAGATCGTCGAGCTCGACGGCGCCGCATCGGTCAACCGCGAGCTGCTGCTCGTCAAGGTCCGCGCCGACGCCACCACCCGTGGCGCGGTGCTCGACGCCGTCCAGCTCTTCCGGGCCAAGGTCGTCGACGTCGCACCCGACGCGGTGACCGTTCAGGCCGTCGGCAACGCCGACAAGCTCGCCGACCTGCTGCGCGTGCTCGAGCCCTTCGGCATCCGTGAGCTCGTGCAGTCGGGCATGGTCGCGATCGGTCGCGGGTCGCGCTCGATCAGCGAGCGCACCCACCGCCCCGTCGCCGTACCCGCCCCCGTTTCCGCAATCGCCAACTGACCCAGATCTCGATACGCCGCTCGTTCCTCGCGGCTACTCGATCACCGAGTGAACCACCAACATGAAGGAGAGCCCCCAGTGGCTGAGATGTTCTACGACGACGACGCCGACCTGAGCCTGATCCAGGGCAAGAACGTCGCGGTGATCGGCTACGGCAGCCAGGGCCACGCCCACGCGCTGTCCCTGCGCGACTCCGGCGTCGACGTCCGGATCGGCCTGCAGCCCGGTTCGAAGAGCCGCGACAAGGCCGAGGCCGAGGGCCTGCGCGTCCTCACCCCGCGCGAGGCGGCGGAGGAGTCCGACCTGATCGTGATCCTCGCCCCCGACCAGCACCAGCGGAAGCTCTACGCCGAGGAGATCGAGCCGGCGCTGACCCCGGGTGACACCCTCGTCTTCGGCCACGGCTTCAACATCCGCTTCGGCTACATCACCCCGCCCGAGGGCGTCGACGTCTTCATGGTCGCCCCCAAGGGACCCGGCCACCTGGTGCGTCGCGAGTACGTCGACGGGCGCGGCGTGCCCGTGCTCGTGGCGGTGGAGAAGGACGAGTCCGGCAAGGCCTGGGACCTCGCGCTCTCCTACGCCAAGGCGATCGGCGGCCTGCGTGCCGGCGGCATCAAGACCACCTTCACCGAGGAGACCGAGACCGACCTGTTCGGTGAGCAGGCCGTGCTCTGCGGCGGCGCCTCCCAGCTCGTGCAGTACGGCTTCGAGGTGCTGACCGAGGCCGGCTACCAGCCCGAGGTCGCCTACTTCGAGTGCCTCCACGAGCTCAAGCTCATCGTCGACCTGATGTACGAGGGCGGCATCGCCAAGCAGCGCTGGTCCGTCTCCGACACCGCCGAGTTCGGCGACTACGTCTCCGGTCCGCGGGTCATCACGCCCGACGTGAAGAAGAACATGGAGGACGTGCTCGCCGACATCAAGAACGGCGCGTTCGCCGAGCGCTTCATCACCGACATGGACAACGGTTCGCCGGAGTTCACGGAGTTCCGCAAGAAGGGCGAGTCGCACCCGATCGAGCAGACCGGCCGCGAGCTGCGCAAGCTGATGGCCTGGGTCAAGTCGCACGACTCCGACTACACCGAGGGCAGCTCCGCCCGCTGATGCGGTCGGCGTAGACCCGCGACGACGCCAGTGACGGCCTCGGAGGTTCCCGTGAGCACCTACACCCACGGGCACGCCGAGGCCGTCCTGCGCTCGCACCGCTGGCGGACCGCCGCCAACTCGGCGGCGTACCTCCTGCCGCACCTGCACGACGGCCAGCGCCTGCTGGACGTCGGGTCGGGCCCGGGCACCATCACCGCCGACCTGGCTCGGCTGGTGCGGGAGGTCGTCGCCCTCGAGGTCGACGACCAGGCGGCAGCGCTCACCCGAGCCGAGCTCGACCGGCAGGGCGTCACCAACGCGACGGTCGTGGTGGGCGACGTCCACGACCTCGACGTCGACGGGCTCGGCGGGGTGTTCGACGTCGTCCACGCCCACCAGGTGCTGCAGCACGTCGCCGACCCGGTCCGCGCGCTCCGCGAGATGCTGCGCGTGACCCGTCCCGGCGGCGTCGTCGCCGCCCGGGACAGCGACTACGGCCACTTCTCGTGGCACCCCGCCAGCGAGGGGCTGGACCGCTGGCTCGAGCTGTACGACGACGCCGCCCGCGCCAACGGGGGAGAGCCGTACGCCGGGCGGCTCCTCCTGGCCTGGGCACACGCCGCCGGAGCTGCCCAGGTGGACGCGAGCTCTGCCACGTGGTGCTTCGCGACGCCCGAGGAGCGCGCGTGGTGGGGCAACCTCTGGGCCGACCGGCTCACCTCGACCGCCCTCGCCCGGCAGCTCGTCGACGAGGGCCGCGCGACGACGCGCGAGCTCGTGGCCGTGGCGGCCGCCTGGCGGGCGTGGGCCGAGCATCCCGACGGCTGGTTCTCGGTGCTGCACGGCGAGGTCGTCATCACCGCGTGACCCGCCCTGAGTTAGGTACGCCTAACCTAAGGTGTAGGGTCCTGCGCTGTGCTGGCGAACTACCTGATCGGGTTGCACGAAGGGCTGGAGGCGGCCTTGGTCGTGAGCATCCTCGTGGCCTACCTCGTGAAGACCGACCGTCGGCACCTGCTCCCGCGGATCTGGGCGGGCATCGCACTCGCGGTCGGCGTGAGCCTCGCGTTCGGCGCTGCGCTGACCTTCGGCCCCCGCGGGCTCACCTTCGAGGCGCAGGAGCTCATCGGCGGAGGCCTGTCCATCGTCGCGGTCGGCTTCGTGACCTGGATGATCTTCTGGATGGCCCGCGCCGCACGCGGCCTGAGTGGTGAGCTGCGCGGCCGCATCGACGTGGCCGCGGAGGGCAGCCGCTGGTCACTCGTGGTCGTCGCCGTGCTCGCAGTCGGCCGCGAGGGCCTGGAGACCGCGCTCTTCCTCTGGGCCGCCACCCAGGCCGGCACCCGCGACGCCGTCGGCGCCGCCACACCGACGTGGCAACCCCTGCTCGGCGCCGCGCTCGGGATTCTCACCGCGGTCGCGCTGGGCTACCTGATCTACCGCGGCGCCCTTTCGATCAACCTGTCGCGCTTCTTCACGTGGACCGGCGCCTTCCTCATCGTCGTCGCCGCCGGGGTGCTCGCCTACGGCGTGCACGACCTGCAGGAGGCCCGCTTCCTCCCGGGGCTCCACGACCTCGCCTTCGACGTGTCCGACTCAGTCGACATGAACACCTGGTACGGCGCCCTGCTCAAGGGGATCTTCAACTTCTCGCCGGCCACCACCAAGCTCGAGGCCGCCGCGTGGCTGCTCTACGCCGTGCCGGTGATGGCCCTCTTCCTGGTCGGCGCCCGCCGACGCTCCACCACCCCGGCCGCGCCGTCGCGTGCGGCTGCCTGAGAAAGAGGCACCTGTCCATGCGCAAGACCTTCGTGGCCGCCCTCCCGCTGCTCGCGGCCTGCACGCAGAACGCCGACACCGGCTCCGCCGGCGGGTCCGGCGACGCGGCCGACCCCCGCGCGCTCACCGTCGACTCCTCGGCCGACTCCTGCACGCTGTCGGCGACCGAGGCGCCTGCCGGAGCGCTGACGTTCGACGTGACCAACTCCGGTGACCAGGTCACCGAGTTCTACCTGCTCGGCGATGACGGCCTGCGGATCGTGGCGGAGGTCGAGAACATCGGCCCCAGCATCTCCCGAGCCCTGACGGTCAACGCTCCGGCCGGGACGTACGTCACCGCCTGCAAGCCGGGCATGGCCGGGGAAGGCATCCGCGGCGAGTTCACCGTCACCGCCTCCGACGAGGACGTCGAGGTCTCCGCCGACGAGCAGGAGCTCGTCGAGCAGGCGGAGGCCAACTACGCGGCCTACGTCGAGGACCAGTCCGCCCAGCTGCTCGAGAAGACGCAGGAGTTCGTCGAGCTCTACGCGTCCGGCAACGACGACGCCGCCCGGGCGCTCTACCCGGTCGCGCGCACCCACTGGGAGCGGATCGAGACGGTGGCCGAGTCCTTCGGCGACCTCGACCCGATGATGGACGCGCGCGAGGCCGACCTCGAGCCCGGCCAGAAGTGGACCGGCTGGCACCTCATCGAGAAGGACCTTTGGCCCCAGCGCGCCGAGGGCTACACGCCGCTGACCGACGAGGAGCGCGCGACCTACGCCGACGACCTGCTCGCCAACACCGAGGAGCTCGACTCGCGGGTGCAGGAGCTCACCTACACCGTCGACGCGATCGCCAACGGCTCGCGCGGCCTCCTCGAGGAGGTGGCCACCGGCAAGGTGACCGGCGAGGAGGAGTACTGGTCGCGCACCGACCTGTGGGACTTCCAGGCCAACGTCGACGGCGCGAAGGTCGCGTGGGAGGGCGTGCAGCCCATCGTCGAGGAGAAGGACCCCGAGCTCGCCGACCAGCTCACCACCCGCTTCGACGAGCTCCAGGCGCTGCTGGACGCCCAGCGTGAGGGTGACGGCTTCGTGACGTACGACCAGCTCACCCCCGAGCAGGTCAAGGAGTTCTCGAACTCCGTGAACGCCCTGTCCGAGCCGCTGTCGCGGCTGACCGCGGCGGTGCTGTCCTGACCGACCAGCCGACGACCACCGGACTCAGCAGGCGCGGCCTGCTGGGCGGGGGAGTCGCGCTCGCAGGCGTCGCGGGCGCCTTCGCCGCCGGTCGTACGACCGCGCATGCCGACGCGGACGTCACGGGGGTCGCTCCCGGCGACGGGCGGGAGGAGTCGTACGCCTTCCGTGGCGAGCACCAGGCCGGGATCGTCACCCCGGCCCAGGACCGCCTGCACTTCGCCGCCTTCGACGTGCTGACCGACGACCGCGAGGCGCTCATCGATCTGCTGCAGCAGTGGACCGTTGCCGCCGAGCAGATGACCGCTGGGCAACCGGCCGGGGGCGGCGCGATCGGGGGCGACGTGCGCCTGCCTCCCGACGACACCGGCGAGGCGCTCGACCTCCCGGCGAGCGGGCTGACGATCACCTTCGGCTTCGGGCCGTCGTTGTTCCGCGACGGCGAGGGCAAGGACCGGTTCGGCATCGCCGCTCGGCAGCCGGCGTCCCTGCGCGACCTCCCGCACTTCCCGGGCGACGTCCTCGACCCGGCGCGGTCGGGCGGCGACCTGTGCGTCCAGGCGTGCGCCGACGACCCGCAGGTCGCGGTCCACGCGGTCCGCAACCTGGCGCGTATCGGCTTCGGCACGGTGGCCGTGCGGTGGTCGCAGCTCGGCTTCGGCCGCACCTCGACCACCTCGACGTCGCAGTCGACGCCGCGCAACCTGTTCGGCTTCAAGGACGGCACCGCCAACGTCAAGGCCGAGGAGGCCGCCGCGCTCGACGAGCACGTGTGGGTCGCCGCCGCCGACGACGAGGCCGGCTCGTGGCTCGCGGGCGGGTCCTACCTGGTGGCGCGCCGGATCAACATGACGATCGAGGTCTGGGACCGGCAGCCGCTGGGCGACCAGGAGATGTTCGTCGGCCGGACCAAGGCCACGGGCGCACCGCTGTCGGGTGGCGAGGAACACACCGAGCCCGACTTCGCGATGCCCGGCAGCAACGACCAGCCGGTCATCCCGGTCGACGCGCACGTGCGGGTCGTGCACCCGGACCAGCACGGCGGCGCACGCATGCTGCGGCGCGGCTACAACTTCGTCGACGGCTCGAACGCCCTCGGCGGGCTCGACGCGGGGCTCTTCTTCATCGCCTACGTCCGTGACCCCGACACCCACTTCGTCCCGCTGCAGCTGGCGATGTCGAAGACCGACGCCCTTGTCGAGTACCTCAAGTTCACCGGGTCGGCGCTGTTCGCGGTCCCGCCGGGTGTCGGCCCCGGCGAGCACGTAGGTCAGTCGCTGTTCGCCTGACCCGCCGCGCTCCGCACCGGCCCCGCTTCTCGCGCTTGGCTCCTGAGCCCCGGGTGCGCGACGATGCCGTCATGAGCAACACGACCACGCCCTCGTCGGGGCTGGAGCAGACCCGTCGGCTCGGTGTCGAGACGACCGGCATCGAGATCATCGAGGAGTCCGAGCGGACGGCGCGTCCGCGGGACCTGTTCTGGCCGTGGTTCGCGGCCAACGTGTCGGTGTTCGGCATCAGCTACGGCTCGTTCGTGCTGGGCTTCGGCATCTCCTTCGTCCAGGCGGTCGTCGTCACGGTCGTCGGCATCGTGGTGTCGTTCGCGTTGTGCGGCGTCATCGCGATCGCCGGCAAGCGCGGTTCGGCGCCCACGATGGTGCTGAGCCGGGCCGCGTTCGGCGTCAACGGGCAGAAGGTTCCCGGCGTCGTCTCGTGGCTGGTGTCCATCGGCTGGGAGACGTTCCTCGCGATCCTCGCCGTCCTCGCGACGGCCACGATCTTCGACCAGCTCGGCTGGTCGGGCGGGACCACGACGCAGGTCGTCGCCACCATCGTCGTCGCGCTCCTGATCGTCTCGGCCAGTGTCGCCGGCTACCACGTGATCATGCGGATGCAGTCGGTGCTGACGTGGATCACCGGCCTCGCCACCATCGTCTACGTGCTCCTCACGCTCGACGAGATCGACTGGTCGGCGGTCAGCGCGATCCCCGACGGCAGCGTGCAGCAGATGGTCGGCGCGCTCGTCATGGTCATGACCGGCTTCGGCCTCGGCTGGATCAACATCGCCGCCGACTGGTCGCGCTACCAGCACCGTGACGCCCCGGGCGCCGCCATCGTCGGCTGGAACACCTTCGGCGGCGCGGTCGCCCCCGTGTTCCTCGTGGTGTTCGGGCTGCTGCTCGCGGGCTCGTCCGAGGAGCTGTCCGCCGGGATCGTCGCCGACCCCATCGGCACCCTCGGCACCCTGCTCCCGACGTGGTTCCTGGTGCCGTTCCTCCTCGCCGCGATCCTCGCCCTCGTCAGCGGCGCGGTGCTCGGCATCTACTCCTCCGGCCTGACGCTGCTCTCGCTGGGCGTGCGGATCCCGCGGCCGGCGGCGGCGTTCGTCGACGGCGTGATCCTCACCCTCGGCACGATCTGGGTCGTCTTCTTCGCCGAGGACTTCCTGGGCCCGTTCCAGAGCTTCCTGATCACCCTCGGCGTCCCGCTGGCCGCGTGGGCGGGGATCATGATCGCCGACATCGCGCTGCGCAAGAGCGACTACGACGAGGAAGCGCTGTTCGACCCCGCGGGTCGCTACGGCTCGGTCGACGTCCCCGCGCTCGCCACGATGATCGGCGCCTCGGTCCTCGGCTGGGGCCTGGTCGTCAACAACTTCGCCACCGACGCCACGTGGAACAACTGGCAGGGCTTCCTCATCGAGCCGCTCGGTCTCGGCACCTACGTCGACGACCCGGCCGGGCCCTACTGGGAGGGTCCGTGGGCCTACGCCAACCTCGGAGTCCTGCTCGCGCTCGTCCTGGGTTTCGGCGTGACGTTCGTGGCCCGGCGCGCGAAGGTCCGCCGCCAGGAGTCCTGAGCGCGACACGCCCGGGACTGGCCGTTGAGTCTCCTGGAGACTCACTGCACAGTCCGCCGGGGAACACGCAGGTCAGACGGCGTGTTGGGGACGACGTGAAGATCGAGATCTGGTCCGACGTCGTCTGCCCGTGGTGCTACATCGGCAAGCGTCGCATCGAGAACGCCCTGGCCGAGTTCGAGCACGCCGACGAGGTGGAGGTGCACTGGCGCTCCTACCAGCTCGACCCGGGCGCGCCGACCGAGCCGACGGAGAGCACCACGACGATGCTGGCCCGCAAGTACGGCCAGTCGCCCGACGGTGCCCAGCAGATGCAGGACCGCGTCGAGGCGGTCGCCGCCGAGGAGGGCCTGGTCTACCGGCTCTCGCAGACGCTGCACCTCAACACCGTCGACTCCCACCGCCTGATCCACCTCGCCCACGAGCAGGGTGGCAACGAGCTCCAGGGCCGGGTCAAGGAGGCCCTCCTCGCGGCCTACTTCACCGAGGGCCGCAACGTCGCCGACCACGCCGTGCTGCGTGACGTGGCGCAGGCCGCGGGCCTCGACGCCGCCCGGGTCGAGGAGGTGCTCGGCTCCCGGGAGTTCGAGAACGACGTGCACGCCGACGTCGCCCAGGCCCAGGCCTACGGCGCCAGCGGTGTCCCGTTCTTCGTCGTCGACGAGAAGTACGGCGTCTCCGGGGCGCAGCCGACCGAGGTGTTCACGCAGGTGCTCGAGCGGGCGTGGGCGGAGTCGCAGCCGAAGATCGAGGTGCTGGCGACCGGTGCCGACGGGCAGGAGTGCGGCCCGGACGGCTGCGCCATCTGACGCCTGCGCGTCACTGCGCCTTGATCCCCTGAGCCGCCTTCTCCGCCGTCGTCGAGATCCGGACGGCGCGCGTCTCCGGCCGCTTCGCGAGCACGATCCACGTCAGGATCAGCTTCTGCGCCGAGGCCGACCACGACTCCCAGTGCTCGCGCGCGCCCGGGTTGCGGTCGAAGGCGGCGGCCAGGTCGTCCGGCACGATGCAGTCCTCGACGTCGTCCATGAGGGTCCACATGCCCGTCTCCTTGGCGGTCGCGATGGCGGCCGCACCGGCGGGCTCCATCAGACCGGCCTCCTCGAGGCGGGCGACGCGCCCCTTGTTGATGCGGGTCCACATGCTGCTCCGTCGGCGCGGGGCGAACCACTGCATCGAGCGGAGCTCGTCGACGGGCTTGACGGTCGAGTCGACCCAGCCGTAGCGCAGCGCCTCCAGCACGGCCTCCTCGTAGGAGAAGGCCCGCTCGGCGGCCTTGCGCGGGCTGACCAGCCACACGCCCTGCGGCTGCGGGTGGTGGTCGCGAAGCCACGCGCTCCACTCCTCGACGGTCGCCGGCTCGAGCCGCTCCGCGTCGTCCATCGCGCCCATGCCTGGATCGTAGGCGTCGGGTACGACGTCCGGATGCTGGGGCGATGGGACTCGTGTCCCACTCGCGGGTAATGTGAGCCGGGCACAGCGTCGTGCAGTCCCCGAACACACCATTGATCACCCGAGGACCCCGCTGTGAACGCACACGCGAAGCCTGTCGTACTCATCGCAGAAGAGCTGAGCCCCGCCACGATCGAGGCGCTCGGCCCGGACTTCGAGATCCGCAGCTGCAACGGTGCCGACCGCGCCGAGCTCCTCCCTGCGATCGCCGACGTCGACGCGATCCTGGTCCGTTCCGCCACCAAGGTCGACGCCGAGGCCCTCGCCGCCGCGCGACGGCTCAAGGTCATCGCCCGCGCGGGCGTGGGTCTGGACAACGTCGACGTGAAGGCCGCCACCCAGGCAGGGGTCATGGTCGTCAACGCGCCGACCTCCAACATCGTCAGCGCCGCGGAGCTCGCCGTCGCCCTCATGCTCGCCGCGGCCCGCCACATCAGCCCGGCCCACGCCGCCCTCCGTGGCGGAGAGTGGAAGCGTTCGAAGTACACCGGCATCGAGCTCTACGAGAAGACGGTCGGCATCGTCGGCCTCGGCCGCATCGGCGTCCTGGTCGCGCAGCGCCTCAGCGCCTTCGGCATGAAGGTCATCGCCTACGACCCCTACGTGCAGGCCGGCCGCGCCGCGCAGATGGGTGTCCGCCTCGTCGACCTCGACACGCTGCTCGCCGAGTCCGACTTCATGAGCGTCCACCTGCCCAAGACGCCGGAGACGGTCGGGCTGATCGGCGTCGACCAGCTGGCCCGCGCGAAGTCGAGCCTGGTCCTCGTCAACGCCGCCCGCGGCGGGATCGTCGACGAGGCCGCGCTCTACGACGCCCTCAAGACCGGCCAGATCGCCGCCGCCGGCCTCGACGTCTTCGCGAGCGAGCCGTGCACCGACAGCCCCCTCTTCGAGCTCGAGAACGTCGTCGCCACGCCCCACCTCGGCGCGTCGACCGACGAGGCCCAGGAGAAGGCCGGCGTCGCCGTGGCCCGCTCGGTCCGGCTCGCCCTGAGCGGCGAGCTGGTGCCCGACGCCGTCAACGTGCAGGGCGGCGTCATCGCCGAGGACGTACGTCCCGGGATCCCGCTCACCGAGAAGCTCGGCCGGGTCTTCACCTCCCTGGCCGGCGAGGTCGCGCAGCAGCTCGACGTCGAGGTTCGCGGCGAGATCACCGAGTTCGACGTCAAGGTGCTCGAGCTGGCCGCGCTCAAGGGCGTCTTCGCCGACATCGTCGAGGAGCAGGTCTCCTACGTGAACGCGCCGCTCCTCGCCGCCGAGCGCGGCACCGAGGTGCGCCTGGTGACCGAGGCGGAGAGCCCCGACCACCGCAACCTGATCACCCTGCGGGGGACCCTCGCCGACGGCACCCAGGTGTCCGTGAGCGGCACGCTCGTGGGGCTCGCGCAGAAGGAGCGGCTGGTCGAGGTCAACGGCTTCGACGTCGACATCGAGCCGACGACCCACCTGGCGTTCTTCACCTACGAGGACCGTCCCGGCATGGTCGGCCTCATCGGAGGCATCCTGGGCGACGCCGACGTCAACATCGCCGGCATGCAGGTCTCGCGCCAGGACAAGGGCGGCGCGGCGCTCGTCGCGCTCAGCGTCGACTCGGCGATCCCGTCCGAGACCCTCACCGAGATCGAGGCCGCGATGCAGGCCGCCTCGGTGCGCGCGGTGGACCTGACCTGACGGATCGCCCCTAGGCGACCATCACCCGGCCGGCAGCGCGACTCACTGCCGGCCGGGCTGCGTCGGTGTTCACGTGCTCCCACGCTGCGGCGAGGCGTCGTACGGCCTCGGTGAGGTCGTCGGGGGAGGCGGTCCAGGGGATCCGCACGAAGCGGTCGAGGCCACCCTCCACGGCGAAGACCGGACCGGGGGCGACGACGACGCCCCGACGCTCGGCCTCGGCCGTCGTCGCGGTGCCGAGCGCCTCGGGCAGCTCGCACCACAGGGCGAGCCCGCCGTCGGGCACGCGGAAGCGCCACGACGGGAGGTGCTCGCGGACGGCCGTGACGAGGGCGTCGCGGCCCGTGACCAGCCGCTCGCGGTGGAGCGGGAGCACCTCGTCGGCGCGGTCGAGCAGGTCGGCCAGCACCAGCTGCTCGAAGACCGGCGCCCCCAGGTCGAGGCCGATGCGGGCCTGCAGCAGCCGGTCCATGTCGGCGAGCGGGGCGCGCACCCAGCCCAGGCGGAGGCCGCCCCAGAACGACTTGCTGGCGCTGCCGATCGTGATCGCGTCGTGGGCATGGGCCGCGAGCGGCCGCGGCATGTCGTCGGCCAGCCCGGGCGCGAGCGCGAGCGCCTGGTGGGCCTCGTCGGCGACGACCGTCGTGCGGGTGCGGGCGAGCGCGTGGGCGAGCTCCTCGCGCTGGCTGTCGCTCATCAGGTGTCCGGTGGGGTTCTGGAAGTCCGGGATCAGGTACGCGAGCCGAGGCGAGGTCTGGCGCAGCGTGGCGGCCAGCGCGTCGAGGTCCCAGCCGTCGGGGTCGACGGTGGCCGCGACGAGCCGGGCGCCCGCGTGCCGCACCGCCTGGGTCGCGTTGGGGTACGTCGGCGACTCGACGACGACCCGCTCCCCGGGAGCGGTGAACGCCTGCGCCACCACCGACGCCGCCGCCAGCGCGCCGGCGGTGACCATGACCTGCTCGGGCACGGTCGGCAGCCCCCGTGCCTCGTAGGCCGCCGCGATGCGGGTCTGGAGGGCGGGCACCCCGAGCGGGAAGTAGCCGGGTCCGCTGAGGTAGGCGGGAAGCTGCTCGGTGGCGCGCTGGTAGGCCTCGACGAGGCCGGGCGGTGCGGAGTGCGCCGCGCAGTTGAGGTCGATGACGTCCTCGCCGCCGGTGCCCGGCATCAGCGACCGGTCGTGGGCGCGGCGCTGCCCGCCCGGCACGGTGGTGAACGTGCCGGACCCGCGGCGCGCCTCGGCGTACCCCGACTCCCGCAGCACCTCGTAGGCACGGGTCACGGTCGTGCGCGAGACGTCGAGGGAGGTGGTGAGGTCGCGCTCGCTGGGCAACCGCACCTCGATGCCGATCCGGCCGTCCCCGATGAGCACGCGCAGGCTCTCGGCGAGGCCGAGGTAGGCGGGGGAGCGGGGGAAGTCACCGACGAGGGTGGCCACGCGCTGGGCGCTGACGATGCGGCTCATGCAGGCCACTGTTCCATCATTGGCTATGTCGGACAAGGCCACTTGGGGATCAGGATGGGGTCATGACCAGCACGACCCCCACCGGAACCGTCCACGCGCCCAGCGGCGTCCTCGTCGACCTGGGCCCCGTCGCCCAGCTGCGCGCCGGACGCCTGGCGCGGCGCCTGCCGCAGCTCTACGTCGGTCTCTTCCTCTACGGCGTCTCGCTGGCGATGATGGTGCGCGGCGCGCTCGGCCTGGCTCCGTGGGACGTGCTGCACTCCGGCTTCATCCGCCACGTCCCGATGACCCTCGGCCAGGCCGTCGTGCTGTTCAGCTTCGTGGTGCTGGTGCTGTGGATCCCGCTGCGGGAGGTGCCGGGGCTCGGCACGATCAGCAACGCGATCGTCGTGGGCCTCTCCGCCGACGCGACACTGGCGGTCCTCGACCGCCCGGAGGCGATGGCGGGCCGGCTCGGCCTGATGGTCGGCGGCGTCCTGCTCTGCGGGCTGGCCAGCGCGCTCTACATCGGCGCGCAGCTCGGCCGCGGGCCGCGCGACGGCCTGATGACCGGCCTGGCGCGGCGCACCGGGCTCTCGCTGCGGCTCGTCCGCACCGGCCTCGAGGTGGCCGTGGTCGTCATCGGCCTGCTGCTCGGTGGCGTCCTGGGCGTCGGGACCGTGGTCTACGCGCTGGCGATCGGTCCGCTCACCCAGCTGATGCTGCCGTGGTTCACGGTCGACGTGATGGGTCCCGACGCGGACTGAGCCGTCAGCGCTTCTGCTTCTGGCCCGGCTTCTGGCCCGGCTTCCGGCCCTGCTTCTGGGCGGGCTGCTGAGGCGGCGGCTGGATCCCGTCGGAGGTCAGGAACGCGATCACGCCGATGCTGATGACCGACGAGAAGAGCATGCCGCCCTGGCCGAACATCAGCGGCAGGGCAGTGATGGCCCACACGTCGAAGCCGCGGGCCACGCTGAAGATGACGCCGGTGGGTGCGCCGCCGGCGGGGGTGCTCACCATCGGCGCCGCGTAGTTCGGCGGCTTGCCGGTGATCCACCGCACGGTCGCCGCGACGGAGGAGAGGCCGCACGCGATCGCGAGGTTGATCGCTCCTCCGCCCTGGACCTCCCCCACGAGCGTCGGTGTCGTCGCCAGCGCGAAGAGCATGAGCGCGCCGCCCGGCACGACGACGTGGGCGAGCAGCAGGGTCTGCCGACGGAACGGCATCATCCGCGCCAGCCCCTCGGTCCTCACGACCACCCGCAGCCCGGAGCAGAGCGCAGGACCACCGAGCAGTCCGGCGAGCGTCGTCGCCAGCACGACCGCGCGGCCGGCGTCGGCCTCCGCGGCGGCGTAGGGCACCAGCACGAGACCGGCCAGAAGGACGTAGGGCTGCGGGGCGCGGATCGCGCGGCGGAGGTCGCGGTGGACCAGGGCGCCCCAGCCGAGGGGACCGCCGGTGTGGCTGCGCACGTGCGCGCCACGCCCCCAGCGGCGCGCGAGCAGGACGTCGTACATCAGGCCGAGGTCGACCGACGACAGCGCGCCCGACAGGCTGGGGGAGAGGTGCTCGGTCTGGCCGAGGACGCGTCGCGAGACCGTGCCGACCGCGAGGGCCGAGCGCCACGCGAGCAGGACGGCCACGACCGTCATCGCGACCGCGACCGCCAGGACCGCACCCGACGGCACGTCCGGCAGCCTCCCGAGCTCCTGGGTCGCGGAGAGCCCCAGCACGGCCCACAGCGCCAATGTGACCAGCCAGGTGAGCCAGCGGGAGGCCTGGTGCTCGCGCACCTGTGACAGCGCGGCCACCCCCACGCACGCCAGCGCGGTCGTGCTGCCGGCGACGACGTAGACGACCGCCTCGTGCCACGCGAAGCCGCCGAGGACCGCCGGGGCGACCAGCAGGAGGGCGGCCCCGACGGTGGTGAGGACGGTGGTCCGCACCCACCCGGGCCGCAGCAGCGCACCGCGGTCGACGGGGGAGCTCAGCACCCAGCTGTTCGCGGCGGGCGGGCTGAAGACGGGTCCGAGCAGGCGGGCCAGGCCGAGCGCGAGCAGCGTCACCGCGAGCGCAACCAGCCAGGGCGCGGCCGCGCGCACCTCGCCGCAGCTCGCGGTGCAGGTCTCGTCGGCCAGGCGCCGGAGGTTGAGCACGACGTTGCCCGCCATCGCGCCGACCATCACGGTGCAGAAGAGTCCGACGTAGGCGTTCGAGAGCACCTCGCCCCACCTGAGCTCCGCGCGACCGCGGCGCCAGTCCCGGATCTCCTGCCGCACCTCCCGTGCCGACGGGACCTCGGTGCGCTCGGGGGCGACGTCAGTCGACATCGGCCGGCTCCGGAGCGGGCCCGAGGCGTACGACGCGGTCGCACACGCGCTCGACGAGCCGGGGGTCGTGGCTCACGAGCAGCACCGCGCGACCGGCCTTCTTCTCCGCGACCAGCTTGTCGCCCAGCCAGGTCACGCCTTCGACGTCGAGCCGGGCCTCGGGCTCGTCGAGCACGAGCAGCTTGCGCGGGCGGACGAACGCGCTGGCCAGCGCGAGTCGTCGTCGCTGGCCGGAGGAGAGCGTCGAGGGCAGCTGCCCGGACACCTCCATCAGGCCGACCTCGTCGAGCACGACGTTGACGACCTCCTCGGCATCCGCCTGCGAGTGCGCACGCGCGACGAGGTCGAGGTGCTCGACCACGGAGAGATCGGGGAAGAAGTCGATGTCGTCCATCACGATTGCCAGGTCGGCACGGATCTCGGGGCGGCGCTCGTCGAGGACGTTGCCCGCCAGCGTCGACTCGCCCGCATCGGCCTCGTCCGCGCCGACGATGCAGCGCAGGAGCGTCGACTTGCCGCTGCCGTTGGGCCCCACGACGCCGACCGCCTCGCCGGCGCGCACGTCGAGGTCGACCCCGCTGAGGATGGTGCGCTCGCCGAAGGTCCGGATGATGCCGCGGACCGTGAGCAGCGCCGGCTTCGCGGCGGCTGCCTTCTTCTTGGCCATGCCAGTCATCCAAGCAGCCGACTACGACCCGGCGCGTCGAGCACCCTCGCGACGCCCTCGCGTCGCGGGTCGGCGACCGCTTCGAGGGTCCCGTCGGCCCGGGTGAGAGCAGCGCCGACGCCGCCGAAGTACATCGTCAGGCCCTCCTCGCGGCGCACGTCCTCGTCCGGCAGGCCCGCGCGGTGGACGTGCACCCGGGGGTGGGCCACGGCGTCCTCGAGGTCGAGGCCGCCGTTGACGAACCCGGCCAGGGCGCAGACGACCGCCGTCGTGATGCGGTCGGCACCCGGCGAGCCGATCGCCAGGGTCGACCCGTCGTCGTGGCGCCCGACGACCGGCGCCATGTTGGACAGCAGGCGCGAGCCCGGTGCCACGTCGCGGGCGGGAGGGTTGAGCTCCTGCTCGCCGAGGCAGTTGTTGAGCCAGATGCCGGTGCCGGCGGCGATCATGCCGGCGCCGTAGCCCGACGACACCGTGAGCGAGCACGCGGCGCCGTCGGCGTCGGTGACCGACACGTGCGCCGTCGAGCCCGACTCGAGGACCGCCCGGTGGTCGGCGTCGACCCGGTCGAGCCAGGCGCGCGACGCGGCCGGGAGGTCGGCGGCGACCTCCAGGACCTCGCGCCGGTGGCCGAGGACCGCGCGCTGCACCCGGACCAGGTGTTCGACGTCGTCGGCGTCCCACACCCCCCGCGGTCGATCCTCGAGGAGCCGCAGCATGGCTGCGAGTACCACGCCGCCCACAGACGGGGGCGTCGTCGTCGCCAGGCTCCAGCCGCCGACGCGGGTGGTCAGGGGCTCGCGGACGACGGGAGCGTACGCCGCCAGGTCGGCGCGCCCGAGCAGGCCGCCGCGGGCGCTGACGTCGGCCGCGATCGCGTCGGCGAGGTCGCCCTCGTGGAGGGCTCGCGGGCCGTCGTTGGCGATCTGCTCCAACGTCGCCGCGAGGTCGGCCACCACGACCCGATCCTCGGTGAGCCGACCCGCCGCGTCGTGCAGCGCCGCGTGGCTCGCCGGGTCCCACCCGAAGATCGACTCGTGCACGTGGCGCAGGTAGTAGCGCGACGCCGAGCCCAGGGCGAAGCCGTCCCGCGCGACGTCGACGGCCGGTGCGACGAGCTCGGCCCAGGGGAGGTGCCCGTCGCGCGCGTGCGCCTCGCCGAAGGCGGCGAGGGAGCCGTGCGTCGCCACCGATCCCGCACCGATCGTGATCTCCACCCCGCCGCCGTACTCCGTCGAGACGTCCCACGTCTCGGGTGTGGGCGCGCCCGGGGCACGCCCGACGCCGGGCCGGTCCATCCACCCGTCCACGGTGTACGCCGACCCGGTGGCGGGTTGCACGGTGACGAAGCCGCCGGAGCTGAGCGAGACGAGCCCGACCTCGGTGACCATCGCCACCAGGGCAGCCGCGATCGCGGCGTCCACGGCGGAGCCTCCCGCACGGGCGATCGCCTCGGCGGCGTCCGCGGCCTCGCGGCTCGGGGCCGCGACGGCGAGGGGTCTCACAGGGGACCGGTCGCGGTGCTCAGCGCCGGGTGGCGATGACGGCGGACGCGTCGGCGGCCACCATCACCTCGACCGCGGTGAACCGCTCGTCGGTGAGCCACTGCTCGCGCAGCGTGTCGACGCGCCCGTAGGTGATCGGCGGCCACGACTCGCACGGCGCGAAGTCGTCGAGCACCACGATGCCGCCGGGCTCGACGAGGTCGATGACGGCGTCGACGCCCACCTCGGACGGGGTGCCGGAGTCGAGGAACAGCAGGGAGAAGGGACCGTGCTCGCGCAGCACGCTCCAGTCGGCGGCGAGCACCTCGACCTTGGCGTCGTCGTCGAAGATCTTGGACGCGGCACCGGCCAGCGACTCGTCGAGCTCGGCGGTGAGGATCCGCGCCCCGTTGCGCACGCCGCTGCGCAGCCAGGCGGTGCCGACCCCGCAGCCGGTGCCGAACTCGGCCATCGTGCCGCCCCTGGTCGCGGCGAGGGTGGCGAGGAGGCGACCGGTCTCGTTGCGGCAGAACGCGACGTAGCCGGCCTGGCGGCAGACGTCGAACGCGCGCTGGACGATCTCGGGGAGTTCCGGAGGAGCAGACATGAGGTCGCCGAGTCTGTCACTCCTCGCGCGCGATCCCACTGGACGGGCCGACATCTCACGATCTGACACGTTCGGCGAAACCGCGTGCGGCGGCCCGTCCGGCAGTCGTACAGTCGTCCCACCATGCGGAGCGTCTTCGTACTTATCGACTGCCGCGGCGAGGCCTGACAGAAGGGCCACCTCGTCGCGGTGTTCGGCGTTGACGAGGTTCCGCCACCCGGCCTTTCGCCCCTCTCGCCGAGCGTCTGCTCGGCAGAGCTCGAAGCCACCGCCTTCGCGGCGGGTCCTCCGCAGTCCTGCGCGACCCGCACGCTCGTCGGCCGGCAGCCGGGCCCGGGCGATCCCCGCCGTCCTGCTTCCCTACCCGCCGCGGTGTCGGCGGCTTCGGGCTCACCCACCGTCACGTACGTAGGAGTGAGATCGATGTACCAGATGTATCCCGACACCTGGGGCCCCGCGGCCCACGACCCGGAGAACCCGCGCAGCGCGGAGAACACGACGGTCGCCGTCCAGACCGCGCTTGACCTGCGAGACGGCGGCGGTCAGCGTCCGGACGACAACTAACGTTCGCCGCATGCCTGACACCGACCAGACCGCCGCCGCCCGCGACACCGGGAGCCCCACCCTCGCCGTCATCCCCGGCGACGGCATCGGCCCCGAGGTGACCGCCGAGGCCCTCAAGGTCCTCGAGGTCGCCTCGCCGGTGAAGTTCGAGTCGACGCGCTACGACCTCGGCGCCGAGCGCTACCTCGCGACCGGCGAGGTGCTGCCCGACTCGGTGCTCGCGGAGATCCGCGAGCACGACGCGATCCTGCTCGGAGCCGTCGGCGGCAAGCCCAACGACCCGAACCTGCCTCCCGGCATCCTCGAGCGCGGCCTGCTCCTCAAGCTGCGCTTCGAGCTCGACCACTACGTCAACCTGCGCCCGTCGCGCCTCTTCCCGGGCTCGGTCTCGCCGCTCGCCGGGCACGTCCTGGACAAGGGCGAGGTCGACTTCGTGGTGGTGCGCGAGGGCACCGAGGGCCCCTACACGGGCAACGGCGGCGCGCTCCGGGTCGGCACCCCGGCCGAGATCGCGACCGAGGTCTCGGTGAACACCGCGTACGGCGTCGAGCGCGTGGTCCGGGACGCCTTCGCCCGGGCGCAGAAGCGGCCGCGGAAGAAGCTCACGCTGGTCCACAAGACCAACGTCCTGGTCAACGCCGGCTCCCTCTGGTGGCGCCTGTTCGAGCAGGTGGCGTCGGAGTTCCCCGATGTCACGACCGACTACATCCACATCGACGCGGCCATGATCTTCATGGCCACCGACCCCGCCCGATTCGACGTGATCGTCACCGACAACCTCTTCGGCGACATCATCACCGACCTCGCCGCCGCCATCACTGGTGGCATCGGGCTGGCCGCCTCCGGGAACGTCAACCCCGACCGGACGGCCCCGTCCATGTTCGAGCCCGTCCACGGCTCCGCCCCCGACATCGCCGGGCAGCAGAAGGCCGACCCGACCGCCGCGATCCTCTCCGGCGCGCTCCTGCTCGATCACCTCGGCCACGCCGAGGCGGCCGCCGCGATCGAGGCGGCCGTCCTGGCCGACCTCACCGAGCGCGACCCCGGCACGAGTCGTCGTACGAGCGACGTCGGGGACGCCATCGCCGCCCGTCTCTGAGCGCCCCTCCGGGCCTCTGGAATAGGTTGACCCCATGCAGATCAGCACCACCGCCAACCCCACGCCCGTCGACCTCGCCCGGCTCGAGGAGATCCACGCGAACCCCGGGTTCGGGCAGCACTTCACCGACCACATGCTGCTGGTCGAGTGGACGCCCGACGCGGGGTGGCACGACGCCCGGATCCAGCCCTACGGACCGTTGACGCTCGACCCGGCGACGGCGGTGCTGCACTACGCGCAGGAGACCTTCGAGGGGATGAAGGCCTACCGGCACGACGACGGGTCGGTGTGGACCTTCCGTCCCGAGCAGAACGCCGCCCGCATGGTGCGCTCGTCGCAGCGGCTGGCCTTCCCTGAGCTGCCGGTCGAGGACTTCGTCGCCTACGTAGACGCGCTGGTCGAGGTCGACCAGCGGTGGGTTCCGGACAACTCCGGCGTCGGCGAGAAGTCGCTCTACCTGCGCCCTTTCATGTTCGCCTCCGAGACGTTCCTCGGCGTTCGGCCGTCCCAGCACGTCACCTTCATGGTGATCGCGTCGCCGGCCGGCGCCTACTTCAAGGGCGGCATCAAGCCGGTCAACCTCTGGCTGTCGGAGACCTTCACCCGCGCCGGTCGCGGCGGCATGGGCGCGGCCAAGACAGGCGGCAACTACGCCGCGTCCCTCGCCGCCCAGCGCGAGGCGATCGAGAAGGGCTGCGACCAGGTCGTGTTCCTCGACGACCAGGAGTTCCGCTACATCGAGGAGCTCGGCGGGATGAACCTCTTCTTCGTCCACGCCGACGGCCGCGTCGTCACCCCCGAGACCGGCACCATCCTCGAGGGCATCACCCGCGCCTCGATCATCGAGCTCGCCGGCAAGCTCGGCCACGCCGTCGAGGAGCGCAAGGTCTCCATCGACGAGTGGCGCGACGGCGTCGCCTCCGGTGAGATCACCGAGGTCTTCGCGTGCGGCACCGCCGCGGTCGTCACCCCCGTCGGCGAGCTCCGCTCGCCCCAGGGCGTCACGCCCGCGCCGTCCAGCACCGAGCTGACCATGCAGATCCGTGAGGCGCTCGTCGGCATGCAGTTCGGCCGCGCGGAGGACACCTTCGGCTGGATGCACCGCGTCGTGTGAGCACGGACCAGGCTGACCCGGACCAGTCCTCCTGCCGGGGGTCCGAGGCGTTCGAGGCGCAGAGCTCGCGCTCGCTGCGCGACTTCATCCGCACCGAGTCCGGCTCCGCCGGCATGCTCGTCATGGCGGCGCTGATCGCGCTGGTGTGGGCCAACTCGCCGTGGTCGCAGTCCTACGTCGACCTGTGGCACACCGAGCTGTCGATCAGGTTCGGTGACGGCGGCCTGACGATGGACCTGCACCACTGGATCAACGACGGCCTGATGGTCGTGTTCTTCTTCGTCATCGGCCTCGAGGTCCGCAAGGAGTTCGCCATCGGCGAGCTCGTCGACCGCAGCCGCGTGGTGGTGCCGCTGGTCGCTGGCGTCATGGGCATGCTCGTGCCGGCGGCGATCTTCCTGGCGCTCAACCCGTCCGGCGAGGCGGCGGCCGGGTGGGGCGCGGTCATCGGCACCGACACCGCGTTCCTGCTCGGCGTGATGGCGCTGGTCGGCCCGGCGGTCTCCACCCAGCTGCGGATCTTCCTGCTGACGCTCACCGTCATCGACGACATCGTCGCCGTCAGCGTGATCGGCGTCGTCTACTCCGACGAGCTGTCCCTCGGGGCCCTGGCCGTCGCAGCCCTCTGCCTGCTCGTGCTGGTCGGTCTCGACCGCGCGGGCGTCTGGCAGGCGGCGCCCTACGTGCTGGTCGTGCTGGTTCTGTGGTTCGCCACCCTGGAGTCCGGCGTGCACGCCTCGATCGCCGGCATGCTGAGCGGCCTGCTGGTCCCCGCCCTCGACCCGCGGCGGTCCGACGTCGAGGACGCGGCGCGCAGCTTCCGCGCGTTCCGGCAGTCGCCGATGCCGGGCGTGCAGCGGGCTGCGCGCCGGTCGCTGACCCGGGCCATCTCCGTCAACGAGCGCCTGCAGGAGGCGCTGCACTCACCGACCAGCCACGTCGTCGTACCCGTCTTCGCGCTGGCCAACGCCGGCGTGGACCTGCGCGACGGCGTGCTCGGCGACGCGTTGGGGTCGCGGCTGATGTGGGGCATCGTGCTCGGCCTCGTCGTCGGCAAGGCGCTCGGCATCTTCGCCGGCGCGTGGGCGAGCGTGCGCCTCGGCTGGGGGCGGCTGCCACAGGGCGTCGGCCTGGGCCACACCCTGGCCGGCGGTGCGCTCTCCGGCATCGGCTTCACGGTGTCGTTGCTCATCATCAGCCTCGCCTTCGAGTCGTCGCGGCTGCAGGACGAGGCGCGCGTGGGCGTCCTGGTGGCCGCCGCACTCGCGAGCCTCGCCGGCTGGCTCGCCTTCCGCTTCGCCGCCCGCTTCCTCGGCCAGCGTGACGCGGCCCTCCCGACGCTCCTCAGCCGACCGGTCGACCCGGCGCGCGACCACATCACCGGACCGGTCGACGCGCCGCTGACGTTGGTCGAGTACCTCGACTTCGAGTGCCCCTTCTGTGCCCGCGTGAGCGGGGTCGGCAAGGAGCTGCGCGCGCACTTCGGCGACCGGCTTCGCTACGTCACCCGCCACCTGCCCCTGCCGGTCCACCCGCACGCCGAGCTGGCCGCGCTGGGCGCTGAGGCGGCGGCACGGCAGGGTCGCTACTGGGACATGCACGACGTGCTCTTCGCCCACCAGGACGAGCTCGAGCTGGAGGACCTCGTCGGCTACGCCGCCGGGCTCGACCTCGACGTGGAGGAGTTCGTGCGCGACCTCGACGACGACGACCTGGCGCGCCACGTCGCCCACGACGTGGCGTCGGCCGAGGAGAGCGGGGTGCGGGGCACCCCGACCTTCTTCATCGGCGAGACCCGCCACATCGGTCCCCACGACGCCCTGACCCTGATCAAGGCACTCGAGTCGTCGCAGGCGGCGCCTCGGCCGATCGGCTGACCCGCTGCGGCCTGCGGGCCGATGCGTCGTACGCCCCGCGCCGCGAGGCTCGTCGTCATGAGCACGACCGTCTCCCGACCGGGCCGACCCGACGCCCCGCCCCGTCCCCGCCGCGAGTGGTGGATCCCCGCGAGCCTGCTGGCCCTGACTTTCGTGCCAGTGGCTGCCGGTGCCGCGCGCCTGGTCGACCTGTCGTCGGGTCGGACGGCCGAGAACGCGCGCTTCTTCGACCTCCCCGTCCCCGTCGTGGTGCACATCCTCGGGGCGACGACGTACTGCGTGCTGGGGGCCTTCCAGTTCATGCCCTCCTTCCGCCGTCGCCGGCCGCGCTGGCACCGGTGGAGCGGTCGCGTGCTCGTCCCGGCCGGCCTCGCGGCAGCGGTGAGCGGGCTGGTGATGGCGGTGTCCGGCCACCTGCCGGCGTACGACAACACCGCCCTGATGTGGCTCCGGCTGGTCTTCGGCACGCTGATGGCGGTGGGGCTGGTGCTGGGCGTCGCCGCGATCCGCGCCCGGGACGTGCGCACGCACCAGCGGTGGATGGCGAGGTCGTACGCCGTCGCGCAGGGCGCCGGCACGCAGGCGCTCGTGCTCGGCCCGATGGTGCTCTTCGTCGACCAGCCCGGCGGTGGCCTCAAGGCCGCCGGGATGGGGTTCGCGTGGGTGCTGAACCTCGCCGTGGCGGAGTGGCTGGTGCGGCGCTCGCAGGCGCGTCAGTCGAGCCGGCGGGTCTGATAGGCCCAGAGCGCGAGCTCGACCCGGTTGCGGACGCCGAGCTTGCCCATGAGGGAGCCGAGGTGCGTCTTCACCGTGCTGAGCGAGATGTAGAGCTCGGCGGCGACCTCGTGGTTGGTCAGCCCGCGGGCCACCGCGACCAGCACCTGCTCCTCGCGCTCGGTCAGCGGTGAGGTCGGCTGGGGCGGCGTGTCCCTGGCCGCGAACCTCTTCAGAAGACGGGTGGTGACCGTCGGCGCGATCAGGGACCCGCCGTGGGCAGCCGCGCGCACGGCGTGGGTGAGCAGCTCGGGACCGCAGTCCTTGAGCAGGAAGCCCCTGGCGCCGGCCAGCAGCGCGCCGTAGACATACTCGTCGAGGTCGAACGTGGTCACCACGACGACCGCCATCGGGTCCGCGACGTCGGGCCCGGCGAGCGCGCGGGTCGCCTCGATGCCGTTGAGCCGGGGCATGCGGATGTCGAGGAGGCACACGTCGGGTCGCAGGTCCCGCGCCTGCTCGACGGCGTCCTGCCCGTCGACGGCCGTCGCGACCACCTCGATGCCGTCCTGCGCGCCCAGGATCATGGCGAGCCCGGTGCGGACGATCTCCTGGTCGTCGGCGACCAGCACGCGCAGTGTCATCGTGCCTCCTCGAGGGGCAGTGTCGCAGTGACCCGCCACCCCACGAGGGGAGCGAGCGACCCGGCCTCGAGGCGACCGCCGAGCAGCACCGCCCGTTCGGTCATGCCGACGATGCCGAAGCCGTCCCCGCTTCCCGTCGAGCCCCGCCCGTCGTCGGTCACGACGAGCTGCACGCCGTCCTCCTCACGGGTGACCCGCACCTGCACGAAGGTGGCGTCGCGGGCGTGTCGGCGGGAGTTGGCGACCGCCTCCTGCGCGATGCGCTGCAGCGCGGCCGCGACGGTCGGGGACAGGTCCTCGAGGTCGTCGTCGACCGCGACCGTCACCACGGGCCCGGGCCCGGGCCCGCCGCTCGCCAGGCCGCGGAGGTCCGCCAGCGGCCGGTCGGGCGCCCCCTCGTCGGTGCGGAGCAGGCGCAGCACCTTGCGGGTCTCTGCCAGCGTGCGCGTCGCCTCCTCGTCGATGCGGCGCAGCGCGTCCGTCGCGGCCACCGGGTCACGCCCGGCGACCGCGAGACCCGCCTGCGCGCTGATCGCGATGGCCGTCAGGTGGTGGGCGACCGTGTCGTGCAGGTCGCGGGCGAGGCGCTCCCGCTCCCCACGGCGTACGTCGTCGAGCTGCCGCGTGTGCAGCATCGACCGGGCGCGGACCGTCGCACCCAGCGCGACCGCCGCCACGATCACCGCGGTGCCGCCGATCCGGTCCGCGGCGGGCAGGTCCTGCGAGACCAGCGAGCCGCCCGCGATGAGGAGGAAGAGGAGGAGGCCCATGACGGCGTCCTCCCCGCGGGCCCAGCGCGCCAGGGAGTAGGGGATGAGGAGCGCCACGATGGCGGTGTTGAGGTCACCCGGTGGAGCTCCGTCGGTCACCCTCGAGACCACCAGGAGGGCGAGGATCACCGCTCCGAAGACCATCACGGTGAGCATCGGTCTGGTCCGTCGGACGAGCAGGGTCGGCAGCCAGACCAGGAAGCCCGCCAGGGACAGCCAGCGCAACGGCAGGTCCGGTCGCAGCACGGCGACCTCGATGACCGCGAGCACGGCGACGACCCCCACGAACGCGTGGTCGAGGCGTCCGGCAGGTCGCGCGTCCGGGGGCGCGGGAAGGCGCCAGACGGACAGCGCGACGGAACGGATCTGCGCGAGCACGGGTGCACGCTAGTGCCCAGAGGTGGCCGATCGGATCGGCCGGATGACCGAGTGCGTCGCACCGCCGGCGTGGGTGGCGGCAGATGGCACGGATCGGGTGGCCCGCGATGCGATGTGCCGCCACCTCGGGCGACGGCCAGACCGAGGTGGCGGCAGATGGCACGGATCGGGTGGCCCGCGATGCGATGTGTCGCCACCTCGGGCGACCCGGTCGGATGGGGCCGAGGCGACGGCCCCTACGCCCGCCGGGAGGCGCACCTGATGCACGTGCGGGCGGCGGGGAGGGCCTCGAGGCGGGGTTCGCCGATGTCGCGGCCGCAGACCTCGCAGACGCCGTAGGTGCCGGCCCCGGCCCGGTCGAGGGCCGCATCCACCTCGGCGACGTGGTGCTGCACCTGGCGCACGAGCGAGCCGATCTGGGAGCGCTCGAAGGCGATGGTCGTGCCCTCGGGGTCGTGCTCGTCGTCGGCGTTGGTGTCGAGGGAGGCGGCCACCATCGCCTCGTGGTCGCCGGTCAGGCTGGCCAGCCGCGCGAGCGCCTGCTCGCGCTCGAGCGTCAGGCGCCGTCGTACCTCGTCCACCGCTCCATCGTCGCCGACGCCTCCGACAGCGGCGCGCGGCGCGTCGTCCGGGATCGGGGGAACGACCGGCTCCAGCCGTATCCTCGTGCCGTGACGACGTCCCCGAAGGCGCCGCCGCCCGGGCTGACCGTCGGCGGCTACGCCCTGCGTGCCCGCCTCGGCGAGGGCGGCATGGGCGTGGTGCACCTCGGGCAGAAGCCGGGGGAGCGCCCGGTGGCGATCAAGGTCCTGCGCCCGGACGTCGTCGGCGACGACGAGGCCCGGCGCCGGCTGGCGCGCGAGGTCAGCTCCCTGAGCCGCGTCCGCAGCCGTCGCATCGCCGAGATCGTCGACGCCGACCCGTTCGGCGAGATCCCCTTCGTCGCCACCCGCTACGTGCCCGGCCTCTCGCTCCACGACCACGTGCAGGAGGAGGGAGCGCTCGAGGGCGACGACCTGCTGTGGTTCGCCGACTGCCTCGCCGAGGCGCTCGAGGCGGTCCACTCGGTCGGCGTGCTCCACCGGGACATCAAGCCGTCCAACGTCATCATGGAGGGGCGTACGCCGATCCTGATCGACTTCGGCCTGGCCCGCGTCGCCGAGGACTCGCGCATCACCATGACCGGCTGGCTGCTCGGCACGCCGGGGTACCTCGCCCCCGAGATCCTCTACGGCGACGACGCCACGATCGCCTCCGACGTGCACGCATGGGCGGCCACGGTGGCGTACGCCGGCACCGGTCGCGCGCCGTTCGGCCGCGGGCCGTCGGTGGCGGTCATGGACCGCGTGCGACGCGGCGAGCACGACCTCGCCGGCCTGGACCCCGACGTCCTCGAGCTGGTCGAGGAGGCGCTCGCCCCGGAGCCCGCCGACCGGCCCACGCTCGAGGAGGTCCGCGACTGGCTCGAGCACCTCGGCTCGCCCGAGCCCGACGAGCGCGAGGAGCGCGCGGCCGCCCCCGTCACGCTGCCCTACGTCGCCGGCATCCGTCAGGACCTCGAGGCGCCGACCCGCGTCGGCACGGCCACGGCGGAGCCGTTCGCGCCGACCGTCGCGCCGGCGTACCCCCAGCCGGTCGGTGAGCCGGTGCACTGGTCCCACGACTGGGACCGACCGGGCGACGACGACCGACACGGCGACCGTGCCTGGCACGACGACGACCCCACCGACGACCAGCTCGACGACCGCACCGACGCCTGGCGCGACCACGACGCGACCGTCGGGTGGGGCGACGCCGGCACGCAGCCGCACCGGCAGACCCGCGTGCTGCCGGACGGCTCCACCGAGTACGTCGGCGACTACGGCCCGCCCGCCCGGCCGCACGTGCCGGCCGGCGAGCGGTTGCGCCGCACGCTCACCCTGCTCGCCGTGGGCGGCGTCGTCGCGGGCGCCATCACGTACGCCCCCTATGTCTCGATCGCCGTCCTCGTCGTCCTCGTCTGGCTGCTCCGCAGCGGCTCGCTGGCCGCGTCGTCCGCGGGCAACCGGCGCGACCGTCGCGGAGCCAGGTGGTACGACGGCATCCAGGTGCTGCTCGCCGCCCCGTGGCACGCCGTGGCCGGCCTCGGCGGCTCGCTGGTGCTCTTCCTGTGGAGCGCGGGTATCGCCTGCGGCGTCGCGCTGCTCTGCTTCGCGGGCTCGCTGTCGCTGACCACGTCGCTCGCCGTGATCGGGGCGATGTTCGCCCTGTCGACCTGGTGGGGCCCGGGCTCCGAGCGGCTCCGCTCGCCCGTCCACCGCGTCGTCGACCCGCTCGCCCGCCGCGGCGTGCCATGGCTGCTCGTCACGCTGCTCGTCGCGGCCGCGGGGTCAGGCCTCGGCGCGGCGGCGTCCGCGCAGGGCACCAGCTGGGCGCCCGACGACTCGGCCCCGTTCTCCGACGTACGGCTTCCCGGCTGGTTGTGACGGACCTCGCCGTTCAGGCAGGCCCGACCGGGGTACCTACCGGGTCCACGCACCCGACAGCAGGAGGACCGATGAGCTCCGACCAGCCCGACAACGAGAGCTACCACGGCTACAGCGTCGACGACGAGGACCAGCCCCAGGGCGACGGCGACAGCCTCGTCGACGACCGCGGCCTCGCTGAGCCGTTGGACGAGGGCTACTCGCCGCCGGAGAAGTGGTCGGCGGCGCAGGGCTACGGCAACACCCCGCTCGAGGAGATCCAGGGCGAGTCGCTCGACCAGCGGGTCGAGCAGGAGGTTGCCGAGCCCGACCCGTACGAGGTCGCCGACGAGGAGGCCGCGCGCGGTGACCTCGCCGCGATGGTGGCCGAGGACTCGAGCGAGGGCGAGGCCGTGCAGGCCGACGTCGAGGAGGCCGAGGGCGAGCGGGCGGGACGCCTGGTCGCCGCGGACGAAGGTGTCCGGACCGACACCGAGAAGGACCTCGTCGCCGAGGACGTGGGCATCGACGGCGCCGCGGCCGGCGCCGAGGAGGCGGCCGTGCACGTGGTCGACGACCCCGAGCCCGCGGACCCGCTGCTCCTCGACGGTGAGGTCGTGGACGAGGAGCCCGACCGACCGTAGCGACGACCCACGAGAGCCCCCGACCCCCCGGGTCGGGGGCTCTCGCGTCGTCAGGACGGCCTGCTCCACCCGAAGGTGGGTCTTCTCCCGGTGTGCCCGGCGGGCTTACGTTCCCTCCACCGACTCACGTGAGGGGACCCCCCATGCACCTTCGCAGCACCCTTGCCGTACGACGCATCGGCGTCGCAGTGACCGCACTCGCCCTCGGGATGGGCATGTCGACGCCGTCCTCCGGGGCGCCGGCGAAGGACAAGCCCACCGACTGCATCGACTACGGCGACGTCACCGCGGCGCCGGCCGGCACGATCCCGCGCGACGACCTGCAGGTCGTTCACCAGGACCCGCTGGCCGGGGCGTTGAAGGCTGCCAGGGCGGCTCGCACGTCCGCGAGGGGCAAGCCGGGCTCCGGCACGACGGCGGCGGCCTTCGCCCCCGTGACCGTCCCGGTCCGCTTCCACGTGATCGCCAAGGACCGCGGCCAGGAGGGCGGCGACGTCTCCGACGCCCGCATCGCCGAGCAGATCCGGGTGCTCAACGCGGCCTACGCCCCGCACGGCTTCTCCTTCGTGCTCGAGCAGGTCACCCGCACCTACGAGCCCCAGTGGTTCAACCTCATCTCCTCCAACGGCGGCGACCCGCGCTTCTACCGCGGCGGCGGCAAGGAGGTGGCGATGAAGAAGGCGCTCTACGGCGACAGCACGTCGGAGACGCTCAACATCTACTCGGCCTCCCTCGGCCAGTCGCTCCTCGGCTGGGCCTACTTCCCCTCCGACTTCGACGCCGCGGCGACGGCCGGCAACCCGCTCCCGCAGTACCGCGACGGCGTGGTCGTCGACTACCGGAGCCTCCCGACCGTGCCCGACGACACCGGCGACAGCCGCGCGTACAGCACCTACGGCGAGGGCGACACGGCGACGCACGAGATCGGGCACTGGCTCGAGCTCTACCACACGTTCCAGGGCGGGTGCTCCGAGCCGGGGGACTACGTCGCCGACACCGCGCCCGAGGCCTCGCCGGCGTTCCAGTGCCCGGTCGGGCGCGACACGTGCGCGGGTGGGGGAGTGGACCCGATCACGAACTTCATGGACTACACCTACGACTCCTGCATGACGCAGTTCACCGCGGGCCAGGCGGCCCGCATGCAGGCGGCGTGGACGGCGTACCGCGAGATCGGCTGACCGACCGGAAGACCGGACGTCCCCCCGCAGGCACCTCCCTACGGGGGGACGGTCCGGTCACACCCTTGGTAGACAGGTCGGATGCACCAGCCTGCTGACCCGACCCACCCGACCGACCCCACCCAGCGACCGTCGTCCGCGGCGGAGCGCGACGACCTGAGCCGCCGCGTCAACGCCGTGCTGGAGGAGCGGGGCGTGCGCTTCGGTGGAGCGGGCGGCCACGCCTTCCGCGCCGACCCCGTCCCGCGCCTGCTCGACCCGGGGGAGTGGGAGCTCCTCGCCGACGGCCTGGCACAGCGCATCCGCGCGCTCGACGCCTTCGTCGCGGACGTCTACGCCGAGCGTCGGTGTGTCTCCGACGGCGTCGTGCCGGCCCACGTCCTGGACGCGACGCCCTACCTCGAGCAGGACCTCACCGGTAGTGCCCCGGTGGCGGGCGCCTGGATCTCGGTCGCCGGCTTCGACGTCGTCCGCGACGAGGACGGCACGCTGCTGGTGCTGGAGGACAACCTCCGCACGCCGTCGGGGATGGCGTACGCCATGGCCGTGTCCGAGGCCGTGTCGGAGGTGCTGGGCGTCGAGCCGTCGTCCGGCCTCGACGAGTGCGCCTCGGCGCTGCGCCGCTGCCTCGAGGCGACGAACCCCGAGGGGGAGGGCGCGCTCGTGCTGCTCACCGACGGCGAGGAGAACTCGGCCTACTACGAGCACCGGCGCCTCGCCGCCGAGGCCGGGCTGGAGCTCGTCGAGCCCGACGGCCTCCGGCGCGACGGGGACGGGCTGCGACTGGCCGACGGGACGCCCGTGCGTGCCGCCTACCGCCGCACCGAGCAGGACGGCCTCGCGCCGCGCGACCCCGGCGTCGACGTGGCGGGCCTGCTGCTCGAGCCCTGGCGTGCCGGTCGGGTGGGCATGGTGAACTGCTACGGCACCGGTGTCGCCGACGACAAGTCCGTCTACGCGCACGTCGACGACATGGTCCGCTACTACCTGCACGAGGAGCCGCGGGTCCGCTCCGTGGCGACCTACGACCTCACGGACGCCGACCGGCTGCAGGAGGCACTGGACCGGCTGCCCGATCTGGTCGCGAAGCCCCGCGACGGGGCCGGCGGCGAGGGCGTCGTCATCGGGCCGACGGCGTCCGCGGACCAGCTGGCCGCCACCCGGCAGGCGATGCGCGACGAGCCGACGCGCTGGATCGTCCAGGACGTCGTCTCGCTGTCCACCCAACCGACGATCGTCGACGGCGTCCCACAGCCGCGCCACGTGGACCTCCGGCCGTTCGTGTTCTTCGACGGTCACGAGGTCACCGTGCCGCGAGGAGGCCTGACCCGCGTCGCGCTCGAGGAGGGGCAGATGGTCGTCAACTCCTCCCAGGACGGTGGCGCCAAGGCGACCTGGGTCGGCTAGCGCGACCGTGGCCTCGGCAGCCGGCGAACTGTACGAGAACTGTGCGGGTCGCTGGCCGTGGCGGCCGCCGTGGCGAGGCGGTGGACTGCTCGTGCTGGCCCGCAGGGGGTCAGCAGGAGGGGTGGAACACATGAGCATCATCACCGTCCGACGCGTCGGCGTCGTCACCGCTGGGGCCGCCGCCGCGATCGCCGTGACCGCGGCCAGCGCCAGCGCGCACCACTGCTTCGTCCCGATGTACTCGCTCGACGGCCCGGCCTCGCCGAACTGGTTCGTCGTCTCCGCCGAGGAGGGGGCGGGCTTCGAGGGCTACACCGCCGCCTGCGACGGCGCCCGCGACGCCGGGTACGCCGCGCTGCGCGACGCCGGCCTGCCGGTCGGGCTCAAGGTCTTCGAGAAGATGACCATCGGCGATCCCAAGGACACCGGCCGGATGAACCCCAACGGGGCCAACGGCAGGGGCTTGGAGTACTTCGGGGCCGGCTCGCCACTCCCGGAGGAGATGGTGGCCACGTACGTCGCCGGGGCGGACGCGTACGACTGCTGACCGGCCGCTGGTACTGGGGGACGATCTGGGGGGACGATCTGGGGGGACGATCTGGGGGGACGAACCTGCCCCGGGTGCTGCTCGTGGGGGGCGGCACCCGGGGCACGTTCGTGTCGACCGGATGGCGAGACGCAGATCTCACCAGCGGGGGATCGGTGGCACCATGAAGGCGTGACCGCCAGCACGATCATCATTGCCTAGCGCGACGGGACTCCCCGCCGCGCCGACCTCCTGCACCCCAGGAGGTTTTTTTCTGCCCCCACACCTCCGAGACCGAGAGACCTCCGATGGACCTGCACGGCTCGTTCCACGTCTACGACACCACCCTGCGCGACGGCGCCCAGCAGGAGGGTCTCAACCTCTCGGTCGCCGACAAGCTGAGCATCGCCAAGCAGCTCGACGGCCTCGGCGTGGGCTACATCGAGGGCGGCTGGCCGGGCTCCAACCCCAAGGACACCGAGTTCTTCCGCCGCGCCCGGGAGGAGCTCGACCTCCGCCATGCACGGCTCGCGGCCTTCGGCGCCACCCGCCGGGCCGGCGTACGTGCTGCCGACGACCCGCTCGTGGGTGCCCTCCGCGACTCCGGCGCCGGCGTCGTCACCCTCGTCGCGAAGTCGCACGACCGCCACGTCGAGCTCGCGCTGCGCACCACGCTCGAGGAGAACCTCGCGATGGTGCGCGACACGGTCACGCACCTGCGCGAGGAGGGGCAGATGGTCTTCCTCGATGCCGAGCACTTCTTCGACGGCTACCGCGCCAACCGGGCGTACGCCCTCGAGGTGCTGCGCACGGCCGCCGAGGCCGGCGCGGAGGTCGTCGCCCTCTGCGACACCAACGGCGGCATGCTGCCCGACTGGGTCTCCGACGTCGTGCTCGACGTCATCGAGACGACCGGCGCCCGCGTCGGCATCCACGCCCACAACGACAGCGGCTGCGCCGTGGCCAACTCGCTGGCCGCCGTCGCCGCCGGGGCGAGCCACGTGCAGGGCTGCATCAACGGCTACGGCGAGCGCACCGGCAACGCCGACCTCGTCACCGTCGTCGCCAACCTCGAGCTCAAGCTGGACCGGAACGTGCTGCCGCAGGGCCTGCTGCGCGAGGCGACCCGCATCGCGCACGCCGTGGCCGAGGTCACCAACGTGCCGCCGGCATCGCGCCAGCCGTACGTCGGCACGTCGGCGTTCGCCCACAAGGCCGGCCTCCACGCCAGTGCCATCAAGGTCGACCCCGACCTCTACCAGCACCTCGACCCGCTCGTCGTCGGCAACGACATGCGCCTGCTTGTCTCCGACATGGCCGGGCGCGCCTCGATCGAGCTCAAGGGCCGGGAGCTCGGCTACGACCTGAGTGACGACCGCGAGCTCGTCACCCGCGTCACCGACCGCGTGAAGGCGATGGAGCAGAGCGGCTACACCTTCGAGGCCGCGGACGCCTCCTTCGAGCTGCTGCTCGCCGAGGAGGTCGAGGGCGCGCGTCCGTCGTACTTCGACGTCGAGTCGTGGCGCGTCATCACCGAGACCCGCACCGACGGCGAGGCCATCTCGGAGGCGACGGTGAAGCTGCGGGCCGAGGGCGTGCGCTACGTCGTCACCGGCGAGGGCAACGGTCCGGTCAACGCCCTCGACGCCGCGCTGCGCGAGGCGATCGGCCAGGCCTTCCCGGAGGTCGCGAAGTTCGAGCTGATCGACTACAAGGTGCGCATCCTCGACCAGGGCCACGGCACCGACGCGATCACCCGCGTGCTCATCGAGACCACCGACGGGGAGTCGTCGTGGGTCACCGTCGGGGTCGGCGCCAACGTGATCGAGGCGTCGTGGGGCGCGCTCGTCGACGGGCTGACCTTCGGCCTGCGACGACACCACCGCTGAGCGGAGGCGCCGCCACCGGACGGGTGGCGGCTCCCTCCCTGCTCAGAGGCTGTCGCGCAGCTCGACCAGCGCCTGGCGCAGCTCGCCCTGGTCACCGGAGGTGCCGAGCACCCGGATGGCGTTGGCGAGCTGGGCCCTGGCTGCGTTGCCGGGGTTGTCGGCGAGCTTCTCCGCCTTGGCGAGGTGCTTCTCGACGGTGTCGAGCGTCGTGCCGGTCAGCTCGCCCGAGCGGACGGCCTGGTCGAAGTAGGCGCCGGCGACGTTGAAGCTCGGCGTCCAGACGATCTGCTCCTGGTGCTGGGCGTTGAACTCGTCGAGCTGCACCTCACGGGCAGCGTCGAGCTCGTTCTCGCTCAGCAGGTCGCTGGTCGTCAGCCCGAAGGTGTCGAAGCCGCGGGCGATCTCGCTGCCGTAGACCTGTCCGTTGAACCAGTAGGTCGACCAGAGGCCGCCGAGGTTGAGACCGGTCGGGTTGGGGGTGTTGATCGGCCCGCGGTCGAAGTAGGCGATCTCGACGGGGTTCGCGGTGTCGCTGAAGTCGATCACCGACAGGCCACCCTGGTACCAGGCCTGCACGAGGATGTCGCGACCCGGCACCGGCACGAGCGAGGAGTTGTGGGCCACGCAGTTCTCCTGCGTGGTCTGCACGGCGGGCATCTTGTAGTAGCTGGCGAACTCCATCTGGTCGCCCTCGAGGTCGAAGAGCGCGTCGGCGCCCCATTCCGGCTTGTCGGTCGCCCGGCAGCGGGCGCTCGTGCCGCCGCCCCACTCGTCGGTGAAGATCACCTTGGTGCCGTCGTTGTTGAAGCTCGCGGAGTGCCAGTAGGAGAAGTTCGGGTCGGACACCGTGTCGAGGCGCACCGGGTTCACGGGGTCCGAGGTGTCGAGGAGGATGCCGTTGCCCTGGCACGCGCCGGCGACCAGCTCACGCGCCGGGAACGAGGTCAGGTCGTGGCAGGTGTTGGTGTTCGGCAGGGGGGAGTACGCCGTACCGCTCGGGTGCAGGGTGCCGGGGGTCGTGTTCTGCAGCCCGTTGTAGGCGCCCGTCGCCGGGTTGGTGAAGATGCGCGGCTGGCTCACGATGGCCGCGGTCTGCGGTGCTGCGAGCGGCACCTTGATCACGTCGATGCGCCACTGCGTCGGGTTGCCCGAGGTGACCGGGGCCGGGTTGTTGGCGTTCGCGTTCTCGCAGCCCGCCAGCTCGGCCGCGGGGCGTACGCCGGACGTGCCGGAGTTGTAGATGTAGATGTTGGCCGGGTCGTCGGGGTCGCTCACGATCGTGTGCGTGTGGGACCCGCGGCAGGTCTGCACGCCCGGCAGCTGGACGGGGTTGCTCTGGTCGCTGATGTCGAAGATCCGCACGCCGCGGAAGCGCTCCGGGTTGACCGAGCCGGCAGCGCCCTGGCTGCCGCAGTCGATGCGGCCGCGGGTCTCCTCGACCGACATGAAGAGCAGGTCGCCGTAGACCGACACGTCACCCTGGCCGCCGGGGCACACGAAGGAGCCGCTCAGGGTCGGGTCGGACGGGTCGGAGATGTCGTAGAACTGGAAGCCGTTGAAGTTGCCCACGACCGCCGTGTCGCCGGTGAAGGCGAGGTCGGAGTTCACGAACCCGAAGTTGCCCGGAGCTGCGTCGAAGGGCGCCACGCGCGGATCGTTGTCGAGCAGCTCGATGTTGCTGCTCGCCTCGGACCAGGGGAGGTAGCCCGGCGCGAGACCCTCACGCGGGTCGTCCTCGGCGGCGTAGGCCATCGCCGGCAGGAGCGCGGCGGCCAGGGCCATCACCCCGGCGGCTCGTAGCACGGACCTGCTCGGACGGGGATGACGCGACATGTGGGTACCCTCCCGTTCGGGTCGCCCCAAAGCCCCGGGCCCGGGATGCCCGCCGCGAGATCGACCTACGATGTCGGACAACGTAGCGAGGGTGGGGGGTGGACCGCCATACCCGCGGCCGACCAGTTGCGGCACCGAGATCGAGCCAGCCAGCCGAACCAGCAAGCATCGAGCGAGTGGGAGACCCGCATGGGGAGCAGGAGCGACAGCGGCACCGGTCGGGTCCGTCGGTGGCCGGCTCTCCTCGTCGGCCTCGCCGTCGCGCTGGGGTCGGCGGCCTGCACGTCCGACGACGACCCGCCCGCGGACGAGGCGGCGCCGGTGGTCCAGCTCGGCGCCCCCGGTGAGGCGGGGAAGACGCTCTCGCCGGACGAGGCCGAGGCGATCGACGAGCCCACCTGGACCGACGCCGACGTCGAGTTCGTCCAGATGATGATCCCGCACCACCAGCAGGCGCTCGAGATGACCGCCCTCGTCGAGGACCGGGCCGCAGACCCCGACCTCGCCCAGCTCGCGGAGCGCATCGAGGTGTCGCAGCAGGACGAGATCGCGCTGCTCGAGAAGTGGCTCAGCCAGCGCGGCGAGATGGTGTCGGGCATGCACGGCGGGCACGGGGAGCACGGCGGTGCGGGCGACCACCAGGAGATGCCCGGCATGCTCACCCCCGCCCAGCTCGACCAGCTCGCGCGGTCGAAGGGCGACCGGTTCGACCGGCTGTTCCTGCAGGGCATGATCCGCCACCACGAGGGCGCGGTGGTGATGGTCGAGACGCTGCTCACCGGTGGCGAGGGCGGCCAGGAGTCCGAGGTGTTCCAGCTGGCCAGCCACATCGGCACCGACCAGCAGGTCGAGATCGCCGCGATGAAGGAGCGGCTGGGCAGCTGACCCCGCGGGCGCCTGCGGTCAGCCGACCACGCGTGCCACGAGGTCGTCCCAGGCCTGCTCGATCTGCGGCAGGCTGACCCCGTCGACCCGCTGCTGCTGGAGCGCCATCGCCTCCAGCGGGGCGAGCAGGGCGAACGCCAGGAAGTGCAGGTCGCCCGTCACCCCGAGCTGGCCGAGCAGGTGGCGCACGTGCATGAGGGCGAACCCGGCGGCAGCCCGGGAGCGGACCGGGTCCATCCCGGTGGCGGCCCGGATCAGGTCACCGTGGGTGACGTTGACCCGCATCCGCGAGTGGCCGAACGCCAGGAGCCGCTCCATCGGCGGTGCGCCCGGGCCCAGGGGAGGCGGGCCCGAGATGACGCTGCCCTGCCACACCGTCTCGGACTCGTTGAGGACCGCGGCCATCAACCCCTCCCGGCTCTCGAAGCGCCGGAACAGCGTGCCCTTGCCGACGCCGGCCTCGGTCGCGACCGTGTCCATCGTCACGCACCCGACCCCCCGGGTCTCCACCAGGCGCAGCGCCGCTGCGAGGATCGCCTCGCGGTTGCGCGCCGCGTCGGCCCGCTCCGGCGCAGGCTCGTCGGCCAGCGGCAGGAGGTGGGTCACGCCCTCAGCCTAGGTCGGAAGAAAGTTTGCCCGCACCGGAATAGAAGCGGACCGCGGTCCGTTTCGACGTTCATGACCACTCAGAAGCAGACCCGTGTCGCTGTCCTCCTCGGTTCCTATCGCGCCGGCTCGCTCAACCGCCGGATCGCCGAGCACCTCCGCGACCACGCCCCCGCGGGTGTCACCGTCGACGTCGTCGAGGGCATCGACGCCGTCCCGTTCTACAACGAGGAGATCGACGGCGAGTCGGCTCCTGCGGCTGCCACCGCCCTGCGCCAGTCCGTCGCCAGCGCCGACCGCGTGCTCGCCGTGACGCCGGAGTACAACGGCACGATGCCGGCCGTGCTCAACAACGCCATCGACTGGCTGTCGCGGCCCTACGGCCAGGGCGCCATCGTCGGCAAGCCCTTCGCGGCCATCGGCGCCACCCCCACGCCGTACGGCGGCAAGTGGTCGCACGAGCACGCCCGCCACTCGGCCACCATCGCCGGGGCCGTCGTCGTCGAGGGCATCGTCGTCGACGAGCCCGCCCTCGAGGGCGACCCGCTGGCCAACGAGGAGGCCGTTCAGCGCTTCCTCGGCGCCCTCGATGCCCTCGTCGCGCACGAGGTCGAGGTCGCGGCCTGACCTGACTCTGCTGCCGAAGTTCCCGCTTGTCGGCCGAAGCATCGGCCGACAAGCGGGAACTTCCCCGGATATCCGGGGAACGCAACGATCGGTAGGTTCGGCGGTGTGCTCCACGACCTGACCGCGCTCGAGCAGGGCGACGCCGTACGCCGCGGCGAGGTGTCGCCGCTCGAGCTGGTCGAGCACTACGCCGGCCGGGCCGACCGGGTGGGCGCGTTCGTCACGCCGACCCACGAGCAGGCGCGAGACCACGCCCGCCGGCTCACCGAAGCTGGACGCCCCGCGGACGCAGGTCCGCTCTGGGGCGTCCCGACGGGCATCAAGGACCTCCACCCGACGGCCGGGGTCCGGACCACCTTCGGCTCCGCGGCGTACGACGACTTCGTGCCCGATGCCTCCGACGACCTCGTCCTGAGCGTCGAGGCGGCGGGGATGCCGAGCCTGGGCAAGACGAGCACGCCCGAGTTCGGCTCGCCCTGCTACACCGAGCCCGACGTCGCGCCTCCGGCGGTCACGCCGTGGGACACCACCCGCACCGCCGGCGGCTCGTCCGGCGGGGCGGCCGCGGCCGTCGCCGCCGGCC